>CADCUK010000070.1 GCA_902805865.1 uncultured Nocardioidaceae bacterium | reverse complement strand
GGCGGCTTCTCGTACGGCGACTACCTGCGCGCCGGAGCCATCGCCCGCTTCGCGCCGGTGATGACCGAGGTGATCGCGGGCGCGTCCCGGGGCCTGCCGGTCCTGGGCATCTGCAACGGCTTCCAGATCCTCTGCGAGTCCCACCTGCTGCCCGGCGCCCTGATCCGCAACGACCACCGCAAGTTCAACTGCGTCGACCAGCGGCTGCGGATCGAGAACACCGGCACGCTCTGGACCAGCGAGTACGACGCCGGCGCCGAGGTCACGATCGTGCTCAAGAACGGCGAGGGTGGCTACGTGGCGTCCGAGGCGACGTTGGACGAGCTCGAGGGCGAGGGGCGCGTCGTCGCCCGCTACCTCGGCGGCAACCCCAACGGCTCCCTGCGCGACATCGCCGGGATCACCAACGAGCGCGGCAACGTGGTCGGGCTGATGCCGCACCCGGAGCACGCCGTCGAGGAGCTCTGCGGACCCGGCACCGACGGGCTGCCGTTCTTCACCTCGGTCCTGAAGTCGCTCACCAACGCCTGACTCGCGTCACTACCGGGTTTCATCCACCGGGTGACTGAAATTCGGCACTGTCCTCAGGTGGTTGCTCCGACGCAGCAGGCAGGCGCCCCCGACAAGCACCCTGTGCGCCATGGAGCTGCGTGTCGTCCGGGAGAGGCTCGAGGAGCAATCCGGCGTGGTCGCACGTCGACAGCTGATCGACGCCGGGGCGACTGACGCCGATATCCGTCGTTGGGTGCGCCGCCGCGAGCTTCGGAGGGTGCACACCGGCGTGTACGTGAACCACACGGGACCGTTGACCTGGTCGAACCGCGCCTGGGCAGCGGTGCTCTTTCACTGGCCGGCCGCGCTCACCGACGAGTCGAGCGTCAACCGCGCCGGAGACGTGATCCACGTGGCTGTGGACGCGGCGCGTACGCCGACGCCCTTGCCGGGCGTTCGGGCCCACCAGCTGGTGGACCTGGAGTCGCGCGTGCAGTGGCATGTTGGCCCTCCCCGAGTGCGGCTCGAGGACGCATTGCTGTCCATGTGTGGCGGAGCCAGGACGCGAGTCGATGCACTTGCGCTCGTGTCGGCTGCCTGCCGACGGAGAGTGACGACTCCGGGACGGTTGGCTGCCGAGCTGGAGCGTCAGCCCCGCCTCAGGCATCGCCGATGGCTTCTGAGCGTGCTCCAGGATGTCACCGACGGCGTTCAGTCGGTGCTCGAAGGGACCTACCGGCGTCGGGTGGAAAGGGCTCACGGCCTACCACGACCGGACAGGCAGGCCCATGAGCGCACGGAGGACGGCATCGTCTACCGCGACGTGAGGTACAGCCAGTACCGACTCGTGATCGAGCTTGACGGCCGCATCGGCCACGAGGCCAGTCGGGACAAGTGGGACGACCAGGACCGGGACCTGCTCGTAGCCGGCGACGACGTGATGACGCTTCGGCTGGGTTGGCGGCACGCCGAGAGCACCGCGTGTCGAACTGCCGGTCGTCTGGGCCGGGTTCTCAGGAACCGAGGATGGCTGGGGAAGCCGAGACGGTGCAGCCCGACGTGCTCGGTGTTGGGCCACCTCGAGCCTGATGCACCGCAATCAGTACCGAGAGTCAGTCACCCCGTGACTGAAAGTCGGTAGGGACTCAGCCGAACGAGAATCTGTACCGAATGGCAAGACAATCGGGCGCTCCTACACGGCCCGCGTAGGGTCGCGCCATGACTGAGCCCAGCACCTATCGACCCGAGACCCTGGCCATCCACGCCGGCCAGGAAGAGGCAGATCCGGCGACGAACGCCCGAGCCGTGCCGATCTACCAGACGACGTCCTACGTCTTCAACGACACCGAGCACGCCGCGAACCTGTTCTCGCTGGCCGAGCCGGGCAACATCTACACGCGGATCATGAACCCGACGCAGAGCGTCTTCGAGGAGCGGATGACCGCTCTCGAGGGCGGCGTCGGTGCGCTCGCCACCGCGTCCGGCTCCGCCGCGACGACGTACGCCGTGCTCAACATCGCCGGCACCGGCGACAACATCGTCGCGATCTCGACGTTGTACGGCGGCACCTTCGCGCTCTTCGCCCACACCCTCCCGCAGTTCGGGATCGAGGTGCGCTTCGTCAACCCGGAGAAGCCCGAGGAGCTCGCCCAGCACGTCGACGACCGCACCAGGCTCGTCTTCGCCGAGACGATCGGGAACCCGAAGGTCAACGTCGTCGACATCAGCGCCTGGGCCGACGCCGCCCACGCGCAGGGGCTCCCGCTCATCGTCGACAACACCGCTCCGACTCCGTTGCTGTGCAGGCCATTCGACCTCGGTGCCGACGTGGTCGTGCACGCGGCGACGAAGTACATCGGCGGCCACGGCACCAGCATCGGCGGCGTCATCGTCGACTCCGGCAACTTCGACTGGAACGCCCACAAGGAGCGGTTCCCCGGGCTGACCGGACCCGACGGCGCCTACCACGGCGTGGTGTGGACCGAGGCCGTCGGCAACCTCGCCTACATCATCCGGGCCCGCACGGTCCTGCTGCGCAACACGGGCGCGGCCATCGCGCCGCTCAACTCGTGGCTCTTCCTGCAGGGTCTCGAGACGCTGCACCTGCGCATGGAGCGGCACAGCGAGAACGCCCTCAAGGTCGCGCAGTACCTCGAGAACCACGACAACGTCTCGTGGGTGACCTACCCCGGGCTCGAGTCCAACCCGCAGAAGGAGGTCGCGGACCGGATCCTGAAGGGCGGGTACGGCGGCCTGGTGAGCTTCGGGGTGAAGTCGGGCCGCGAGGGCGGTCAGCGGTTCATCGAGTCGCTGCAGCTGATCAGTCACCTGGCCAACATCGGGGACGCCAAGTCATTGGCGATCCACAACGCCACCACGACGCACTCCCAGCTCACTCCTGAGGAGCTCGACACCGCCGGCGTGCCGGAGGACATGGTGCGGCTGTCGGTCGGCATCGAGCACATCGACGACATCCTCGCCGACCTCGAGCAGGCCCTCACCGCTGCCAAGTGAGCCTTGGCGCCACAGCGACAGAGCGGGTCGTCCTCTTCCCCGAGGGCGACCCGCTCCGCCTTGCCAGCGGCCGGACGCTCGCTCCGGTCGAGGTGGCCTTCCAGACCTACGGCACCCTCTCCCCCCAGGCGGACAACGCGGTCTTCGTCTGCCACGCGCTGACCGGCGACGCCCACGCTGCAGGTACGACGCCCGACGGTCGCGTCGGCTGGTGGGACAACCTCATCGGCCCGGGCAAGCCCGTCGACACCGACCGGTTCTTCGTGATCTCGCCCAACCTGCTCGGCGGCTGCCAGGGGACCACCGGCCCTGCGTCGACCGACCCGGCGACCGGCCGTCCCTACGGGCTGGACTTCCCGCTCATCCAGATGACCGACTTCGTCACCGTGCACCGGTCGCTCATGCACCACCTCGGCGTACGGCGTCTCGCAGCGGCGGTCGGCGGATCGCTCGGCGGCATGCAGGTCGTGCAGTGGATGGCCGAGACCCCCGAGGAGGTCGCGAACGCCGTCGTCGTCGCGGCCAGCAGCCGGCTGAGCGCCCAGAACATCGCCTTCACGGCGGTCGCCCGTGAGGCGATCATGCGGGACCCCGACTTCGCGGACGGTCGCTACCTCGAGTCCGACCGGCGTCCCGACATCGGGTTGATGATCGCGCGGATGATGGCGCACATCACCTACCTGTCCGACCAGGCGCTCACCGACAAGTTCGACCGGCGGCTGCAGCACGGCGCGACCCCGGCGCTCGGCTTCGACGTCGACTTCCAGGTGGAGTCCTACCTCCGCCACCAGGGAGAGTCGTTCCTCGACCGGTTCGACGCGCTGTCGTACCTCTACCTGACCCGCGTCATGGACTACTACGACCCGTTCGCCGACCCGGCGGCCGTCGGCCGGATCGCGGAGGCAGGCACGCAGGCGCTCGTCGTCTCGTTCGACTCCGACTGGCGGTTCAGCACCGCCCACTCCCGCCGCATCGTGCGGACCCTCGAGCACGGCCGGGTCCCGGTGTCGTTCCGCGAGATCAGCTCGCCCGCGGGGCACGACTCGTTCCTGCTGACGCCTCCCGGCTACCACGAGACGGTGCGCGCGTTCCTGGACCGGGCGTACGACGAGCGGGGCGCACGTGCGGCCTGACCTCGACGTCGTCGCGGGGCTGGTGCCGACGGGCTCGCGCGTGCTCGACCTCGGCTGCGGCGACGGCGAGCTGCTGGACCACCTGTTCCACGAGTCCGGGTGCACCGGCACCGGTGTGGAGATCGAGGACCGGGCCGTCGTACGCGCGATCAGGCGGGGTGTGCCGGTCATCGAGCTCGACGTGGACACCGAGCTGTCCGAGCTCGCCGACGACTCCTACGACGTCGTCGTCCTCTCGCGGACCCTGCAGGCGCTCCGCCGGCCGGCGGACGTGCTCGCGGAGATCCGGCGGATCGGGCGGCGCTGCGTGGTCTCGGTGCCGAACTTCGGGCTGTGGAAGCACCGGGCGTCGCTGGTGGTCCGCGGTCGGATGCCGGTGTCGCGCGAGCTGCCGTACCCGTGGTTCGAGACGCCGAACATCCACCTGTCCACGCTGCCGGACCTCGAGGAGCTCTTCGCCGCCCGCGACTGGACGGTCGAGACGCGGCTGCTGCTCGACGAGCGCGGTCGCCGGCTGGCCAACGAGCGGCTGGCGAACCTGCGCGCCGGGGCCGCGGTCTACCTGCTGTCCCGCTGAGCCGCGCCGCGGGCAACGGCTCGTCAGACGGTGACGCGGATGACGCGGTCGTCGCTGTCCGACGGTGAGCCCCGGCCGTCCTGGTTGGACGTCGTGATCCACAGCGAGCCGTCCGGCGCCTTCTGGACGGTGCGGATGCGGCCGAAGTCGCCCTGGAAGTGCCGCACCTTCGCGCGTGCCTTGGGACCCGACAGCCGCACGGACCACAGCGACTGTCCTCCGAGCGCACCCACCCACGCGCGGCCGCGGGCCACCGCCACCCCGCTGGGCGAGCAGTCCTCGGTGCTCCAGGTGACGAAGGGGTCGGCGTAGGGCCCGTCCCCGTCGCCGCCTTCCACCTCCGGCCAGCCGTAGTTGCGACCTCGACGGATCCGGTTGAGCTCGTCGCGGGTGTTCTGGCCCAGCTCGGTCGCCCACATCCGACCGGACCCGTCCCAGGCGAGCCCTTGCACGTTGCGATGGCCGTAGGACCAGACGCGGCTGTCGAAGGGGTTGTCGTCCGGCACCCCGCCCGAGGGGGTCATCCGCAGGATCTTGCCGCCGAGGGAGCTCTTGTCCTGAGCGAGGGAGGTGTTGCTCGCGTCGCCGGTGCTGGCGTAGAGCATTCCGTCCGGGCCGAACGCGAGCCGGCCACCGTTGTGGTTCGACGCCGCCGGGATGCCGTCGAGGACGACCTCGGTCCGGCCGAGCGAGCCGTTGCGGAACCGCTTGCGCACGATCCGGTTGTCGTCGGCGGAGGTGAAGTAGAAGTACACCCACCGGTCGTCGGCGAAGGTCGGTGCGACGGCGATGCCGAGCAGCCCGCCCTCACCGCGGTCCTGGACGGCCGACAGGCTCCCGACGAGCGACCGCCCACCGCTCTTGCGGACCCGGTGGACCCGTCCGTTCGGACGCTCGCCGACCAGCGCGTCGCCGTCCGGGAGGAACGCGACGCCCCAGGGCACCGAGAGGTTCCTGGCCAGCAC
Organism: uncultured Nocardioidaceae bacterium; assembly: GCA_902805865.1. Taxonomy (GTDB): domain Bacteria; phylum Actinomycetota; class Actinomycetes; order Propionibacteriales; family Nocardioidaceae; genus Marmoricola_A. The sequence continues at coordinate 30,603 of CADCUK010000070.1, read as the reverse complement.
CCTGCCCGCAGCAGGGGCCGCTTGGGCCGAGCCGCCCATGAGGACCGGGGCGGCTGCGCCGGCGACGGCAGCGGTGAGGAGCGTGCGACGGTCGAGCATGGGAGCACCTTCCGGAGGCGGGCTGTCCATCCTGCCACCGCGGTCGGCGCTCGTCAGCGAAGCGCCAGTAGATTTGGCCGGGTGGCCGCCCCTCTCGACACCGTCGCGCACGCCCAGAACGATCCCGACAGGAACCAGCCCTGGGCGGACCTCGGGCTGAAGCCCGACGAGTACGCCGAGATCCGCGAGATCCTCGGCCGCCGCCCGACCAGCTCGGAGCTGGCGATGTACTCGGTGATGTGGAGCGAGCACTGCTCCTACAAGTCCTCCAAGGTGCACCTGCGCCAGTTCGGCGAGAAGGTCACCGACGAGATGCGCGCCCACCTCATGGTCGGCATGGGGGAGAACGCCGGCGTCGTCGACATCGGCCAGGGCTACGCGGTCACGTTCAAGGTCGAGTCGCACAACCACCCGTCGTACGTCGAGCCCTACCAGGGTGCCGCGACCGGGGTCGGCGGCATCGTCCGCGACATCCTCAGCATGGGTGCCCGTCCGGTCGCGGTGATGGACCCGCTGCGGTTCGGGCCCCTGGACGCCGACGACACCAAGCGGGTGCTGCCGGGGATCGTGGCCGGCGTGGGTGGCTACGGGAACTGCCTCGGGCTGCCGAACATCGGCGGCGAGGCGGTCTTCGACGAGAGCTACCTGGGCAACCCGCTGGTCAACGCGCTCTGCGTCGGCGTCATGCGCCACGAGCAGCTGCACCTCGCCAAGGCGTCCGGCGTCGGCAACCAGGTCATCCTGTACGGCGCGCGCACCGGCGGCGACGGCATCGGCGGGGTGTCCGTGCTGGCCAGCGAGACCTTCGACTCCGGGGGCCCCGCGAAGCGGCCGAGCGTCCAGGTCGGCGACCCGTTCATGGAGAAGCTGCTCATCGAGTGCACCCTCGAGCTGTTCGCCGAGGAGCTCGTCACCGGCATCCAGGACCTGGGCGGCGCCGGACTGTCCTGCGCGACCTCCGAGCTGGCGTCCGCGGGCGACGGCGGCATGCGGGTCTGGCTCGACCGCGTCCCGCTGCGCGACTCGACGCTCTCGCCGGAGGAGATCCTCATGAGCGAGTCGCAGGAGCGGATGATGGCGGTCGTCGAGCCCGCCAAGGTCGCGCGCTTCCTGGAGATCTGCGAGAAGTGGGAGGTCGACGCGACCGTCGTCGGCGAGGTCACCGAGGTCTCGCCCGAGGAGGCCGAGCGCGGCGGCCGGCTGCTCGTCGAGTGGCACGGCGAGGTCGTCTGCGACGTACCGCCGCGCACGGTGGCCCACGAGGGTCCGGTCTACGACCGTCCGTACCACCGGCCGGCCTGGCAGGACGCCCTGCAGGCCGACGACGCGTCGGTGCTGCCCCGTCCGACCACCGGCGACGAGCTGCGGGACACCCTCCTGCGGATGGTTGCCAGCCCCAACCTCTGCGACCGGTCGTGGATCACCGACCAGTACGACCGCTACGTCCTCGGCAACACCGTGCTCGCCCAGCCGGAGGACGCCGGGATGGTGCGGGTCGACGAGGAGTCCGGCCTCGGGGTCGCCCTCGCCACCGACTGCAACGGCCGGTTCGCGAAGCTCGACCCCTACACCGGTGCGAAGCTGGCACTGGCCGAGTCGTTCCGCAACGTCGCGGTGTCCGGCGCCCGCCCGATGGCGGTCAGCGACTGCCTGAACTTCGGCTCACCTGAGGACCCGGACGTGATGTGGCAGTTCGCCGAGGCGGTCCGCGGGCTGGCCGACGGCTGCCAGGAGCTGGGCATCCCGGTCACCGGCGGCAACGTCAGCCTCTACAACCAGACCGGCGAGACCCCGATCCACCCCACCCCGGTGGTGGCGGTGCTCGGCGTCATCGACGACGTGACGCGCAGGACGCCGGTGGGCCTCCGCGCCGAGGGGATGCGGCTCCTCCAGGTGGGCACCACACGTGAGGAGCTGTCCGGCTCGGAGTGGGCGCACGTGGTCCACAGGCACCTCGGCGGACTCCCGCCGCAGGTCGACCTGGCGGCGGAGCGCGCCCTGGGGGAGCTCTTCGTCGCTGCAGCCGCCGAAGGCATCGTCCACGCCGCGCACGACCTGTCGGACGGTGGGCTGGCGCAGGCGCTGGTCGAGACCTGCCTGCGGAACGGCGTGGGGGCCACCGTGTCGGTGGCCGGGGACCCCTTCGTGGCGCTCTTCGCCGAGTCGACCGCCCGGGCGCTGGTCGCCGTGGACCCGGCGGAGGTCGACCGCTTCACCGCGCTGTGCGAGCAGCACGGGTGCCCGGTCACCGACCTGGGCGTCTCCGAGGGTGCCGGTGACGGGGCGTCGTTGACCGTCGAGGGCCAGTTCGCCGTACCGCTCGAGGAGATCCGGGCCGCCTGGTCGGCCACCCTCCCCGCGGCGCTCGCCTGACCGACCGCCGTCCTCAGGACGGCGCGGAAAAGAGGCGCCGGCCCGCTCGGCGGGGGACACCGGAACGGGCCAGCTGGGAAGGCCCCTGGGAGGGGTCAGACCTTCCCTGCCTGGAGCATGCCCCAAAGCCGCGGAGTCAGCACCCCGGTCGCCGCAGTGTCCAGTCGGGACTGGTACCGCTTGACAGCCGCGGTCGTCTCCGCCTCGAAGACGCCGGTCACCGGAACGCGATCGTCCGACGCCGAGTTCAGGGCTCGCTGGAGGCGCCGGACGCCCTCGCCTGCGGCGCCGTACTTCATCACCTCGGACTGGCCCTGGGAGTTGATCGAGGTCCACACCCGGGGCCCGGCGGCCCGGCCGGCGGACATCCCGTGGTCGAGACGGTACGCGCGGACGGCGTCGCGGGTCTTGGTGTCCATGACGCCGCTCAGCTTGCCGGTGTACACCTCCTGCCACCGCAGCAGGCACTGCAGGGCGGTGACGTGGCGACCGGTGTCGTCGGCGCGCAGCGTCGGGTAGCTCCGGAAGTTCAGCCGGACGCCGCCGCAGTGCGTGGGCTCGGCCCCGGCGACCGAGCCCTTCCCGAGGTCGAGGAAGTTGCTGTCGATGTTGATGGTCACCCCGCCGTGGGTCTCGTCGTGCCCACCGCGGTACTGCTTCATCCGGCCACCCGGGAGCCAGCCGTCCGCACGGAGGAAGGTCGAGGAGGTGTTGGCCTTCTGGTCCCAGTCGGCGATCCAGATCCGGTCGGGGAGGTTCCAGGCGTCCGGGCGGTTCACCCGCGCGTCGTCCATGGCCTTGATGCCGGACGCGGCGCTCGAGTAGACCCCGGAGACGTAGTCGAGGGCGTGGAGCTTCTTCGTCCAGGCCGAGGTGAAGGCCAGTGCGGACTCACGACAGCCGGTGTTGCTGATGTCGTAGGCCTCCATGTCGTACCAGAGCGTGCTGCCCGGGACGATGCCGAGCCCGCTGGCGACCCGGACCGCTTCGGCGGCCTCCTGCCGGCCCTGCACGCGGGCGGCGCGGTAGCGCCGGGTCGAGCTCGGGTTGATGGTCTCGTCATCGCCGTACCGGGGGAAGCGCGTGCTGCACGACGCCTGCGGCCCGAGCGTGATCGGCAGCAGCCGCCACCCGTTGGCCAGCTGGGTGCTGATCCACGACGGGGTGAGGTTCGGCTGGCTGCGGCACGCGCGCGAGTCGCCGGAGATGTAGATGCCGACGGCCCAGAACGGGGAGCTGTGCAGCCAGGTGTCCATCGCGCCCTGCGTCGGCGCGAGGCACTGGTCGAAGCCGTAGCCGGTGAAGTCGCCCGGTGTTGCCGGGTTCTCGGCGTGCGCCGGTGCGTTCACCTGGGGTGCCAGCAGCACGGCGACCAGGGCGGTCCCGACGGCCAGGCGCGAGAGGAGCCGGCGCCTCCAGGGCGCGCGGGTGGGGTGCGGTGACATCAGTGGTTCCCTTCGATCGGAAAATCACTGTAATCACATCTGTCCCACCAGGAACAGGATTCGTCGAAGTCGGCTGAACGCCCGGGGGTCGGCCGGACCGAGCCGACCGGCATCAGTCGGGCTGGTCGACCCCGCTGCTGAACGGGATGACCGTCTCCTGCTGGACCCGGTCGAGGAGCTCCTGCAGCTCGGCGCGGGTCATCACCGGCATCCGGCCCGCGACCCGACCGCCGCCGAGCTGGCGCCACGTCGCGCCGGTGACGACGCCGGTCCGGGGACGCCCGGTCTCGCGCTGGTAGTGGGTGACCGCTCGCGTCTCGGGCCTGGCGAAGATGCCGTCGACCTCGAGGCCCGCCCCGACGGCTGCGTTGAGCGACCGCTGCAACCGGCGTACGGCGTCGCCACCGCTGCCGAACTTGAGCAGCGGTCGGGGCCCCTGGCTGAGCAGCGAGGTCCAGGTGCCGGCACCGAGGACGCCGTTGGTGGGCAGCCCGTCGTGGCGCCGTTGGAACCGGGTGACCGCGCGCGCCGTCGACCGGTCGTACCGTCCGTGCGTCTTGCCCTCGTAGACGTTGCGCTGGCGCAGCAGGCACTGGGCTGCTCTCACCTGGTCGCCCCGGTGGCCACGCTCGAGCCGTCGGTAGTCGCGGAAGCTGATCCTGACCCCGCAGGAGGGCGCGGCACGGCCGGCGACGGTGCCCTTGCCCGTGGACATGAAGTTGCTGTCGATGTTCAGGCGGCTGCCGCCGTGCCGCTCGTCGTGGGGTCCGCGGTACTGGTGCACGCGGCGGTGCGGCCACCACCGGCGCTCGCCGATGTACTCCGACCGCACGGTCTCGCGACCGTTCCACTCGGCGATCCAGAGGTAGTCCGGGAACGTGTAGCGCTTCGGGCTGTTCGCGCGGGCGCGGTCGAGCATGGTGATGCCGGATGACGCGCTGGAGTAGAAGCCGGAGCGGTAGCGCAGGTCGTGGAGCCGCTTCGTCCAGGCCGAGGTGAACGCGAGCGCCGAGAGCCGGCAGCGCTTCTGGCCGGTGTCGAAGTGCTCGAGGTCGTACCAGAGGGCGCTGCCACGGGCGATGCCCAGTCTCCGGGCTGCCGCCACGCCGGACTCGGCAGCGCTCCGCCCCTGCGATCGCGCCTCGGCGTAGCCGTTGCGGGGGTCGGCCGAGATGCGCTTGCCGGTGTAGTAGCCCTTCGGGGAGCACGACGCCTGCCGACCCACGACGAGCGGCAGGAGGTGCCACCCCTTCCGCGACTGCTCAGCCACCCAGGAAGGCGTGAGGTTGGGCTGGGCGTCGCAGCCGCGGTTCATGCCGGCGATGTAGATCCCGATGCCCCAGTACTTCGAGCCGGTCCGCCAGCGGTCCATCGTGCGCTGCGAGGGAGCGTCGCAGGCGTCGAGGGCGTAGCCGGTGAAGCTGCCCGGCATCACCTTGGTGTCCGCGCTCGCCGCGACCGGCGCCAGGGCAGTCACCATCGCGCAGGCCATGACGGCCGTGACCGCGGCGACGGCGTGCAGCCAGGTGCGCATCTGGGGTCCGTCCGTCCTTGGGCTAGGGGTGGGCGTGACCAGCGTCGTCGGGGCCGGTCGAAGCCGTCCACCTTAACCCGCTGCCTGTGGATTTCGTGGACCTTCGCAGGGCTGGGAGGATCGCTGTCGTGCCTGCTCGTCTGCGCCCCTCGGACCCCGTCGTCGTGGCAGCCGCTGCGGAGCGGTTCCGCGCCGGGACGGCCGAGGACGGTGACCTCCGGCTGCTCGTCAAGCACCTGCTCGCGCTGCTCGTGGACCGTGCTCCCGGCGGGGCGGTCGAGGTCCGGGTGCCGCCGTACGCCGCTGCGCAGGCGATCGGCGGCACCACCCACAAGCGCGGCACTCCGCCGGCTGTCGTCGAGGTCGACGCGCAGACGTGGGTCGAGCTGGGACTCGGCGACCTCGGCTGGGTCGACGCCGAGCGGGCGGGGCGCCTCCGGGCCTCCGGTGAGCGCTCCGACCTCTCCCCCTTGCTTCCGCTGCTGACTCTCTAGGCTGGTGGCCATGGAGCCGCGCCCTTCCGACCTGCCCCAATCCGACGTGACCCAGCTCGACCTGCGTCGCCGGGTCAGCGACGTCCTGCCCTCGGTCCGCCAGGACCTGGAGGCGCTGGTCCGCATCCCGTCGGTCAGCGCGCTGCCGGCCCATGCCGAGGACGTACGCCGTTCCGCCGAGGCGACCGCCGGCCTCTTCCGGGCGGAGGACTTCGCCGTCGAGATCCTCACCGTCGAGGGCGGTGCTCCGGCGGTCGTCGCGACCAAGGCAGCCCCGGACGGCGCCCCGACGGTGCTGCTCTACGCCCACCACGACGTGCAGCCGGTGGGCGACCCGGCCGACTGGCACACCGAGCCGTTCGAGCCCACCGAGCGCGGCGACCGCCTCTACGCCCGTGGTGCCGCCGACGACAAGGCCGGGATCGCGGCGCACCTGGCCGCGATCCGCGCGTACGGCGACGCGCTGCCGGTCGGCGTCACCGTGCTCGTCGAGGGCGAGGAGGAGATCGGCTCCCCGACGCTGGAGCTGTTCCTGGCCGAGCACAAGGACCGGCTCGCCGCCGACGTGATCGTGATCGCCGACAGCGCGAACTGGGACATCGGCGTGCCGTCGCTCACCACCAGCCTCCGGGGGCTCATCGACTGCGTGGTCGAGGTGCGGACCCTCGAGCACGGCGTGCACTCCGGGATGTGGGGCGGCGTGGTGCCCGACGCGCTCACCGCCCTGTGCCGGCTGGTCGCCACGCTCCACGACGAGGAGGGGAACGTCGCCGTCGAGGGGCTGCTCTCGACGGAGGCGGCCGACGTCGACTACCCGGAGGAGCGGATCCGCGCCGAGGCCGGGATCGCCGGAGGCGTGCAGCTGTTCGGCTCGGGGACCGCGGTCGAGCGGCTCTGGACCAAGCCGGCCCTCGCCGTCATCGGCGTCGACGCGACCAGCATCGAGGACGCGAGCAACACGCTCGTCCCCGTCGCGCGGGCCAAGATCTCGGTGCGGATCGCCCCCGGCGACACCACCGCCAGTGCCATGGCCGCCCTGGTGAGCCACCTGGAGAGCCACGCGCCGTGGGGCGCGCAGGTCAGGGTGGTCGAGGGCGACCACGGTGAGCCGACCAAGATCGACGCGGCCGGGCCGGCGTACGACGCGGCTCGCGAGGCTTTCGAGGAGGCCTGGGACGGCACCCCGCCGGTCGACATGGGCGTCGGCGGCTCGATCCCGTTCATCGCCGCCTTCAACGATGCCTTCCCCGACGCCGCCGTGCTGGTGACCGGCGTCGAGGACCCCGACACCCGCGCTCACGGGGCGAACGAGGGGCTCCACCTCGCCGAGTTCGCCCGGGTCTGCCTCGCCGAGACGCTGCTCCTCCGCAACCTCGCCGAGCGGCTCTGAGCGCCGGTCCGTGAGGGCCTCCCGGACCCCGTAGACTCGGCGCCGTGCCCCGTCCAACGCGCTCCGGTGACGGCCGTCTGACCCACGACCTGGACCCGCAGGAGAAGGGACCCCAGGACGCGTGCGGGGTCTTCGGTGTGTGGGCCCCCAACGAGGACGTCGCCAAGCTGACGTACTTCGGCCTCTACGCCCTCCAGCACCGCGGGCAGGAGTCCGCCGGCATCGCGGTGAGCAACGGCCGGCAGATCCTCGTCTACAAGGACATGGGGCTGGTCTCGCAGGCGTTCGACGAGGCCACGCTGGAGTCGCTGCAAGGTCACCTCGCGATCGGCCACACCCGCTACTCGACGACCGGGGCGAGCACCTGGCACAACGCGCAGCCGACGTTCCGCCCGACGGCCAACGGCTCCATCGCGCTGGCCCACAACGGGAACCTGACGAACACCCGCGACCTCGCGCAGCGGGTGGACGACCTCGCGTCCGTCGGCGGCGAGCTCGACATCCCCTCCCGGCACCGCGACCATGTCGTCGCGACCAACGACACCAGCCTGGTGACCACGCTGCTGGCAGCCGACGCCGACCGGACCATCGAGGAGTCCGCGCTCGAGCTGCTGCCGACGATCCGTGGTGCCTTCTCGTTCGTCTTCATGGACGAGCACGCGTTGTACGCCGCCCGCGACCCCCAGGGCATCCGGCCGCTGGTCCTCGGCCGGCTGGAGAACGGCTGGGTCATCGCGAGCGAGGACGCCGCGCTGGCCACCGTCGGCGCCCGCGTGGTCCGGGAGATCGAGCCGGGCGAGCTGATCGTCATCGACGACAACGGTCTCCGGTCCCACCAGTTCGCCGAGCCCGCCCCCAAGGGCTGTGTCTTCGAGTACGTCTACCTCGCCCGTCCCGACGCCACGATCGCCGGGCGCGGTGTGCACGAGGCACGGGTCGAGATGGGCCGGCGGCTCGCTGCGGCGTACCCGGTCGACGCCGAGCTCGTCATCCCGGTCCCGGAGTCCGGCACCCCCGCGGCGATCGGCTACGCGGAGGCGAGCGGCATCCCCTACGGGCAGGGGTTCGTCAAGAACGCGTACGTCGGCCGCACGTTCATCCAGCCCTCGCAGACCCTCCGACAGCTCGGCATCCGGTTGAAGCTGAACCCGCTCGAGCACGTCATCCGCGGCAAGCGGCTCGTGGTCGTCGACGACACGATCGTGCGCGGCAACACCCAGCGTGCGCAGATCCGCATGCTCCGCGAGGCCGGTGCCCGCGAGGTGCACGTCAGGATCTCCGCGCCCCCGGTCAAGTGGCCCTGCTTCTACGGCATCGACTTCGCGACCCGCGCCGAGCTCATCGCCACCGGCCTCGGCGTCGAGGAGATCCGGGCCAGCATCGGTGCGGACAGCCTCGGCTACCTCTCCGAGGACGACATGATCGCGGCCACCGACCAGCCACGGGACCGGCTCTGCCTCGCGTGCTTCGACGGCAGCTACCCGATCGACCTGCCCGACGAGGCGCTGCTCGGCAAGCACCTCCTCGAGCGGTCCCTGCCGCTGAGCGACGTGACGCACCAGGCCGGCCCCCGGGACAGCCGGGACCACCGGGACGTCGAAGGTGTGCCGGTCGGGCTGGCCGGCGGCGCGGCCGACGCCCTCAGCCGCCCCTGATGCCTCGTCGAGACGTCGCTCGCGCGAGGTCGAGACGTCACTCGTGCAGGACTGAACGGAAGGGCCCAGCGTGACCGACACCTCCTCCGGCCAGCCCGGAGCGACCTACGAGCAGGCCGGCGTCTCGATCGAGGCCGGCGACAAGGCCGTCGAGCTGATGAAGGTCTGGGTCGAGAAGGCCCGCAGGCCCGAGGTGCTCGGCGGCATCGGCGGCTTCGCCGGGCTGTTCGACGCGAGCGCGCTGAAGAGGTACGAGCGGCCGCTGCTCGCCGCCAGCGCCGACGGCGTCGGCACCAAGGTCGCCGTGGCGCAGGCGATGGACGTGCACCACACCATCGGCTTCGACCTCGTCGGGATGCTGGTGGACGACCTCGTCGTCTGCGGCGCAGAGCCGCTGTTCCTCACCGACTACATCGCCACCGGGCGCGTGGTGCCGGAGCGCATCGCCGCGATCGTCCAGGGCATCGCCGAGGCGTGCGTGCAGGCGGGGTGCGCCCTGCTGGGCGGCGAGACGGCCGAGCACCCCGGGCTGCTCGGCCCCGACGAGTACGACATCGCGGGCTCCACCACCGGCGTCGTCGAGGCGACCCACCTGCTCGGCCCCGGCCGGGTTCGACCGGGGGACCTGGTGGTCGCGATGCGGTCCAGCGGGCTGCACAGCAACGGCTACTCCCTGGTCCGCCACGTGCTGCTCAGCGAGGCCGGAGCTGGGTGGGCGCTCGACCGGCACGTCGACGACCTCGGCCGGACCCTCGGCGAGGAGCTGCTCGAGCCGACGAAGATCTACGCCAAGGCCTGCTTGGCCCTGGCGCGGGAGACCAAGACGCACGCGATGTCGCACATCACCGGCGGTGGACTCGCCGCGAACCTGGAGCGGGTGCTGCCCGAGGAGGTGTCGGTGCGCATCGACCGCGGCACCTGGACGCCGCAGCCGGTGTTCCAGCTCGTGCGGGACGTGGGGCGGGTCGCGCAGGCCGACCTGGAGAAGACCCTCAACCAGGGGGTCGGCATGGTCGCGGTCGTCGACCCGGTCGACGTGAACCGGGTGCTCACGGTCCTGGGCGACCACGGGGTGCACGCCTGGGTCTGCGGAGAGGTCTCGATGGCCGACCCGACCGGTGGCACGGGCGGCACGGTGCTGATGGAGGGCTCCCACCCGGGCTGGTGAACGACTCGTCGGGACCGACTTCCCCTCTGAGATGCAAGAGTCACCTGGCGCCAGGTAGCCTTGTCCGCACGAGACACACCATTGGTCAGACCGGAACGCATGTGTCCTCGGCGCGCACCTCGAGATGAGGGGTGGGTGGCCGGGGTTTCGTGACGCCGGCCAAGAAATTGCGAGGGGGTCGACCCTATGGGGCGCGGCCGTGCGAAGGCTAAGCAGACCAAGGTCGCCCGCGATCTGAAGTACCGCACTCATCAGACGGACTTCAGCGCGCTGGCCCAAGAGCTGCACTCAGGACCGGACAGGCCTCCGGCCTCCTCCGACGAGAAGGTCGACGACTCCGACGAGCTCGACGAGTGGTCGGACTACGCCGACCCGTCCGACCGGGACTGAACGACTGACGGAGGCCGGGCGCTGGGCGCCCGGCCTCCGTCACGGTCTCTGGCCGGGCCGCGGGCCTAGCCGAGCCAGCCGCCGCGCAGCCGGCCGACCTCGGCGATGCGGCGCTCGGCGAGCCGGTCCGCGGCCACTGCCGGGGGCACCCCGTCCTCGTCGGCGATGCGGAACACCTCCAGCGTGGACGCGAAGATCGCCTCCGCCCGTGTCTTCGCGCGCTCGAACGAGAACCCCTCGAGCTCGTCGGCGACCTGGATGAGCCCACCGGCGTTGACGACGTAGTCGGGCGCGTAGAGCACGCCCTTGTCGGCCAGCGTCTTGCCGATGCCGACGTGCGCCAGCTGGTTGTTGGCGGCGCCGCAGACGACGGTGGCCGTGCCGCTGGCGCCGAGGACCTCCGCGACCTCGTCGTCGATCGCACCGCCCAGCGCGCACGGCGCGTAGACGTCGAGCGGGCCTGCGACCAGCGCCTCGGTGCTGTCGACCGACCTCACGCCTGGGTGCTGAATTCGGACCGCGGCGACGGCATCCGGGTTGACGTCGGTCACGACGACGTCGGCGCCGTCCTCGACGAGGTGGCCCACGAGGTGCCGGCCGACCTTGCCGACGCCGGCCACGCCGACCCTGCGTCCGGCCAGCGTCGGGGAGCCCCAGCTCCGTTGGGCGGCGGCACGCATGCCCTGGAACACGCCGTACGCCGTGAGCACCGACGAGTCGCCTGCGCCGCCGTGGGCGACCGTGCGGCCGGTGACGAAGCGGCACTCCCGCGCGACGACATCCATGTCCTCGCTGACTGTGCCGACGTCGCAAGCGGTGAGGTAGCGCCCGTTGAGGCTCTCGACGAAGCGCCCGTACGCCCGGAGGAGCGCCTCGGTCTTCAGCCGGCGCGGGTCGCCGATGATGACCGCCTTGCCGCCGCCGAGGTCGAGCCCGGCCGCCGCGGCCTTGTACGTCATCGAGCGGGACAGCGCGAGGGCGTCCTTCACCGCGGACTGCTCGTCGGGATAGGGGTAGAAGCGGGTGCCGCCCAGCGCGGGGCCGAGAGCCGTGGAGTGGATCGCGATGATCGCGCGGAGGCCGGTCGGCTCGTCGTGGCAGAAGACGACCTGCTCATGACCGGCAAGATGATCGAAGACGGCTGATGGTGCGGGTTCGGCTGGGGGTGCGGCTGGCAACGGTGACTCCTTCGGACGCCCACGGGGATGGTGCGGGCTGGTGTTCCAGGCCACTGCGGTGACGGGCCCGGTCGGGCAGGGCCGCGGGTGTGCGACCTGGGTCACACGATACGCGGCGCCACTCGCGGGCCGAGGACTTCCGCCTGCGGCAGGGGGCTTATGGTCCCGATTTACCGTTCAGTCCGTATCAGACTATTGTCCTAGTTTTCCCCCTGGGCCTACAGTGGGTCAGGAACGGCCGGGAGACGGTGGGGTATCTCTCTCGGAACTTGGGGAATCAACACATAGGGGAACTCGCATGGACACGCGACCGCCCGAGTCAGAAGCTCTGCTCACACCCGCTGAAGTCGCGTCGATGTTCCGCGTCGACCCGAAGACCGTCACGCGGTGGGCCAAGGCAGGGAAGCTCAGCTCGATCAGAACACTCGGCGGCCACCGTCGGTACCGTGAGTCCGAGGTTCGGGAGCTGCTCAGCGGCATGCTTCCCGAGCAGCGGCGAGGCGAGGACTGACGGCTCAACGGCCGACGCACTGACGCTCCTTCACGGGGGCGGGCTCCAGGCCCGCCCCCGTGCGCCATTTTTCGCCCGAGCTGTCGCGTCCTCAGGCCTGATCCGAGCCGACTTGTCGCGTCCTCAGCGCAGCGCGCGGAAGTACGTCGTCATCAACCGGGCATCGCGCAGCCGCTGCTCCCAGGTGACCCCGAGCGCGATGAGCAGTGCTCCGGCCGCCCCGATCAGCGCCCACCGGGGAACGGCGTCCCCGACGTGCGGCCCGGCCTCGACGAGCACCACGACCAGCCCGACGAAGGCGCCGTAGACGAGCGGTGCCACCCAGCGCAGCTGCGCACCGCCGACCACGAGGCCGAGGCAGGCGAGTCCGAGGAACACCGCCCGGATCCCGCCCGGCTCGTCGACGACCCAGAGCATGGACGGCACGAGCGCCAGGAGGAGACCTGCACCCAGCGTCTCGTGGGTGTTCGCCGAACCGTCCCGACGGAGGCGCACCAGCCCGACGGCGAGGAGTGCCAGCGCGGACGGCAGCGTGTAGGGCTCGGGTTCCTGGACGCCGATCTCCGACAACCGCACCCAGGTGGCCGCCGCGAGCAGCAGCCCGCCCAGCCACGCCACCTGTCGGCGGTCCCGCCGGATGATCGCCAGCACCGTGGCGGCCACACCCGCGACGGTCAGGTAGACGGCGAGCCAGCCCGGCAGAGCGGAGACGACGGTGACCTCGAGAGCGGCGGCCGCGAGCACGAAGGCCGCGCACCCGGCTGACAGCTCGAGCACGGTCTCCACGCCGGCAGTCCGCAGCCCGGCCGGCACCCGGTGCCGGCCCAGGGCGAGCCCGGACAGCAGGAGCAGCCCGACCAGTCCCACCCAGGCAGCGGGTGCGTCCGCGATCGCCCCCACCGTCCACACCAGCCCGGCGAGCAGACCGGTCACCGCTGCTCCCGCGAGCGTGGCAACGACCTCCCGACGGCTCCGGAGGTGCAGGACCGCGGCCACCACGAGGGCGGCAGCGACGGTCAGGGCGGTCAGCTGGTCGTCGTACCAGGAGAGGACGACAGCGGCGGAGATCGCTCCAGCCGCGGTCGCCGCGGAGGGGAGACTGTCGCGTGCCAGCGACCGGTACGCGAGGAGGAGGCCGCCCGCCACCAGGACGAGGAGGACGGTCCAGACCGGCACCGGGTGGAGCAGCAGCGTCAGGACGAGGGCGGCTCCCATCGACCCAGCGGCGACGCCGAGCACGACCGGGCGGGGGAGCGCGCGGCCTTCCTCGAGCAGCCGGACGGCTGACCAGACGAGCGCCAGCAGCGCACCGACGCAGAGCGGCAGGAGCCAAGCGACCTCGCCGTCGAGCAGGTCAGCCGCGGGGAGCCGGCCGTCGGTGGTCCCCGACCAGGCCATCGATGCCGCGTCGGCGTACTGCACGAGGGCGGCGCCGGTCAGGGACAGCAGCTCGCCGGTGAAGGCGAGCGCGCACAGCGCAGCGGCGCCCAGCCCGGCGGCACCCCAGGGTCGGGGCGCGAACGTCATCAGCGCGACGAGCACGGTCGAGAACGCGATGACGGCCAGGATCGCCACGGTGATCGACTCGTCGGCAGCCGGCGCGCAGGCGGCGACGCCGAGCGGGACCAGTGCGAGGCCCGCACTCGCGACCCGGACAACCGTCGGCAAGCGCCCCGGCACGGCGACGAGCAGCGCCGCGAGTGATGCGGCCAGCAGCGGCCAGACGTCGAGGTCGCCCCACGCCGAGGCCATCGTCGGCTCCGCCCCCAGCTCGTCGAGTCCGACGACGACGAGCGCCAGCCAGTCCAGGACGGCGACCGGGACCAGGAGCGAGGCTGCGACCTTGAACAGGTTGCCGGTGGTGCCGACCATTGACCAGGCGACCGCCGTCAACGCCAGCACGATGCAGAGCGCGAGCAGGAGCCGGGTGGCGTCGTGGCCCCAGCTCTGCGACGCCAGGCCGATGGAGACGAGAGCCGCGCCGAGGACCACGGCGACCTCGCCGGAGGTGAACCCCTTCGCCGCGGTTCGGCCCAGGGCGGACACCGCCGCCAACCCGCCGGCGACGAGCGCGGTCCCGACGAGTGTGGTCATGCCGGCCTCGGTGAGCTCTCCGAACCAGCCGGCGTTGTCTGCGCCGTAGAGGTCGAGCACCGCCAGGCCGAGCGTGACGACCCCGAGCGCCTCGGCTGCACCCCGCAGCCCGCGCCGGGCGGCCCACGCCGTCAGGGCGCCGGTGGTCACGGTGAAGCCGACGAGCGTCGCGGTCCGGCCGCCGACCCCCATCACCGACCAGGTGACCGCGAGGAACACCAGGGCCGCCGCCAGGAGGCACACGGCGCCGAGCCCCAGCAGGATCTGCGGCACCGAGCTGCTGCGGACCGGAGGAGCAGAGTACGGCGCAGCAGCGGTCGGCGCCGGGCGTGGTGCCGGCGCGGCCGTTGCGATCAGCTGGGACCGTTGCCTCATCTGGGCGAGCAGGCTGTCCGCACGGGTGAGCGTCGCGAGCAGCTCCAGCCCGAGCGAGCCGCTCAGCTCGAGACGACACTCGGCGCACGTGGTGGAGCCGATGGTGAGCGGGCTGCGGCAGTCGGGGCAGCGGCTGGGATCTGCGAATTGCCTCATGCCTTCATGAACCCACGACCGAGCATCTGCCCGCGTCGCGTCAGGCACTCAACTGCGGTGAGTAGGGATACCCAGGTCGTGGGACCCGGGGTGCACGCCAGCGGTCGATCGGCGGGCACGCACCCAGGGGTAGGTCATCAGTGCCCACACCGTCGCCACGACGACGATCTCCACCACGACGTACCCGGGCCAGGGGCCGAAGAAGTCCAGCAGCGAGCCTCCGGCAGGCTTCCGGTTCAGGTAGCCGTAGTTGGTGCCGGCCGCGAAGTTGAATGCCATCACGCTCACCGCCCAGACCAGCGTCGCCCCGACGGCGAAGCGGTAGCTTCGCCAGTTCACCGGCACGCGGAGCCCGAAGGTGAGGTAGACCGCCGCCCACACCGTGGCGAAGTGCATGCCCCAGAACATGAAGTACTGAGGGTGAGGGAACAGGTCGGTCAGCGACGGGGTGACGATGCCCTGCATCGTCAACGTGAGCCCCCAGAAGTAGACCAGCGCCGTCGCCGACCAGTGCCGCGTCCACAGCGCGACGATCGCCGCGATCCAGGCGAAGTCGCACAGCTGGAGCGGGATGGAGATGGCGAGGTCGAAGTCGCGGGGAAGCAGCTGCAGCACCTGCATCGGCACCGTGAAGCACGGGATCAGCAGCGCGAAGCCGCGCCGGAACCTGAGCTCGGCGGGGGTGCCGCGATGGCGGCGCCCCAGCACCGCCAGGAGGACGCAGACCACGAGGAAGCCGACGACGAGAGCCAGGTGCTCCGTGGTGAACAGCTGGAACCGGGTGGTCAGGGGCGCGTTCATGGGACCAGCGTGCCGCGTCGGCTCGCCGCTCGGCATGAGTAGCCCCACTCAAAGCGACGCAGCACGCCGGCTCGCCTCCCGCGGCACCGACAGCTCCCACTCGACACCCTGTCCGGGCGCGGTGGTGAGCCGGGCGCTGCCGCCCAGTGCGGACAGCCGCCCGCAGATCGACTCGACGACGCCCAGGCGGCCCTCCGTCCGAGCGGTCTCGAGGCGGTGCTCGGCGATCCCCTGCCCCTCGTCGCGCACGGTCACCACGACGGACGAGCCGAGGTCCTCGACCAGGACCCACGCGGGGGCTTCCAGCCCGACGTGCCGGCAGACGTTCGTGAGGCACTCGGAGACGGCTGCGCTGACCTCGCCGACCAGCCGTGCCGGGAGCACCACCGGTGCACCGGGGCCGGAGACGGAGACGGTCGTGGACTGGAACGCCCGCAGACGCGTCATGAGGTCCTCCGTGCCGAGCGAGGCGCCGGACGGTGGCAGCGCCGCCGCGTCACCCTGGATGAGAGCCCGTAGGGCCGCTTCCTGCTTGCCGGCCAGCTGCCCGAGGTCGGCCAGCTCGCCGCCCTGCTCCTGGCCGCGTCGTTGCACCATCGCGAGCACCTGCAGGGTGCCGTCGTGCACGGCCCTGGCCAGCCGGGCTCGTTCCTCGACCGCCGCAGCGCGCCGTTCGGCCAGGTCCCGGTCGGCTGCCATCCGCTGCAGCAGACCGGTCAGGTAGCCGATGATCCCGCCCCCGATCCACAGCAGCATGACGTTCTGGAGGGTCGTGCCGCTGAGCACCTCGCCCAGGTCGCCGTCGGCCTTGACCGACAGCTCGGCAACCGTGACCGCCGCGGCGGCGAAGAGGCCACCGACGGCGTGGAACCGCACGGCCCAGGCGATCACCACCCCGAAGACCCAGAACGTGGGGAGGGTGGCGTCGACCCGCCCGGCTTCCTGGAGGTACGGCGTGACGAGCATCGCCGAGAGGGCAACCGCCAGGTCGGCGGCGAGCAGGGCAGGCGTCCGTCGCGACGGCTGCTCATAGGCCCACAGCGCGAAAACGGTCCAGGCGGTCAGCAGCCCGAGCGCCACGATCGTGAGCGTGGGGTGACCTTCGTCGTAGCGGCCCCAGCGGCTGGTGCTGGTCCAGAAGACGGCGTACGCCAGCAGCACCAGCCGCAGTGCCGCGAGCGCGCGCAGCATCGTGGTCTCCACGGCGACCGCGGCAGGCTCCAGCCGTCGACGCCCGCGCGTCCGCCCCGGCCACCGGTGGTCAGTCATGGAGCCATCTTCGCGCCCGACAGCCTTCGTGAGATGAGATCGCGTACTCAGGTCGCGGGCCGAAAAGGAAGAGGGCCCCTGACCAGCACCGGTCAGGAGCCCTCTCGTGCCTGTGGCCAGGGGCGGGGTCGAACCGCCGACCTACCGATTTTCAGTCGGTCGCTCGTACCAACTGAGCTACCTGGCCGGGCCGGAAGGATGCTACCGGACCGGTCGCGCCGGGCCGAATTCAGCCCGGTCCCCGCCCGCGGTCGGCGGGCCTCGGAAAGCACAGTGCCCGAGCCCCTCGGAAGGGACTCGGGCGGTGGCGACCCCGACGGGACTCGAACCCGCGGCCTCCGCCGTGACAGGGCGGCGCGCTAACCAACTGCGCTACGGGGCCAGGTTTGTGCCGACGTTGCTGAGAACATCAAGCGTCGGAACTCTAACAGCCTTCCGCGTCAGGTCCGAATCGGCCCGACGGCCTCTCCGCACCCTCCACGGACCGCACCCCCAACGGGATTCGAACCCGTGCTACCGCCGTGAAAGGGCGGGGTCCTGGGCCGCTAGACGATGGGGGCCTTGAGGAACCGGTCAATAGTAGGGGTGGGCCCCGTGACCGACAACCTGACCCGGCAACCGGCGCCCACACCCGGGCAGGAGGATGGACCCCGTGATCGAGATGAGCCGCGACCGGTTCGAGGAGCTGGTCAGCGAGGCGCTCGACCAGGTGCCGGAGGAGCTGACCCGGCTGATCGACAACTGCGTGGTGCTGGTCGAGGACGACGCGCCGGCTGACGACCCGGAGCTGCTCGGCCTCTACGACGGCATCCCGATCACCGAGCGGGACAGTAGCTACGTGATGGCCGTCCCGGACCGGATCACGATCTTCCGCAACCCGACGCTGGCGATGTGCGAGAGCGAGGCCGAGGTCGTCGAGGAGGTCGGCATCACCGTGGTGCACGAGATCGCCCACCACTTCGGGATCGACGACGACCGGCTGCACGAGCTCGGCTACGCCTGACCCACCTCGCGGGAGTCGGCGTCAGCTCGGCGCGAGGACGAAGCCGAGGGCGCACGCGAGCAGGGCCGGCGGCACCGTCAGCAGCACGTTGACGAGCCCGATCCGGGGCCCACGGTCGACGGTCTGCACCGCGAACGCTGAGTACGTCGTCAGGCCGCCGCAGAAGCCGACCCCGACGAGCGCCATCGCGGCACCCGTCAGCGCCATCCCCGACAGCAGCCCCAGGAGGAACGAGCCGACGACGTTGACCAGCACCGTCCCCCAGGGCACCTGGCGGTCGAGGAAGTGCCCGACGGCGTACCGCAGCGGTGCACCGACCGCGGCGCCGAGCGCGACCCACAGGAGCGTCACCGGTCGCCCTCCGGTGCCGGCTCGGCAGGCGTCGACAGGCGCCCGGCGAGCACGACGCCGAGGAGGCACGCGGCCAGCGTGCCGAGCAGGTACGACGCGGCGAGCCCGGTGTGTCCGGAGGCGAGGAGGGCGCGCGTCTCCTCCGAGTACGCCGACAGGGTGGTGAACCCGCCGAGGACACCGGGGCCGAGGGCGACCGCAAGGACCGGGTGCCGGCGGATCGCAGGGGCGGCCGGGAGCAGCGCCAGCAGCACCGACCCGCTGACGTTGATCGTGAACGTCGTCCAGGGGAAGGCCCCCGGGGCGACGGGGAACCACGAGCCGAGCTGCCAACGGAGGCATGCGCCGACGGCCCCGCCGAGGGCCACGGCGAGGAGCAGCGAGCCACGCAGCGGGTGGGCTCCGGTCACCGGCCACACCCTAGGACCCGCGGTGGTGCCGGTGGGGTTGCCGTTGTGGTGCGGCTGACAGCGTGCCTGCGCGCGGAACGGGGTAGTGGATGGGTGATGCCGTCCAGGCGGAGGCGGTGTGAGCGATGACATGACCGCCACGGGCAGCACCAGGGGCCTGCGGACGTTGTACCAGGTGAAGGCCCCGAGAGAGGTGGACGAATGAGCACGAGCACGAGCACGAACCGTCGGCACCAGGTCGTTGTGATCGGGTCCGGCTTCGGCGGACTGTTCGGCACGAAGGCGATGAAGCGCGCCGACGTCGACGTCACGATGATCGCGAAGACGACGCACCACCTGTTCCAGCCGTTGCTGTACCAAGTGGCCACCGGCATCCTGTCGCAGGGCGAGATCGCCCCGCCGACCCGCGAGATCCTCTCCGACCAGAAGAACGCCAACGTGCTGCTCGGTGAGGTCACGAACATCGACCTCGAGCGCAAGCTCGTCACCTCGCAGGTGCTCGGTAGGCAGACCGTCACGCCGTACGACTCCCTCATCGTTGCCGCCGGCGCGGGCCAGTCCTACTTCGGCAACGACCAGTTCGCCGTGCACGCCCCCGGGATGAAGAGCATCGACGACGCGCTCGAGCTCCGCGGCCGGATCTTCGGCGCGTTCGAGCTCGCCGAGCTCGCCGAGTCGGAGGAGGAGCGGCAGCGGTTGCTCACCTTCGTGGTCGTCGGCGCCGGCCCGACCGGTGTGGAGATGGCCGGTCAGATCGCCGAGCTCGCGCACCACACGCTGCGCAAGGACTTCCGCCGGATCTGCACCGAGGAGGCGCGGGTCATCCTGCTCGACGCGGCGTCGCAGGTGCTGCCGCCGTTCGGAGCGAAGCTCGGTGCGGCCACCCAGCGCTCGCTCGAGAAGCGCGGGGTCGAGGTGCGGCTCGGAGAGATGGTGACCGACCTCGACGAGCGTGGTCTCGTCGTGCAGGCCAAGGGGCAGGACCCGCAGCGGATCGAAGCGGTCACGAAGGTGTGGGCGGCCGGTGTCCAGGCCAGCCCGCTCGGCAAGATGCTGGCCGAGCAGAGCGGTGCCCCGCTGGACCGCGCGGGCCGGATCGGCGTGAACCCGGACCTGACCCTTCCCGGCCACCCCGACGTCTTCGTGGTCGGCGACATGATCGCGCTGGACAACCTCCCCGGCGTGGCGCAGGTGGCGATCCAGACCTCGAAGTACGCCGCCAAGGAGATCGACCGCAGGCTGAAGAACAAGCCGCCGCAGAAGCCCTTCAAGTACTTCGACAAGGGCAGCATGGCGACGATCTCGAAGTTCAGCGCGGTCGCGATGGTCGGCAAGCTGCGGATCACCGGCGTCATCGCGTGGTTGATGTGGTTGGTGATCCACCTCGTCTACCTGACCGGGTTCAAGAACCGGTTCACCACGTTGGTGAAGTGGACGGTGACGTTCCTGAGCAACGACCGCTCCGAGCGGATCGCCACCGAGCAGCAGATCTTCGCCCGTCAGGCCCTGGAGCGGCTCGAGCACGGTGCCGCGGACCTCGTCACCCCTCCCGGTGAGTGGAACGACATCCGCGCCGAGCTGGAGGCCCGGGCTGCCGAGGAGGCGCGGCTCACCGACGAGGGCGAGCGCGGCATGCGTCGTGAGGCGGCCACTGCGGGAGTCGGTGGCGGCAGCGACACGAACGCGCGGATCAGCGGCGCCTAGTCCCTACTCGAACGTCTTCTCCCGCGAGGTCCACTCGGGGTGCTCGGTCGCCCACCGGGGCAGGATGAACAGCCCCTCGGCCTCCACCGTCACGTTCCCCTCGGCGTCCCTGATCTGGCCCTTGGCGATGGACTTGCGGCCGGTCGTCGAGTCCAGCCAGGCCTCGGTCGCGAGCTCCCCGAGAGGCGTGGGCCGCCGGTAGTGCAAGGTCAGCCGCCCGGTCATCCCCGGCCCGCCGCCGACCGCCGCGGCCTCACCGAGCATCTGGTCGAGGATGAGCGCGCTGACGCCGCCGTGCACGAGTCCCGGCGGTCCTTCGTACAACCCGTCGAGGAGCAGCTCGGCATGCACGTGCTTGGCGTCGTCGACCCACTTGCGAGCGACGTCGATCGACGCGAACGGGTTCCGCAGTCCCATCACGGCATTGCCGTGGTTGCGCACCTCCGTCGGGCCGGGGCCGAGCTCGGTGCCCAGCGCGCCGTCCCTCGCCCGGCGCAGCAGCCGGTCGGTGAGCGCCTCGATCTCCGAGGTCACCTTCGCCGCCTCGTCGCGGTCGACCTCGGTCCGCAGCTGCGCGTCCGCCAGCGCCCGGGTCGCTCGGGTCAGGGCGCCGAAGACCGCATCGTGCTCCGCAGCCTCCTCCGGCGAGAGCGTGGTGCGGGAGTAGAAGGCTGCGTCCATGCCGGGAACCCTAGGACACACGTTTGCCGACTCCGGCCCGGTGGCACTGTTAGGGCCATGCAGTCAGCCCAGCCAGCCACTCCCGACGCCCGCCCCTTGGACGTACGCCGTGCCGGGGTGCTGCTCCACATCACCTCGCTCCCCGGGGACCACGGGGCCGGTGACCTCGGGCCGGCTGCCTACGCGTTCGTCGACTTCCTGACGAGCGCCGGGTGCACGGTGTGGCAGGTGCTTCCCCTGGTGCCCACGCACCCCGGCGACGGGTCGCCCTACAACGCGGTGTCGGCGATGGCGGGAAACCCGGAGCTCATCAGCCTCGAGCGCCTCGTCGACGCCGGCCTGCTGGAGACCGAGCAGCTTGCCGCGGCACGGACGGGGGACATCACTGCCGCGGACGCCCGCACGCTCGCCGCCACCCGCTTCCTCGACCAGGAGGACCACACCTCGTTCGAGGAGTGGCGCGCCCGGCACGGGTGGCTGGAGGACTACGTGCGGTTCGTCGCGCTCCGGGAGTCGCTCGACCTCGCGCCGTGGCCGGATTGGGAGCCGGGGCTTCGTGACCAGGACTCCGAGGTGCTCCACGACGCGCTCGCCCCCCTCACCCGCCGGCTCGACGTCCTGCGCGTGGAGCAGTGGCTCTTCGCCCGCCAGTGGGCCGAGCTGCTCGCCTACGCCCACGAGCAGGGGGTGCTGCTCTTCGGTGACGTGCCGATCTTCGTGTCCCACGACAGCGCCGACGTCTGGTCCGCGCGCAGCATGTTCGACCTCGACGACGAGGGGCAGCCGATCACGGTCACCGGCGTGCCGCCGGACTACTTCTCCGCCGACGGGCAGCGCTGGAACAACCCGCACTACGACTGGGAGGCGATGGCCGGGGACGGCTACGCCTGGTGGCGCAACCGCGTCGCCGGCCAGCGGGAGCTGTTCGACCTGGTCCGCATCGACCACTTCCGAGGGTTGGAGGCGTCGTGGCACATCCCGGCGGACGCGCCCACCGCGGTCAGCGGGGAGTGGGTCAAGAGCCCCGGACGTGAGGTGCTCACCGCCCTCCTCGACGTGTCGGGCGAGGGCACGCTGGTCGCCGAGGACCTGGGCACGATCACCTCCGAGGTCGAGAAGCTGCGTCGCGAGTTCGGGCTGCCCGGCATGAAGGTGCTGCAGTTCGCGTTCGACGGCGACGAGGACAACATCTACCTCCCCGAGCACCACGACGTGCTCAACGTCGTCTACACCGGCACCCACGACAACGACACCACGCTGGGGTGGTGGGAGTCGGTGGACGAGGACGTCCGGGCCAACACACAGCGGCACCTGCTCCGCCCCGACGAGCCGATGCCGTGGGCGTTGGTCCGGCTGGCGATGGCGTCCACCACCCAGCTCGCCGTCGTACCCGCCCAGGACCTGCTGGAGCTGGGCAGCGAGAGCCGGATGAACGTCCCCGGCTCGGCGGAGGGCAACTGGAGCTGGCAGGCGGACGCGGGAGTTTTCGACGAGAAGCTCGCCGACCGCGTGCGGACGCTGGTGGAGGAGCACGACCGGCTGGTCGTCCGCTGACCGAGGTACGAGACAATCTTGACTCGTTCCAGATCGACTGATTGGTTCGAGCAACCACGAAAGGAGCACGGATGACACAGGACAACACCCTCACCACCCGACAGGGCCACCCCGTCCACGACAACCAGAGCACCCGCACGATCGGCGACCGCGGGCCCGCCACTCTGGAGAACTACCAGTTCCTCGAGAAGATCACGCACTTCGACCGTGAGCGCGTCCCGGAGCGCGTCGTGCACGCCCGCGGCACCACGGCGTACGGCTACTTCGAGGCCTACGGCAGGTGCGGCGACGAGCCGATCTCGACGTACACCCGCGCCAAGCTCTTCCAGGAGGCCGGCAAGCGCACCGACCTCGCCATCCGCTTCTCCACCGTGGCCGGTGGACGCGACTCCTCGGAGATGGCCCGCGACCCCCGTGGCTTCGCGGTGAAGATGTACACCGAGGACGGCAACTGGGACCTCGTCGGCAACAACATGGGCGTCTTCTTCATCCGCGACGCGATCAAGTTCCCCGACTTCATCCACTCCCAGAAGCCCGACCCCGTCACGTTCGAGGCGAGCGTCGCGAACCGCGCCTTCGACTTCTTCAGCCTCGCCCCCGAGGCGATGCACATGGTCATGCTGGTCTTCAGCCCCCGCGGGCTGCCGGCGACCTACCGCCACATGCAGGGCTTCGGCGTCAACACCTACAAGTGGGTCAACGAGGCCGGCGAGACCGTGCTCGTGAAGTACCACTGGCTCCCCAAGCAGGGCGTGAAGTCGCTGACCGCCGAGGACGCCGCCAAGATCCAGGGCCAGGAGCTCGGCTTCCACACCCGCGACCTCCACGAGGCGATCGAGGCCGGTGACTACCCCGAGTGGGAGCTCAACGTCCAGCTGATGAGCGACGACGAGCACCCCGAGCTCGACTTCGACCCGCTCGACGACACCAAGGTGTGGCCGGAGGACGACTTCCCGCTGCGCCCCGTGGGCCGGATGGTGCTGAACCGCAACGTCACCGACCAGCACAACGAGAACGAGCAGATCGCGTTCGGCACCGGCGTCCTCGTCGACGGGCTCGACTTCTCCGACGACAAGATGCTGGTCGGCCGGACGTTCTCCTACAGCGACACCCAGCGCTACCGGGTCGGACCCAACTACCTGCAGCTGCCGGTGAACCAGGCCAAGAACGCCACGGTGCGCACGAACCAGCGCGGTGGCTCGATGTCGTACGGCGTGGACCTGGCGCCCGACCAGAACCCGCACGTCAACTACGAGCCCTCCTCGCTGAACGGTCTGGTCGAGGCACCGAAGCCGGCGCACACCGAGCAGGGCCCGGTCGTCACCGGCCGGCTCACGAGGTCCAAGCTTCCCCGGACCAACGACTACAAGCAGGCCGGCGAGCGCTACCTGATGTCCGAGCAGTGGGAGAAGGACGACCTGGTCGCGAACCTCGTCGACGCCCTCTCCAAGTGCGAGCGGCACATCCAGGAGCGGATGGTCTGGCACTTCTTCATGGTCGAGGACGAGCTCGGTCAGCGCGTCGGTGAGGGCATCGGGATCTCCGCCGACGACGTCCGCCACCTCGAGCCGCTGCCGACGCAGACCCTCGACGAGGAGGAGCTGCAGCGGCTGCAGAACCTGGGCAAGAACGGCCCCCGGCCGGTCCGCGACGTGATGACGCACTGCGTCCCGAACGAGCGGGCGACCGTCTGACGGTCCCGTCCCTGTTGCCCTCCGACTATTGCCCTGGGAGCTCTCCGCGACGTCGGTGACAGCTCCCAGGGCAATAGTCGTTTTGGGGTCGGGCACCGGGGTACTCCCTAGGCATCCCCCCACTCGTACGAGCCCTACTCGGAGGAGCCCTTTCATGCCCAGAGACGTGGTCGTCGCGGCCGCCGCATCGGTCGGTGTCGTCGCCGCCGCCCGCCTCACCCGCCTGGTCACCAAGGACCACTGGCCCCCGATGGCCTGGGCGCGGCGCAAGTACGTCGAGGTCACCGGTGACTCCGAGTGGTCGGTGCTCGCCGAGTGCCCGTTCTGCGTGGCGCCGTACGTCGTCGCCGCGGACCTGGCCTGGGCGGTCAACTCCGACCTGGACAAGAAGTGGTGGATGGTCAACGGCTGGCTCGCCGCGTCGTACGCCGCCTCGTGGATCGTCGTCCGCGACGACGTGCCCGACCAGACGATCAACCTGAAGACCGTCGACGACTGAGCCCGGTACCGTCGGAGCCGTGGCCACCGAGGACGACGTACGGCGTACCTGCCTCTCGTTCGCCGGTGTGACCGAGCGGCCGAGCTGGGGTCGGCCCGCGTGGTTCGCGAAGAACCTCATGGCGCGGATGTGGGAGGACGACGTGGTGACGGTCAAGACCACGGAACGGGACGTCCTGGCCGGCTCGGAGCCGGAGACCTTCTACTGGACGCCGCACCACGACCAGTCGCTGCAGCTCCTCCTGGTCCGGCTGGACCGGGTCTCCGACGAGGTGCTGGCCGAGCTCCTGCAGGAGTCCTACGTCCTCGCCGGCGGGCGTGGCTGAGCAGCCAGCAGCACGACCGGGTCGCCGGTGGTGACCAGCCCACCGGCCACCACGTCGGCCACCACACCGAGGTCGCCGGCGTTCACCTCGGTCACGGTCCTCAGCAGACCGCGGTCCGCGGGCAGGTCGGCAGCAGCGAGGTCGACCATCACGCACCGAGGCATCGCGTAGAGCACGCGGAGGACCACCTCGTCGCCGATCGCGATCTCGCGACCGGCCCAGTCGTTCTCCGGCAGTCCGCCGGCTCCGCCGGTGTCGACGACGAGGTTCGGCCGCAGCCGGCGTGCGTCGACCGTCGTGCCGCGAGAGGCCGCGAGCGTCGCGAGCGACGACGTGGTGACCAGGTGCACCGGCCCCTCGTCGAAGTGCGAGACCAGCTCCTCGCGGCCGAGGTGCACCGGCCGACCGACGTGCTCGGAGAGCGCGACGTCCACCGTCGGGTCGTCACCGCGGAGCGACCGGCCGTCGGGGAACGTCACGACCGGCACCTCACCGTCGTACGCGTCGCCGTAGTGGGCCCGCAGGGCCAGGAGCCCGTCCATCCGCCGGAAGCGTCGCGTGGACTTGCCGCTGCCGAGCTTGCCGTCGAGGTCCCGCACCGACCACAGCCCGTCCCCGACGACCCCGCGCTTCTCGACGTCGAGCCGGGCGAGCCGTTCGCCGGTCAACGACTTGACCGGGTACCGGTGCAGCTCGGTCACCGTGCCGAGGATGGTTCCATGGGACCTCACGCCGCGATCCTCACACGAGGGCGTCAGGGACGAGGGAGGCGCTGTCATGGTCCGGGACCACCGCAAGCAGGGCGTGCACGAGAACACCCGCGACATCGAGGAGTCGGTCGTCACCGATTTCTCCGACCGGATGAGCTACGGCGGCTACCTGGACCTGCCGACGCTGCTGTCGGCACAGCGACCGATCAGCAACCCCGAGCACCACGACGAGCTGCTGTTCATCGTGCAGCACCAGACCACCGAGCTCTGGCTCAAGCTCGTCCTCCACGAGCTCGAGAACGCGTGCGCACGGATCCGTGCCGACGAGCTTGCGCCCGCCCTCAAGGCCATCGCCCGGGTCAAGCACATCCAGAAGACCCTGACCGAGCAGTGGTCGGTGCTGGCCACGCTGACGCCGAGCGAGTACGCCGAGTTCCGCGGGGTGCTGGGCAACGCCAGCGGCTTCCAGTCGTGGCAGTACCGCGCAGTGGAATTTCGTCTCGGTAACAAGAACGCGCGGATGCTGGACGTGTTCTCGGCCGACCCGTCGGCGCAGGCGGAGGTCCGGCGTGCGCTCGAGGAGCCGTCCCTGTACGACGAGTTCCTGCGCTACCTGTCCCGGCAGGGCTACCCGGTCCCGTCGTCCGTGCTCGACCGTGACGTGACACGTGCCTGGACGTTCAGCGAGGAGCTGGTGCCGGTCATCCGCCAGGCCTACGAGGACCGCGACCGCAACTGGTCGGTCTACGAGACCTGCGAGGAGCTCGTCGACCTGGAGGAGAACTTCCAGCTGTGGCGGTTCCGCCACCTCAAGACCGTCGAGCGGATCATCGGCATGAAGACCGGCACCGGTGGCTCGAGCGGAGCCCCGTTCCTGCAACGGGCCCTGGAGCTGACGTTCTTCCCCGAGCTGTACGCCGTGCGGACCGCCATCGGCCGCTGACCCATCGGCGGCTGGTTCCCTTTGCAAACCGGGCGACCCGGTAGCGTGGCGGGATGACCGAGGTGGAAGAGACCCAGGACTGGCCGACGCACTGCGACGCGTGCGGCACCGCGCTGCAACGGGGCACCCTGGACATGGACAAGACGAACGCCGACCACCCGGTGCTCCGGCCGGGCGAGATGGCAATGCAGGACTTCTGCCCGAACGAGGAGTGCCCGGCCAACAAGCCCGGCCAGGACTGAGCCCAGGACTGAGCCCAGGAACTGAGCCAGCTCTCGGCTCGACTGCCTCAGCTCGCCGACAGGCGGGACAGGTCCTCGTCGTCCAGCTTCAGGTCGACGGCGCCCACCGAGTCCTCGACCGACTCCGGCCGGCTCGCCCCGGGGATCGGGACGACCACGTCGGAGAGCGAGAGCTCCCAGGCGAGCGCCACCTGCTGGGGTGACACGTCGTGCTTGTGGGCGACCTCGGCGAACTCACCTGCCAGCGAACCCGCGTCGGACATGCCACCCAGCGGGCTCCACGCCAGGAACGCCAGGCCCAGCTCAGCGCACACGTCGATCTCCGGCTGGGAGCTGCGGTACTTGGGTGAGAACTGGTTCTGCACGGCGACCAGGCCGTCGCCGAGGATCGAGTGCGCTGACCGGATCTGTGCGGGGTCGGCGTTGGAGATGCCGGCGGCGGCGATCAACCCCTCGTCGAGCAGGGCGCGAAGGCCGCCCATCGTCTCCTCGTACGGCACGGCCGGGTCGGGACGGTGGTGCTGGTAGAGCCCGATCTGCTCCACGCCGAGCCGTTCCAGTGACGCGATGCAGGCCTCACGGAGGTACTCCGGTCGCCCGTCGAGCTCCCAGTCGGTCCCGCGCCGGGTGTGCCCGCCCTTGGTGGCGACGAGCACGTCGTCGGCCGCGCCGTACTCGCGAAGCGCCTTGGCCATCAGCACCTCGTTGTGGCCGAACGTCGCCTCGTCGGGCGAGTAGGCGTCGGCGGTGTCGATGAGCGTGACCCCGAGCTCGAGGGCCCGCGCGACCGTGCGCAGCGCGCGCTCCTCGTCGTTCTGCTCGCGCACCGACATGGGCATGGCGCCCAGACCGATCGCGCTGACCGTGCGGCTGCCTACTCGTCGTTGCTCCATCGGGCCAGCCTAGGCACGCCGGGGTAGGCCGCGCCCAGGGTGAGCCGGTGCGGGGCAGTCGAGCGCAGGCAGTCGCGTGCAAAGCGGCCGGTGCTGGGTAAACGACCGGCATGGACACGACACATGGCTGAGGAGCGGCTCGTCGCCGACCTGCTGGTCGAGCGGCTGAGGGCCTGGGGGGTCGAGCGGCTGTTCGGCTACTCCGGTGACGGCATCAACAGCATCATGGGGGCCCTGCGCCGGGCGGGCGGAGACCCGGAGCTGATCCAGGCGCGGCACGAGGAGACCGCCGCGCTGATGGCCGTCGGCCACGCGAAGTACACCGGCCAGGTCGGCGTGGTCACGAGCACCCAGGGCCCCGGAGCGGTGCACCTGCTCAACGGCTTGTACGACGCCAAGCTCGACCACGTGCCGGTCGTCGCGATCGTCGGCCAGCAGCAGACCACCGTGCTGGGGTCGGAGTACCAGCAGGAGATCGACCTGCAGACGATGTTCAAGGACGTCGCGGCGCAGTACGCGCAGTCCGTCCTCTCGGCCGACCAGGCCGGCATGGTCCTGGACCGCGCGTTCCGCACCGCCCTGGCCACCCGCTCGCCGTGCGTGGTGATCGTCCCGCACGACGTGCAGAAGGAGCCGGCGCCGGAGAGTCCCTCGCACGAGCACGGCGTGATGGTCACGGTCCCGGAGTGGCGGCGGCCGATCGTGCAGCCGCAGGAGCAGGACGTCACCGCCGCTGCGGAGGTGCTCAACTCCGGCGACCGCGTCGCGATCCTCGTCGGGCAGGGGACGCGCGAGGCGCGGGCGCAGGTCGAGGCCGTCGCCGACCGGCTCGGTGCCGGTGTCACCACCAGCCTGCTCGGCAAGCCGTGGTGGGACGAGTCGCGAGCCGAGAGCTGCGGCGTCATGGGACACCTCGGCACCACCGCGTCCGGGTGGCTCATGGACCAGTGCGACACCTTGCTCGTCGTCGGCAGCAACGACCCGTGGACCGAGTACTACCCGAAGCCGGGGCAGGCGCGCGCCGTGCAGATCGACATCGACGGCCGGCACCTCGGCAACCGCTACCCGGTCGAGGTCGGGCTCACCGGCGACGCCGCGGTGACGCTGGAGCAGCTGTTGCCGTTGCTGCGCGACCGGTCCGATTCGCCTTGGCGGGCAGACGTCGAGGCCAAGGTCCAGGAGTGGCACGAGATCGCCGGCAAGCGGGCGTCGCTCGACGCGCGACCGCTGAACCCCGAACGCGTCGTCCGCGCGCTCACCGACCACCTGCCGGCTGACGCGTCGGTCAGCGTCGACGTCGGATCGGTCGTCTACTGGTACGCCCGGCACCTCCGTCTGCCCGTCGGGGTGCAGGCACACCTGTCGTCGACCTTGGCCAGCATGGGTTCGGCCGTCCCTTACGGGCTGGCTGCCAAGCTCGCCCACCCCGACCGGCCCGTGGTCGCGCTCGCCGGGGACGGCGCGATGCAGATGAGCGGCATCGCCGAGCTCATCACGGTGGCGGACCGCTGGCCCGGCTGGGCCGACCCGCGGTTCGTCGTGCTCGTGCTCAAGAACCGCGAGCTCGCCGAGGTCACCTGGGAGCAGCGCGAGATGGAGGGCGAGCCGCGGTTCGACACCAGCCAGTCGCTGCCCGACTTCCCCTTCGCGGGGTACGCCGAGCTCATCGGCCTGCGCGGCATCCGGGTCGAGTCGCCGGACGACGTCGACGGCGCCTGGGAGGCAGCGCTGGCCGCTGACCGGCCGGTGGTCATCGAGGCGGTGGTCGATCCCGACGTACCCCTGCTGCCGCCGTTCCCGGCCGGCGAGCAGAAGCTCGAGATGTTCCGGCAGGGGCTCGACGCCGAGGGCGAGTCGGGCCGGCACGCGCGAGCCTTCCTGGACGAGCACGCCCGGCACGAGCAGTAGCCCCGCGGTGACCGGCCGGGTGTCAGGCCAGTGACGCCCACTGCAGCAGGTTGCTGATCGCCATGAACAGCTTCCCTGCCGCCACGAGCAGCAGGAAGCCGACCGCCACGCGGGCGACGGGGCCCTGCGGTCGGCCGGTGCTCACGACGGCGAAGAACAGGCAGATCACCGACGCCAGCACGACGTACCCGGACAGCCCGAGGAATCCCATCCCCACCGCAGCGGCCGGGTTGGCCTCGACGAACTCGCCGCTGCGGATCATCGCGAGCGTGGTCGCGCCGTCCCCGACGATGCCGAGCATCCAGAACGCCCAGATCAACGCCCTGCGCGGCGACCGGTGGGTGCGCGGCAGCCCAGCGAAGCCGTCGCGGATCAGAGCCGTGACCTGGCCCAGTCCGTCGAGCTGCGCGGGAGCGGCCGCGGGCGCCGGGACGGACATCGGGACGGGCATCGGGACAGGCGTCAGAAGGGGCGCCGTGTCGGTCGATGCGGGCTGTCGCTGGACCGGGACGCGGGCGGTGGCTCGTGGCTCATCGGCTCCGAGGCTCGCTCGGAGCTGACGCGGCGTGCTCGATGACCGGGACATGATGGGTGCCCCTACCCAAGCACCGGCTCGGCACCCCGCCCAAGGAAAATCTTTGCCGAGCGGTCGGCGAGCGCCAGTGGTTGCGGGGTTTCGGGAGGTCGTGCGGTCCAGAGTGCGCCGGAGCGCACTCTTAGCTGCACGACCCCTGCTCGTTGGGGTCAGCCGGAG
>CADCUK010000069.1 GCA_902805865.1 uncultured Nocardioidaceae bacterium | reverse complement strand
AGCGAGCCCTGGACGATCTCGACGAGCACCGGGTCGGCCGACGCACCGGCGTCCGTGGTCAGCGTCCCGAACGGGAACTGGGTCGGGACCCGTCGACTGGTGGTCGAGCCTGTCGAGTTCATCAGCGCTCCCGGGTGACGACGACGTTGCGGAACGGGTCGACGCGAGCCACGAAGCCGGGGTGCAGCGGGATGGTCGAGCCGAACTCCTCGAGGACCGCCGGTCCCCGGACCGACTGACCCGCCTGGAGGTCGGGCCGCCAGTGGACCGGTGCTTCGACGTACCCGTCTGCCGCGTCGAAGCAGACCGCCCGCACCGACCGCGGGGCCGGCTCCTGATCCTCTGATCCGTCGCTCCCGGTGGCCACGATCTCCGGCCGCTGGATCGGCCCGATGCCCGTCACCCGGAGGTTCACCCACTCGACCTGCTGCCGTGGATCCGCGGCGAAGTCGTAGCCGTACAGGGCGCGGTGCTCGGCGTGGAACCTGTCCGCGACGCCGTCGAGTGCCGCCTGGTCCAGCTTTCCTTCCGGCACCGGGACGCGGACCTCGAACGCCTGGCCGAAGTAGCGGAGGTCGGCGGTGCGCACGTAGCGGCGCTGGTCGGGCGCGAAGCCCTCCTTGCCGAGCGCGTCCGACGCCTGGGAGGTGAGCTCGTCGTAGATGTCGTCGAGGGCCGTGGCGGTGAGGTGCTCGTGCAGGCACACGTGGGTCCGCACGTAGTCGTTCTTCACGTCGACGGTCAGCAGCCCGAACGCCGACACGTTGCCCGGGTCCGGGGGCACCAGCACGGTGCCGATGCCCAGGACGTCCATGAGCCGGCACAGGAGCAGGGAGCCGGAGCCGCCGAAGGTGGTGAGCGTGAAGTCGCGGACGTCGAGCCCCCGCTTGACGGTGATCTGGCGCAGCGCGTTCGCCTGGTTCCACGCCGAGATCTCGAGCACGCCGGTCGCGCACTGCTCGACGGTGAGCCCGAGCTCGGTGGCGAGCCGGGTCAGCCCGCGGCGCGCTGCGTCGACGTCGAGCGGGATCTCGCCACCGAGCAGGTGCGGCGGGATGCGTCCGAGCACGACATGGGCGTCGGTGACCGTCACCTGCGTGCCGCCCTTGCCGTAGCAGAGGGGACCCGGGTCGGCGCCGGCCGACTGCGGGCCGACCTTGAGGGTTCCCTCGGGAGACAGCCAGGCGATCGAGCCGCCGCCGGCGCCGACGGTCACCACGTCGATCATCGGGATCTTGCTGGGGTAGGCGCCGACACTGCCCTCGGTCGTGAGGGTCGGCTCGCCGTCGATGACCACGCTGACGTCGGTCGACGTACCCCCGCCGTCACAGGTCAGGACACGGTGGAACCCCGCGACCTGCGCGACGAGCGCGGCACCGAGGGCGCCGGCCGCAGGCCCGGACAGCACCGTGGTGATCGGCTGGTGCACGACCTCGTCGGCGCTGAGCACCCCGCCGTTGGACTTCATGACGTAGAACGGCACGCCACCGGCGTCGGTCGCCACCACGAACTCGTCGAGCCGGGCCTTGATGTTGGTGACGTAGCGCGAGAACGTCGGCTTGACGGCGGCGTCGACGAGCGTGGTCATCGCGCGCTCGTACTCGCGGTACTCGCGCAGCACCTGGCTGGAGATGGAGACGACCGCGTCGGGGTGCTCCTCGAGGAGCACCTGGCGCATCCGCTCCTCGTGCTCCGGATTGGCGTAGGAGTGCAGGAAGCAGACGCCGAGCGTGTCGACGCCGCGGTCGCGGAACCAGCGCGCGACCTCACGGGCCCGCGGCTCGTCGAACGGGCGGAGCTCCTGCCCCTGGTGGTCGAGGCGGCCGGCGACGGACCTGACGAGGTGCCGCGGCACGATGCGGTCCGGCTTCACCCAGAAGTAGGAGTTCCCGTAGCCGTCCGGGACGCTCTGCCGGGCGATCTCGAGCACGGCCTCGTAGCCCTCGGTGGTGACGAACCCGAGCGTGCCGACCTTGCCCTCGAGCAGCTGGTTGGTCGCGACGGTGGTGCCGTGGCTGACAGCGGCGATGCGCTCCCCTGCCGGTTGACGGTCCTCCCCCGGACCTGTGATCCCCATCAGTCCCAGGACCTTCTCGATGCCGGCCATGAAGCCGTCGGCCGGGTCGGCCGGGGTGGACGGGGTCTTGGTGGTGACCAGGTCGCCGGTGGCCTCGTCGAACGCGACCACGTCGGTGAAGGTCCCGCCGGTGTCGATGCCGATCCGTACGGTCCGACCGGAACGGGCAGGCGCTGCGTCCGGCTGTGCTGTCACGGAACGATTGAAGCGGTCGCGGGGGCGACCGGCCACGGCACAAGTAGCCAGCGGATCGCCCGTTCGTTGGCAGATCATGCTCGGCGAGCCGTTCCACGAAGTGGGCGCAGCGAGGCTCTCCTTCCGCCGCGGGAGAGGCTTTGACGGACGGCGTGCACGAGGACGCCGACCACTCGACATCGGACCGACACAGAGACGAGGCGCATCCATGGGACTGCACCTGGGCGACACCGCTCCCGACTTCACCGCGGAGACCACCCAAGGCACCATCTCCTTCCACGACTGGAAGAAGGACAGCTGGGCGATCTTCTTCAGCCACCCCGGGGACTACACCCCGGTCTGCACGACCGAGCTCGGTCGCGTCGGACAGCTGAGCGAGGAGTGGGCCAAGCGGAACACCAAGGTGATCGCGGTGTCCGTCGACTCGGTCGAGGACCACGAGAAGTGGACCGCCGACATCGAGGAGGTCGGTCGGACGACGGTCGACTACCCGATCATCGCCGACACCGACAAGAAGGTCTCCGAGGCCTACGACATGATCCACCCCGGCGCCGGCGACACCAGCACCGTGCGGTCGGTGTTCATCGTCGACCCGAGCAACAAGGTCCGGCTGGTCCTGACCTACCCGAAGAGCGCGGGCCGCAACTTCGACGAGGTCCTGCGGGTCCTCGACGCGCTGCAGATCAACGACGCCGGCCCGTTCTCGACCCCGGCCGACTGGGTGCCCGGCCAGAAGGTGATCATCGCTCCGACGGTGTCCACCGAGGACGCGCAGGAGCGGTTCCCGGACCTCGAGGTCGTGAAGCCCTACCTGCGGTACGCGTCACCGACCAGCTGACCTGCTTCAGAACCGCGAGAGGGCCGCACCCGTCGGGTGCGGCCCTCGTCGCATCTCACTCCTTGCGCAGCTCACCGCAGGTCGTGCACTTGTAGACGAGCCGGGCCTCGTCGCGGTTGATCAGGGTCCAGTCGTGTTCGCAGCTGTTGTCCTCCATGCCCGAGCCATACCCGGTCACCGCTGCCAGCGAAACGCCGCGGCATCCCAGAACGCGGCCAGGTCGGGTCGCCACCGCGTCCACCAGTGCAGCCCACAGGACCGGTGCTTGTTGACGTGACGGACGTCGGCAGCGGTCAGCGCCTCGCTGAAGGCATCGGCCTGGCGGCGCAGCTCAGGCTCC
The DNA here is from genome assembly GCA_902805865.1 of uncultured Nocardioidaceae bacterium. Classification (GTDB taxonomy): domain Bacteria; phylum Actinomycetota; class Actinomycetes; order Propionibacteriales; family Nocardioidaceae; genus Marmoricola_A. The sequence continues at coordinate 4,508 of CADCUK010000069.1, read as the reverse complement.
GTCGCAGCCGTCGGGTACACGAGGTTCGCCGCGTCCTCGGGCGAGCACGGCTCACCGTTGCCGCTGGACAGCCAGACCATCGTGCTGCTCAGCCGTGCGGCCCCGTGCAGCGGGTCGGCGGCCTCCCAGGCATCCGCGTGCGTGACCGGGTCACCCAGTGGTCCGGCCGCGAGCGGGTCGTCCCCGGCGCAGAGCTTCTCCGCCTCGAACGCCGCGTACGCGCTGGCCTGGGCGCCCTGCTGTCGCAGGTTCACCGCACCCGAGAACACACCCAGCTGGCCGAACACCCGCGGGAACCGCTCCGCCAGGTGCGCCGCGGACAGGCCACCGCCGCTGTAGCCGGCGATCGCCCGGTGGCCGCGGTCGGCCTGGGTCCGCCACGTGCGGTCGACCCACCTGACGAGCTTCCGTCCGACGAACGTGGCGTCCTGCCGGTGGCCGTCGACCCAGTCGACCGCGAGTCCCGTGACGACGCCCATCCGGGGCATCACCACGATCGCCTGCTCGGCCCTCGGCCGCTTCGCGGAGTCCTGCAAGAGGCCGCCGTACTCGATCCAGCTGTCCTCGTCGCCCTGCGCGCCGTGCATGAGGTAGAGCACGGGGTAGCGGCGCGTGGTCTTGTCGTAGCCCTTGGGCAGCACGACGGCGACATCGTTGCCGTGCACGACGTGACGCCGCAGGCGGGGGTGGGGCGGGGTGTCGGTCTGCCCGCCGGGCTCGTCGCAGACCGGCGCCGTGATCTCCCCCGGCAGCGGCTCGGCCGCTGCCGCGGCGGGCAGCACCGGCAGCAGAGCGATCAGCGCGCTCGGGAGGAGCAGACGTCGCAGCATGACTGTGCAACGACCTGCGTCCGCTCAGGTGACGAGCGCCTCTAGCCCAGGTGCGCTGTCACAGACCGGAGAGGTGCGCTGTCACAGACCGGGCAGGGCGTGGATCAGTCGTTGCACCACGTCGTACGTCTTGCGGTCGGCGGCGGAGATGAGCCCGTTCGGAGGTTCCCGCTGGGGCTCGTACGGCGCGCCGTCGAACGTGCCGACGTACCCACCCGCCTCGCTGAGCAGGAGCGAGCCCGGGGCGTGGTCCCACGGCTTGGCGCGCCGGTAGAGCGCGTAGTCCGCTGCCCCCTCGGTCACCTTCGGGTAGTCGACGCCGCAGCAGACCCAGGTCAGGTCGAGCGCTCGAAGGGTGCCGAGGGCCCGGCCGATCCACCCGCGCCGTGAGGTGACTCCGCGCAGCTCGTCGCCGATCGGTGGACGGTGGAGCCGCTCGCCGTCGCGCCAGGCACCGGCACCGCGCTCGGCGACGTACGCCTTCTCGTGCTGGGGCTGCCAGATCCAGGCGCGCACCGTCTCGCCGCCGCGCAGCTCGGCGACCATCACGGCATGGTCGACCTTGCCGTGGACGAAGTTCTTCGTGCCGTCCACGGGGTCGACGGTGAACGCGTGGTCGGCCGACCGGAAGCGGTCCAGCAGCGCCGGGTCGCTCGCCGTGGCCTCCTCGCCCAGCACGAGAGCATCCGGGTAGGCGCCGCGGAGCACCTCGGTGATCCGCACCTCCGCCTCGTGGTCGGCGACCGTGACGAGGTCCCCGGGGTTCTTCTCGCTGATCTCGGCCTTGGCGAGCGCGCGGAACCGCGGGTTGATGACCTCCTCGGCTACTTCCTTGAGCATGGTCAGCACTGCGTCGGTGTCCACCCGTGCAACGTACCGAGCGGTGAGCGGCCGAAACCCGCGCGTTCCCTGCGACGCCGATACGATGCGTGACTCAGGTCGTACGACGGAGGTGCTGCATGGCCGAGCTGGTCCGCACGAACGACCCCGGAGTGATCTCGGTGATCGAGGGGCTGCTCGCCGGCGCCGAGATCCCCTACCAGGTCACGGATCGCAACATGAGTGTCCTCGAGGGATCGATCAGTGCGATCCAGGTGCGGATCCTGGTGCGGGACGAGTCCGAGGACGAGGCACGGGAGCTGCTGACCGAGGCCGAGCTCGGCCACTGGCTGCGGCCGGTGCGCCGTTAGTCGCTTTCCCGCTCCGGCGCGCGCCGCAGGTAACCGCGTCGCCGTCGCGTCGTTGAGCGCAGCACACTCGACACGAAGCGGGGGAGACGATGCAACGAATCCGGATCTTGGCGGCTTCTACGTTGGTGGCCTGCCTCCTCACCGGGTGCAGCACCGAGAATCCCGGGGCCTCCGAGAAGGAGCCCCGCGCTTCCGACTCCGCTTCACCGCGCCAGCCCGAGTCGGAAGCCCCGACGCTCGCTGGCGTGCGCACCATGATCAAGCAGCCGGTGGACTTCTCCTATGAGCTGCTCGGCGTCGACGGCACGAGGTACTACTCGCTCGAAGGCATCGCTGACGTGGCGAACCGGAGCTGGACCGGGAGCGTGGAGATCGACGATCCGAGCACGGGCGCGCCCGTCGACGTGCGCGCTGAGATCCGGTCGATCGAGGACAAGCTCTGGTTCCGGTTCGGGGAAGGGACAGGTGAGCTCGCGGGTTGCTGGGGAGACGTGTCCGCCGGCTTCGAGACGCTGGGAACGCTGGAGCCGGTGATGGGCGTTCCCAACGCCGTCCTGGTGCTGGCGACCCTGAAGACTGCCAACGCACGCGCCCCTCTCCCCAAGCTGCCGGTCGGAGCGTCGCTGTCGGTCCGATCGGCGGTCGGCAACGCGCTGCCGCCGCGCGTCGCGATGCGGTTGGACCTGGACAACCTCCCGCGGGGCACCGTGGCGGCGCGCTTGCAGGTGAAGCGATCATCGGACGTCACGATCTCGGTGCGCGGCGTCGACGTCTCCGACTCCCTGCACGGCCTCGGATCCCCGGTGCCGAAAGAGGTCGACCGGTTCCTTCTGGCCACCGAGGTGGTGATGGGCCTGCGGCCCGCGAAGAAGGCACCGGAGATCCTTCCGCCTCCCAAGGACTCCGTGATGACCCCGGACGACGTCGACGCCGGAGGCGCACCCGTGCCGTGCCGGAAGGGGACGCCGCCGGGCACCGTGGCCTCGTAGCCGCTGGACGCCCGTGCGGGTCAGCCGTGTGCCACGGTGCCGTGCTGGTCGACGGTGTAGGTGCGTCCTTGTGGTGAGGTCCAGAGCAGGGTGTCGTCGGGTTGTCGCCTGTAGTGCCAGCCGCCGTGGGTCTTGACGCGGTGGTGGAACCTGCACAACCTGGCGAGGTTGGCGGTGTTGGTCTGGTCGGGTGGTCCGCCGTCGTCGGGTGGGACGTAGGGGTCGATGTGGTCGGCGTCGAACCGGCCTTGGCGTCCGCACCAGGGGAACCGGCATCCGTGGTCGCGGTGCTCGACCTGGGCTCGGAGCCTTGGGTTCTCGTAGGCGTCGACGGAGATGTGTTCGGTGAGGTCGACGACCGGGGTGAGCTTCACTGTTGCTGCGGCGCCGAGGTCGGCCAGCCACCGTTCGATGGTCTCCAGCGACTGGGGGCCGTAGCCCTGCACCCGCGCCACCGGGCTCAGCCCTTCGGTGGCGTCGGTGTGCAGGTGGATGTGGAACGTCGGCCCTTGGTGGTTGAGGAGCGAGCGCAGCGAGCGTCTCGAAACCACCGCGTCCGCCTCGCCGGTGCCGGAGCTGTCGGGGGTGTCAGTGGTGTCAGTGCTGTCGGGGGCAAGGGCGATGGTGTGGAGGTCCAGGGCGTGCTGGGGGTCGGCGAGGATCCCGACGGCGGTGGCGCGGCGGACCTGTTCGGGGGCGGTGGAGCCGAGGGTGTGCAGGTCGGTGGCGACCTGGTGAACAGCGGCGTCGAACGCGACGGCGTCGGGGGTGTTGGTGACCGCGGTGATCCTGGAGGTGCCGTCGATGTCGTCGTCGACCCAGACCCCGCGGGTCTCCCCGGCGGTCTTGGCGCGTTCGGCGGCCAGGGGCCGGTCGTGGCGGATGATCGCGGCGTGCACGCACCGCAGGATCCGCGACAGTGACATCTTCGCGACGAACGGGGCGAGGTGGGCATCGACGTAGGCGGCTGCTGCGGGGTTGAGTGCGATGGTCTCCGCGGCGATCTGGCGGCCCTTCCACGCCGGGAGCTCCCCGACCATCACCTTGGCCCAGCACCGCGGTAGCCGTTCGCGGAGCTCGAGCGATTGACCGAGGTAGGACCGGGCGGCGGTCTCCGGCACGCCCAGCACGGTGGCGACCTGGCTGACCGCGAACTCCTCGACCGCGAAGACCCCTTCGCCGGCCAACCACAGCTGCCCTTCGCGACCCAGGACCGGTTGCCCGCACTCGCGCGACCGCTGCGCCTCGACCGGGTCGGTGAGGACCGGATCGGCTGAATCGTCCACCCGGTGCAGGTCGGCCCAGTGGGTGACTGCGACCAGCTCCCGCGCCGCGGCCTGGTCCTGGCGGCGGCGCTGCTCAGCGAGCATCGCCAACGTCTCCTGCGCGGTCTTGTCCAAGACCTCAGCCGAGGCACCCACCAGCAAGGTGAGAACCGGGGCGGTGGTCGTCGACATACGTTGAATCTAGGGCAGGGCACCGACAGTTTCCGGTGCCGA
>CADCUK010000068.1 GCA_902805865.1 uncultured Nocardioidaceae bacterium | reverse complement strand
GAAACCGGAGAGAGGCCCGAGACATGGCGAGCAAGCGCGGCGGCACCCCCACCGACTCCAGCAAGGACACCGGAGGCGCCACCGTCCGCGAGCTCCCCGACGGCCCGGCCGACGCCAGCGGGCTGACACCGCGCCAGCAGCGCGTCCTGACCGTCATCCGCGAGTCGCTGGTGGCGCGTGGCTACCCGCCGAGCATGCGCGAGATCGGCGAGAAGGTCGGCCTGACCAGCTCCTCCTCGGTGGCCCACCAGCTGCGCACGCTCGAGGAGAAGGGCTACATCAAGCGTGACCCCAACCGGCCCCGCGCCCTGTCGGTGGCCATGCCGGAGGACGTCGACGAGACCGGCGTGAACGACGCCCGGCCCACGCCGGCGTACGTCCCGATGGTGGGGCGCATCGCCGCCGGTGGCCCGATCCTCGCCGAGGAGCGCATCGAGGAGGTCTTCCCGCTGCCCAAGGAGCTCGTCGGCGAGGGCACGCTGTTCCTGCTCGAGGTCGTCGGCGACTCGATGATCGACGCCGCGATCTGCAGCGGCGACTACGTCGTGGTCCGCCAGCAGCCCACCGCGGAGAACGGCGAGATCGTCGCCGCGCTCATCGACGGCGAGGCGACGGTCAAGACCCTGCAGCGCAAGAACGGCGCCGTGTGGCTGCTCCCCCACAACGACGCGTTCGAGCCGATCGACGGCACGCACGCGACGATCCTCGGCAAGGTCACCACGGTCCTGCGGAGAGTCTGACCGAACGGTCAGTAGCCTGGGTGGGGTACGTCGGGAAGCGTCGGCGTTCAGCAGCAGCGTCCGAGAGCTTGTCCCCGCCACCCAGAGGAACACCGTGCTTCTCCCTCGCCTGACGAAGCTGGCGCTCGCCGTCAGCCTGGTCGCCGCGGCCGTCCCGGCCGCCGTCGTGACGACTGCCGCAGCTGCTCCGGGCACCCAACCGGGCACCCAACAGAGCACCCAGCCGAGCGCGCGACCCGAGGTGCCACCCTCCAGGGACGGCCGAGCCGCCGAGGAGGCGCTCGAGGCCGTCGCCGAGGCGTTCGAACAAGGCCCGGGTGACGTCCCGGGCGCCGGCTCCGGTGCAGACGCTGAAGGTCGAGACCTCACCCTGCTGCTCGTCGACCTGGCCCAGGGTCTCGACGACCTGTCGCCTGCCGAACGTGACGTCGCCCGCGGCTACCTGGCTCGGCCTACCGACGGCGGCGCGGACCAGTACGGAGACGGCTACCAGGCGGATGCGGTCGTCCGGACCACGTGCTCGGCGGACGTGTGCGTCACCTGGGACGACAACCCGGGCAACGGGGATGCACCCGCCGGTGCAGGCGGCTCGGAGGTCCCCGCACAGGTGGACAAGACACAAGGCGCCCTCTTGCAGGTCTGGGACCGGATCATCACCCAGGGCGGTTACCGGGCACCCCTGCCTGACACCGGCAGGGCCGGCGGGGCCGGGCCGACCACCCAGTTCGACGTCTACCTCGCCGACATCGGCGGCGCCGGGCTGTACGGGTACTGCGCTCCCGACAGCAACCGTCGCACCTCACCGGCCTACTGCGTCCTCGACGAGGACTTCGCGGAGTTCCCCAACCACACCCCCCAGGAGAACCTGGAGGTCACCACCGCCCACGAGTTCTTCCACGCCGTTCAGTTCGCCTACGACGTCTACGAGCAGTGGTGGTTCCTGGAGGGCACGGCTGCGTGGATGGAGGACGAGATCTACGACAGCGTCAACGACAACCGCTACTACCTGCGGTTCAGCCAGCTCCGCCAGCCGAGCTCCCCCCTGGACAGGAGCGGCGGACTGTGGGTCTACGGCAGCTGGATCTGGTGGCGTTTCCTCACCGAGGATCCCCGGCTGTCCGACGAAGCGGGCACCGGTCTGCCGGTCTTCGTGCGCCGTCTGTGGGAGCGGGCCGGCCAAGGCGACGCCAGCACCCAGGGGCTGCAGGCTCTCCGCGACGAGCTGTCGTCGCGGGGCCTCGCCTTCGAACCCCTCTTCGCCGACTTCGCCGTCGCGAACCGTCAGCCGGCCACGTCGTACGAGGAAGGCGCTGCCTACCGACGGGCGCCGTTGTCGACGACCCACAACCTCAGTGGGACCAGACGGACGACCGGGTGGCAGTCGCTGACGCTCAAGCACCTCTCCAGCGGCACCGTCGCGATCCGCCCCTCGTCGAGCTACGAGAGCCCTGGTTGGCGGCTCCGTCTGGTCGTCGACCTGCCGGCGAGGTCGAAGGACCCGCTGGCCACCGCGAAGGTCTTCCGCACGGACGGGTCGACGCGCACCACCCGGGTCGACCTCGCGCGCGACGGCACGGGGTCGGTCCGGCTCCCGTTCAGCAGCAGTGCGGTCGACAGGGTCGAGCTCTCGCTCACGAACGCGGGCCTGGGGAACCGGCAGCCGTTCCGCTACAAGGCAGCCGCGTCCCGGTAGTCGGTCCGAGGCTGCCGGTCACTCGCCGGCAAGCCGCCGCAACGCGCCGAGGACGACGGCCCGGTCGGTGGTGCGCCACATCGGCGGCAGCGACGCCTGGATGAACCGCGCATAGCTGGTCCCCTCCAGCCGAGGGTCCAGCACCGCGACCACGCCGCGGTCGGTGCTGGTGCGGATCAGCCGGCCCGCGCCCTGCGCCATCAGCAGCGCCGCATGGGTCGCCGACACGGTGATGAAGCCGTTCCGGCCGGCCCGGTCGGCGGCCCGCTGGCGTGCCGACATCAGCGGGTCGTCGGGCCGCGGGAACGGGATGCGGTCGATGACCACCAGCTGGCACGTCTCCCCCGGCAGGTCGAGCCCTTGCCACAGGCTCAGCGTGCCGAACAGGCAGGTGTGCGGGTCGTCGATGAACTGCTTGGTCAGCTCGGGCAGCTGCGCGTCACCCTGGGCGAGCACGGTCAGGTGCGGCAGCCGCACCCGCAGCGCCTCGGCCGCGGCCTCGGCTGCCCGACGGCTCGAGAAGAGGCCGAGCGTCCGCCCTTCGGCGGCGTCGATGAGGTCCACGATCTCGTCGAGGTGCGCAGCGCTGAGCCCGTCCCGCCCGGGCCTCGGCAGGTGCGCGGCGACGTAGAGGATGCCCTGCTTGCCGTAGTCGAACGGCGAGCCGACGTCGATGCCACGCCAGGGCTCAGAGCCCTCCGCGGGCTCAACCGCCGAAGCATCGTCGACCCGCTCGGCCGGCTTGAGCCCGACGGTGGTGGCGATCGCGTCGAAGTCACCGCCCAGCTTGAGCGTGGCACTGGTGAGCACGACGGTCTTCTCGGCCATCAGCTTGTCCCGCAGCGGCCCCCACACCTGCAGCGGCGCGACACTGATCTGCACGCCGCCCCGGTTGGTCTCCCGGTCGGTGACCCACATGACGTCGGTGTCGGAGTTCGCCGCCATCCGCTCGGCGGTGGCGAACACCTCCTGCGCCCACCCCTTGGCCTGCGTGGCCGCCGCGTCGGCGGCGCCCTCCTTGTCGCCAGGCTTGCCGAACGCGGAGATCAGCGTGCGGGCCGAGTCGCGGACCATCACCAGCGCGTCCAGCACCGCCTGCGGCACCGGGTCCAGCCGTCCTGGCGGGGAGTCGGCGAGGGCGTCCCTCAGCACGTCGGAGGCCTCGGCCAGGTCGTCGGCCTCGATGCCGCTGACGTGCCGGGACGCGCGCCGAGAGGCCCGCTCGACCTGCACGGGCGTCAGCTCGTCGGTGGCCGCCTGGGTCACCCGCGAGGCGAGCTCGTGCGCCTCGTCGATCACCACCACGTCGTACTCGGGGAGCATCGGGACGCCCTCGATCGCGTCGATGGCGAGCACCGAGTGGTTGGTGACGATCAGGCTCGAGCGGGCGGCCTGCTCCTTGGCGCGCTCGGCGAAGCACTCCTCACCGAACGGGCAGCGCGCAGCGCCCAGGCACTCGCGGTGGGACACCGACACCTGTCGCCAGAGCTTGTCGGTGTGCCGGGGAGCGGAGTCCTTGTCGCCCTTGCCGCCCTTCTGCGCCTCCTCCTCGGCCCAAGCGCGCAGCTTGAGCACGTCGGAGCCCATCGACGACTCCGGGAGGTCGACGAGCGCGCCCTGGTCGTCGGGGACCCCCTCACGGATCCGGTGCAGGCAGGCGTAGTTGGAGCGGCCCTTCAGCACGGCGTACGACGGTGTCTCGTGGAGCACGTGCTTGCCGGCCTCGACCAGGGCCGGGATGTCGCGCTCGACGAGCTGGTGCTGGAGCGCGAGCGTGGCGGTGGCGACCACGACCCGCTTCTCGTGGAGCAGCGCCGGCACGAGGTAGCCGAGCGACTTGCCGGTGCCCGTGCCGGCCTGCACGAGCAGGTGCACCCCGCTGTCCATGGCGTCCGCGACGGACTCGGCCATCTCGATCTGGCCGCTCCGCTCCTGGCCGCCGAGCGCGTCGACGGCGGCCGCGAGCACCTCGCGCACCGGACGCTTCAGCACGGTCGACTCGTTGGGCACCGGAGCACCCTAACCGGCCGCTCCGACGAGTCGGCGGCTGGAACGGCGGCCTGTCAGAACGAGACCGTCGGCGGCGCCTGCTGTCCCTCGGGTGCCTCGTAGAACTCGCGCTTCGACACCCCCGCCGGCCCGGCGAAGAACATCCACGGGATCGTCGACACCGAGGTGTTCAGCTGGCTGACCGAGTCGTTGTAGTACTGCCGGGCAAAAGCGAGCTGACCCTCGGTGTCGGCGAGCTGGGACTGGAGCTGGAGGAAGTTCGCCGACGCCTTGAGGTCGGGGTAGCTCTCGGCCACCGCCAGCACGTTGGACACCGCCCGGTCCATGGCCGCCTCGGCCGCCGCCTTCTCGCCGACGGTGCCGTCCTTCGCCGCCCGCTGCACGCCGGCGCGGGCCGCGGTGACCTCCTCGAAGACGCCCTTCTCGTGCGAGGCGTAGCCCTTCACCGTCTCGACCAGGTTCGGGATCAGGTCGGCGCGCCGGGTGAGCTGCACGTCGATGCCGCCCAGCGCCTCGTCGGTCGCCACGTCCTGCCTGCGCAGCTTGTTGAAGCCGACGACGAACAGCACGCCGATCAGCAGCACCAGGACGAGGACGACGATCAGCACCAAGGTCATGAGGACACCCTTTCAGCAATCACTTCGGCACGGCCCAGAAGACCCGGAAGGCTCACCAGGAACCACCGCCACCACCGCCGCCGCCGCCCCCGCCGCCACCGCCCCCGCCGCCACCGGAGGAGGACGACCGCTGGGACGCCTCGTAGGCACCGATCGAGGACTTCACCGACGACTCGAACGACGCGAACGACGCCCCGCCACCCATGTAGACGCCGTGACCGACCGAGCCCCCGTAGTACGCCGGCACCGGAGCCGGCTGGCCGGTGCTGACCTCGTACTTCTTCGCCCACTCCTCGGCACAGTCGAAGGCGACGGCGTACGGGATGAACGCGGTGTAGAGCTCGCGGTTCGCGCTGAAGTCGAAGCGGTCCTGCGCCGACGGCGTCGACAGCAACCGGTAGAACCCCTCGGACTTCGACCAGAGCTCGCGCCCCGTCGGCGTACGGCGGGTGCCGACCCCGCGGGTGAGCAGCCCTGCACCGCCGATCGCGAAGCCGGCGAACGGCAACCCGAGCATCGTGATGTCGAACGGGTTCCAGAAGAAGAAGATGCCCGCGAGGATGACCGCCAGGACGACCAGCCCGCGACCGACCTTCTCGCTCTGGTCGTTGACCACCAGTCCGCTCTGCCGCGCCCAGACGCTGGTCCCGGCGTTCAGCGCCGTTCCTGCCGCCTGGAGCTTCTTGCCCGCGCTGACGCTGCCATCGGCTCGGAAGACGCCGCCGGGACGGGCGACCTTCAAGGCCTCACCGACGCCCTGGGTCACCACGTCCACCTGCTGCCACGCCTCTCGAGGAGCGAGTCCCTCGATCGTCCAGTCACTGGCGCTGACCTGGGTGAGCCGCACCAGCCCCCGTTCCGCGGCGTAGAGGAGCGTGGCGATCAGGGCCTTGGCCGGCGCCTGCTCGGCCGCCACGTAGTAGGTCTGCACCGGCCCGAGCCCCTCCGGCGGCCCGTACATGACTGGGTAGCCGGGTTCCTGCTCGAACGACGTGCGGTGCCAGATCTTGCCGATCACGAGCCCGACGAGCCCCAGGACGCCGAGGAGCACGGCCAGCCACACCCAGCGGCCGAACACCGAGTCGAACGCCACCGGCCACGGCAGCGTCACCCGCTCGGGCTGCGGCAGGTCGAGCGCCGCCCGGAGCGTCACCGGCGTCCGCGGCGGGATCCCTCCCGTGCTGACGGTGAGCGCCTCGTCGTTCTCCGCCACCTTGCAGGGGTACGTCGTGCTGGAGCTCGACCAGCCCGTCCAGCAGGTGACCTCCTCGCCCCTGCCCGGGAGCTTCACGGTCAGCTTCGACCGCTCGATCGGCATGTCCCAGCCGCCGGGGATGAGGTTCCAGTAGAACGCCGAGCGGCTGTCGTCCTCCCCGGACCAGCTGCCGGAGTCGGTGCCGGCCGACGCAGGAGCAAGTGCGCCCTCGACGGTGTAGGAGATCGTGTACTCGTGCGATCCGGAGGTGAGGTACACGTCCGCGCTGCCGATCTTGGCGACCCGGTAGCGGCGACCCCGCTCCCACAGCAGCTCCATCGGCTCGGGCTCGCCGTCGCGCAGGACCTCGATGTCCTCGGGCCACAGCCGCACGTTGGCGTCGGAGGGGTCGGCGACGTCCCAGTAGCGGAAGATGCCGTGCCGGTCGCCGGGGAACAGTCCGGTGATCCGCTCGACGACCTCGAGGTCACCGTCGTCGGCGACCGTGAACTCGGCTCGGTAGTCGGTGATCGTGACGACCTCGGGCGCCACCTCGTCGGTCGGAGGCACCACGGCCGCGATCACCGGCCAGAAGAGACCGATGACAGTCAGCAGGATCGCGATCGTCGTGAACGCCAACGCCCCGCGCTGACTCACTGCTGAACGCGCCATGGGCCGGACTCTAACGACGACCACCCCCTTTGGAGGGGGAACCAAAGGTCCCGATCGCGCCGGGGTCGGGAAGGGACCGAAGCCCTATAAATCCCTTTACGTTGCCTGTTGCCTAGTCCGGGTAGGCGGGCGCAGACTGTTCAGACCGTTGCGTGCAGATCATCGCGCAGCAGAACGCGATTCCCGGGAGCTGGTCGCCGATGACCCACAGCCGCACCCCAGATGTCGTCCCGGTCCTGTCCCGGGGCAAGCACCGCAACCCGAAGAAGGGTGCCTGCTTCATGGAGCTGGCGTCCTACCTCGCGGGTGAACGGTGGTCCGACCATCCGCAGTGCACCCATCCCCTGCTGGCCGCGCTGGCGCGCGACGTCAACGACCACGTGAGCGACGCGTCCCGCACCTGGCTCGCACCGCTGGTCCCCGACGTCATCGCGCTCAACGGCTCCGATCCGCGCGTCGACGCCTGGATCGCCCGTGACGTCGCCATGACCGCGCTGCCGATCGTCTCGGCCGAGCGCCAGGGCGTCGCTGCGGTGGGGCTCCTGCGCTGCGAGTGGTACCTCGCCCGGCAGGAAGGGCGGGACGACAACGACCTGACCCCGACCACCCGGGCGGCCCTCGACGCGGCGCCGCAGGCACGCGACTGGGCCCGTCGTTTCGGCATGCTCGGCCACGGCAACGAGGACCGCTTCGCCAAGCGCAGCGCTCCGGTGATCGTGCACAGCGCGGTCGCCGGCATCGCAGCGGCGTGCGTGCCGAGCTCGGACAAGATCCTCGTCGACCTGCTTGCGCGGACGATCGAGAACTGCCGCGTGTGGTTCGACCACCAGACCGTCGCTGTCCCGGACGACTGGTGGCAAGAGCTCTCAGCGCTCACTGCCCGCTGAACGCCAGCAGACATCTGCCGTGAGATCTCGGGTCAGGGGGTAGGGGGGCAACACCGACGTGCAGCCCCTTCGACCGGGGGGACGCCCTAGGCGAACGGTCGGAGAGGTTGCACGTCGGCCCGCACCGTGAGCCGCCGCGAGCCGCCTTGAGCCGCCGCGTTGCGACCGGGACGTCCCTGGCGGCCGGTCGTGCGGGTGAGAGTGCGCTGGGGCGCACTGTGAGCCGCACGACCCCTCGGCGGGACGCCTC
>CADCUK010000067.1 GCA_902805865.1 uncultured Nocardioidaceae bacterium | reverse complement strand
CGCCGGAGAGCGAGCCCTGGTTCCCCGGGGACGAGGACATCGAGCGGCGCATCCGCGCGTTCATCCGGTGGAACGCCGCCATCACCGTGTCCGGAGCCAACCGGAAGGGGCTCGAGGTCGGCGGCCACATCGCGACCTACCAGTCCTCGGCCTCGCTCTACGAGGTCGGCTTCAACCACTTCTTCCGCGGCAAGGACCACGAGGGCGGCGGCGACCAGATCTTCTACCAGGGCCACGCCTCCCCCGGCATCTATGCCCGGGCGTTCCTCGAGGGACGGCTCACCGAGGAGCAGCTGTACCGCTTCCGCCAGGAGGTCCAGCACGGCGTCGGGCAGGGGCTGCCGTCGTACCCCCACCCGCGGCTGATGCCGGACTTCTGGGAGTTCCCGACGGTGTCGATGGGCATCGGCCCGCTGAACGCGATCTACCAGGCCCGCTTCAACCGCTACCTCCAGAACCGCGGCATCAAGGACACCAGCCAGCAGCGGGTCTGGGCGTTCCTCGGCGACGGCGAGATGGGTGAGCCGGAGTCCCTCGGCGCGATCGGTCTGGCCGCGCGCGAGGAGCTCGACAACCTCACGTTCGTCATCAACTGCAACCTGCAGCAGCTCGACGGCCCGGTCCGCGGCAACGGCAAGGTCATGCAGGAGCTCGAGTCGTACTTCCGTGGCGCCGGCTGGAACGTCATCAAGGTCGTGTGGGGCCGCGAGTGGGACCCGCTGCTGGCCCGCGACGTCGACGGGGCCCTGGTCAACCGGATGAACACCACTCCCGACGGCCAGTTCCAGACCTACTCGGTCGAGACCGGGGAGTACATCCGCGAGCACTTCTTCGGCGGCGACCCGCGGCTGCGCAAGATGGTCGAGCACATGAGCGACGAGCAGATCCGCAAGCTCCCGCGCGGTGGCCACGACTACCGCAAGGTGTACGCCGCCTTCGAGGCTGCGACCAACCACGTGGGCCAGCCGACGGTGATCCTCGCCAAGACCGTCAAGGGATGGACGATCGAGGCGCTCGAGGGACGCAACGCGACCCACCAGATGAAGAAGCTGACCCTGGCCAACGCCAAGCAGTTCCGCGACCGGCTCTACCTGCCGATCAGCGACCGGGACATCGACGAGTCCTACGAGCAGAAGGGCATCTTCCCGCTCTTCCACCCGGGGGCGGACGCTCCCGAGATCGAGTACATGCTCGAGCGGCGCAAGCAGCTGGGTGGCTCGCTGCCCCGTCGGGTCGTCAGGGCCAAGCCCCTGAAGCTGCCCGGCGACAAGGTGTACGCCGAGCTCAAGCAGGGCTCCGGCAAGCAGGCAGTGGCGACCACCATGGCCCTGGTGCGGCTGATCAAGGACCTGCTCAAGGACAAGGAGATCGGCCCCCGGATCGTGCCGATCGCCCCCGACGAGTTCCGGACCTTCGGCATGGACTCGATGTTCTCGACCCAGAAGATCTACAGCCCGCACGGGCAGAACTACGAGTCGGTCGACCGCAAGCTGCTCCTCGCCTACAAGGAGTCGACCTCCGGACAGCTGCTCCACGAGGGCATCTCCGAGGCCGGCTCCTCCGGCTCGGCGACCGCTGCCGGGTCGGCGTACGCCACCCACGGCGAGCACATGATCCCGTTCTACATCTTCTACTCGATGTTCGGCTTCCAGCGGACCGGTGACTGGTTCTGGGCGATGGCCGACCAGCTGGCCCGCGGCTTCCTCGTCGGTGCCACCGCCGGCCGGACCACGCTCACCGGGGAGGGGCTCCAGCACGCCGACGGCCACTCCCCGCTCCTCGCTGCGACCAACCCGGCAGTCGTGCACTACGACGCCGCGATGGCCTACGAGGTCGGGCACATCGTCCGCAGCGGGCTGGAGCGGATGTACGGCGCCACCGACAAGCACCCCGACGGCGAGCCGGTCATCTTCTACCTGACCGTGTAAAACGAGCCGCTCGTGCAGCCCAAGGAGCCGGAGAACCTCGATGTCGAGGGGCTGCTCCGCGGCATCTACAAGATCGCGGACGCCCCCGAGTCGGCACCCGAGGGCGCGCCCAGGGTGCAGCTGCTCGGCTCCGGGGTCGGGTTCCCGTGGGTCACCGAGGCCGCACGCCTGCTGGCCGAGGACTGGGGCGTCGCCGCCGAGACGTGGTCGGTCACCTCGTGGAACGAGCTGGCCAGGGACGGCGGCGCCGCCGAGGAGTGGAACTACCTCCACCCGTCGGACGAGCCTCGGACGCCGTACGTCACGAGCAAGCTGGCGGACTCCGACGGTCCCTTCATCGCGGTCAGCGACTTCATGCGGGCCGTCCCCGACCAGATCGCGAAGTGGGTCCCCGGCGACTACTACTCGCTCGGCACGGACGGTTTCGGCTTCGCGGACACGCGAGCGGCTGCTCGGCGCTTCTTCCACGTCGACGCCCAGTCGGTCGCCGTGCAGGCTCTTGCGGCGCTGGCCAAGCGGGGCGAGGTCAAGCAGGAGGTCGTCCAGGAGGCCTTTGACAAGTACCGCATCGGCGACCCGACCGCGATGCGAGGGGTCGAGCAGGAGGGTGGCGACGCGTAGGTGACGGGAGGGACGTCGAGGGCCCAGGTCGCCCGCCAGATGCATCGGGCGGTCGGCGACCTGACCAAGACCTCCCTCGCCCGCATGGAGCGGGAGATGCCCTGGGTCGCCGAGCTGGCCGCCGAGCACCGGGCCTGGATCGGGATGATCCTGCAGGCGGGCTTCAACAGCTTCATCACCTGGTACCGCACCCCGGACCAGCCGGCGCCGCCGCTGACCGTGGAGGTGTTCGGCAACGCACCACGGTCGTTCGCCGGGGTCATCTCGCTGCAGCAGACGGTGGCGATGATCCGGGTGAGCATCGAGGTGGCCGAGTCGGACCTGGCCGCAGCGGTCTCCCCCGAGCACCAGGAGGAGGTCCGGATGAGCATCCTCCGGTACGGACGGGAGCTGGCCTTCGCCACCGCCGACGTCTACGCGCACGCGGCCGAGACGCGTGGCGCCTGGGACGCGCGGCTGGAGGCGCTCGTCGTCGACTCCGTCGTCCGCGGCGACGCCGACGAGACCGTGCGCAGCCGGGCGAGCGCCCTGGGCTGGATGGACACCGGCAACGTCGCGGTCCTGGTCGGCCGCGCACCGGAGTCGCGGGCGGACGGCAGCGAGGGCATCGTCGACCTGGTCCGCGCGACGGCCAAGGAGGCCGGGCTCGACGCGTTGGGTGCGGTGCACGGCGACCGGCTGGTCGTGGTCGTCGGCGGAGTGTCGAATGCCGACAAAGCCGGAGCCCTGCTCCTGCGCCACTTCGGCGACGGCCCCGTCGTCGTGGGGCCGGTGGTCACCGACCTGCTCCTGGCCCACCTGTCGGCCGCCGAGGCGGTGGCCGGGCTGCGCGCCGCCGCCGGCTGGCCGACGACGCCGGCCCTGGTGACCAGCGAGGACCTGCTCGCCGAACGGGCGCTGGACGGTGACCTGCTCGCCCGGCGCAGCCTGCTTTCCGACGTCTACACCCCTTTGCAGCAAGCCGGATCGGAGACGATCGAGACGCTGACCGCCTTCCTGGACCAGGGTGGGTCGATCGAGGGGACGGCGCGCGTCCTGTTCGTGCACCCGAACACCGTGCGCTACCGCCTCGAGCGGGTGCTCGACCTGACCGGCCTCGCGCCCAACGACGCCCGGCACGCGTTCACGCTGCGCATCGCCCTGGTCCTCGGGCACCTCGGACCTCCTGACCGCTCCCCGACGCTATGACGCTCTTGTCGGGTTCCTACAAAACCACGCCCGTATTCTTCGTGGGCGTCGCAGGCGTGATCCGACCCCAGATCGCGGGAGAGTAGAACCATGCTCGTCATCGTCGCTCCCGGTCAGGGTGCCCAGTCCCCCGGCTTCCTCGAGCCGTGGTTGGAGGACCCGACCTACGCCGACCGGATGGCATGGCTTTCGGCCGCCGCGGACCTCGATCTCGTCCACTACGGCACCAAGGCCGACGCCGACGCGATCCGGGACACCTCGGTCGCCCAGCCGCTGCTCGTCGCCTCGGCGCTGGTCACCGCGCTGCAGCTGTTCCCGCACCCGGCCGACGCCTTCAAGCGGGTCGGCGCCGTCGCCGGCCACCGCGTGGGCGAGCTCGCCGCCGCTGCCGGGTCCGGGGCGATCACGGCCGAGCAGGCGATGGTCCTGGTGCGCGAGCGGGGCCGCGCCATGGCGCGGGCCGCAGCGACCACCCCGACCAGCATGACCGCGATCATCGGCGGCGACCGGACCGAGGTCCTCGCCGCGCTCGAGCGTCACGGCCTCACCGCCGCCAACGACAACGGCCCGGGACAGATCGTCGCCGCCGGCACCGTGGAGCAGCTGGCCGCCCTGGCCGCCGACCCGCCCGCCCGGGCGAGGCTGACGCCGCTGTCCGTGGCCGGCGCGTTCCACACCCACCACATGGCTCCTGCTGTCGACCGGATGGCCTCGCTGGCCCGCTCGGTGACGACCCACGATCCCCGCACGCGGGTGATCTCCAACCGCGACGGCCACGTCGTCCACGAGGGTGGCGAGCTCCTGCACCGGATCGTCGCCCAGGTGGCCGGCCCGGTCCGGTGGGACCTCTGCATGGAGACGATGCTCGACCTCGGCGTCACCGGGCTCCTCGAGCTGCCGCCCGCCGGCACGCTGACCGGCATCGCCCGCCGGGCGATGAAGGGCGTCGAGACGTTCGCGCTCAAGACCCCCGACCAGCTCGACGACGCCCGCGCGTTCGTCGAGCGCCACGGCAGCCAGTCGCTGCTCGACGAGTCGCCCACCTGGCGGCTGCTCGTCTCCCCGTCCAAGGGCACCTTCCGCCAGCACACCGACCTGACGGCCGGAGGCGTCGTACCACCGCAGAGCACGATCGGCGCGGTCGCCGGGCTGCGCGACGAGGTCCTCGTCCGGGCACCGCACGGCGGCACCGTGATCGAGTGGCTCGTCCACGACGGGGACCCCGTGTCCCCCGGTCAGCCGCTGGTCCGCCTGCACCCCGAGGGCGTGAGCGCGTGACGTCGTTCTCGAGCGTCCCCGGGGCGCCGCACGCCGCGATCCTGGGGCTGGGCGGCTACCGGCCCCGGCGCGTGGTGCCGAACTCGGAGATCGTCGACGCGATCGACTCGACCGACGAGTGGATCCAGCAGCGTTCGGGCATCAAGGAGCGGCGCTTCGCCTCCGACGATGAGACCGTCCAGATGATGGCCGTCGCCAGCGCTCGTACGGCGATGGAGCGAGCCGGCATCGAGGCCGCCCAGGTCGACGTGGTGGTCGTCGCCACGGTCTCCCACCTGCTGCAGACGCCCTCGGTGGCGGCTGCGGTCGCCCACGAGCTCGGCACCGACCCGGCGGCCGCCTTCGACATCAGCGCCGCGTGCGCAGGGTTCTGCCACGGCATCGCGCTGGCCTCCGACATGGTCCGCGGCGGCACGGCCAAGCACGTGCTGGTCATCGGCGTGGAGCGGCTCTCCGACATCACCGACCCCACCGACCGGGGCACTGCGTTCATCTTCGCCGACGGCGCGGGCGCAGCGGTGGTGGGCCCCTCGGACGAGCCCGGCATCGGACCGGTCGTCTGGGGATCCGACGGCGAGCAGTTCGACCTGATCCGGCAGCGCGAGGACTGGCGCGACGTGGTGGCCTCCGACGAACCGCGGATGCCCCACCTGGTGATGCAGGGCAGCGAGGTCTTCCGCTGGGCCGCGTTCGAGATGGCCAAGGTCGCCCAGGCGACGCTCGACCGCACCGGCATCTCGATCGACGACATCGACGTGTTCGTCCCTCACCAGGCGAACATGCGCATCACCGACGCGATGGCCCGCTCGATGCGGCTGCCCGACCGGGTCGTCGTCGCCCGCGACATCGCCGAGCAGGGCAACACCTCCGCCGCCTCGATCCCCCTCGCCCTGGACCGCCTCCTCGAGGACGGCCAGGCCCGCAGCGGGGACACCGCGCTGCTCATCGCCTTCGGCGCCGGGCTGGCCTACGCCGCCCAGGTCGTCAAGATCCCCTGATCCCCCGGCTGCGCAGCGTCGCGCGGCCGTCACAAGAAACCGCAACACCAACCAGAGGAGCAACCCATGCCCACCAAGACCGACATCCAGGCCGACCTCGCCGCCATCGTCGAGGAGATCGCCGGCGTCTCGGCCGCCGACGTCCAGCCCGACAAGGAGTTCATCGCCGACCTCGACGTCGACTCGCTGTCGATGGTCGAGATCGTCGTGGCGGCCGAGGAGAAGTTCGGCGTCCGCATCCCCGACGACCAGGTGAAGAACCTGCGCACCGTCGGCGACGCCGTCGACTACATCGACACCGCGCAGGCATGAGCGGGACCCGAGTCGTCGTCACCGGCCTTGGCGCCACCTCGCCGGTCGGGGGTGACGTCACCAGCACCTGGTCGGCGCTGCTCGCCGGCCAGTCCGGGGTCGACACGCTCAAGCACGCCTGGGCCGACGAGCTCGGGTGCCAGATCGCCGGCGAGGTGGCCGTCGACCCCGGCGACGTCCTCGACCGGGTCAAGGCGCGCCGCCTCGACCGCTCGGGGCAGCTCGCCCTCGTCGCGGCTCTCGAGGCCTGGTCGGACTCCGGTCTCGCCGGCACCGACGGGCCGGATCCCGAACGGGTCGCGGTCGCGATGGCCTCCGGCATCGGCGGTGTCCAGACGCTGCTGAACAACTACGACTCCCTGAGGGAGAAGGGTCCTCGGCGGGTGTCCCCGCTGGCGATCCCGATGCTGATGCCGAACGGTCCTGCGGCCGCGATCGGGCTGACGGTCGGCGCCAAGGCCGGTGTGCACACGCCTGTCTCGGCGTGCGCGTCGGGCAACGAGTCGATCGCGCTCGGCATCGACCTGATCCGCCTCGGCCGCGCCGACGTCGTCCTGGTGGGCGGCACCGAGGCGGCGATCCACGCGCTGCCGCTGGCCGCGTTCGGTCAGATGCAGGCGTTGTCGAAGCGCAACGACGAGCCGCAGCGCGCCTCGCGTCCGTGGGACAAGGGACGTGACGGCTTCGTGATGGGTGAGGGCGCGGCGGTGCTCGTGCTCGAGTCCGAGCAGCACGCGCAGGCCCGCGGCGCCCGGGTGTACGCCGAGGCAGCCGGTGCCGGGATCACCGCCGACTCCCACGACATCGCGCAGCCCGACCCTGCGGGGCTCGGGGCGACACGGGCGATGAGGCTCGCGCTGCGGGAGGGGGACCTGTCCCCCGCCGACATCGTGCACATCAACGCGCATGCGACGTCGACACCCCAGGGCGACGTGGCCGAGGCGCAGGCGATCCGGCAGGCGCTCGGCTCCGACGTGGACCGGGCGGTGCTCACCTCGACGAAGTCGATGACCGGCCACCTCCTCGGCGCCGCGGGTGCCCTGGAGTCCGTGGCGACGGTCCTGGCGCTGCACCACCGCGTCGTACCGCCGACGATCAACCTCGAGGACCCCGAGGACCTCGGCCTCGACGTCGCCTCGACCCGCCGCGAGCTGCCGGCCGGCCCCCTGGCCGCGCTGAACAACTCGTTCGGCTTCGGCGGCCACAACGTCGCCGTCGCCTTCCGCACCGCCTGACCTCCCCGAAGGAACTCATGACCACCGCTCCGACCGCTCCTCCCGTGCGCGCCGCCAAGGCGCCGCGCGAGGACGACCCCCGCCACCCCCTGCACCGGCTGGCCGCGTTCTTCGACGCCGGCTCGATGCGCACGCTCGCCGATCCCGACGACAGCGGCATGCTCGCTGCGGTCGGGGCGGTCGAAGGGGCACCGGTGGTCGCCTTCTGCTCCGACCCGACCGTGATGGGCGGGGCGATGGGCGAGGTGGGCTGCGAGGTCGTCGTGGCCGCGTACGAACGTGCCCTCGCCGACGGCGTGCCGATCGTTGGGGTCTGGCACTCCGGCGGCGCACGGCTGGCCGAGGGGGTCCGGTCGCTGCACGCGGTCGGCCGGATCTTCCACGTGATGACGAAGGCGTCGGGGAAGATCCCGCAGCTCTCGGTGGTGCTGGGTCCGGCGGCCGGCGGTGCGGCGTACGGCCCGGCACTGACCGACGTGGTGATCCTCGGCCCTGAGGGGCGGATCTTCGTGA
>CADCUK010000066.1 GCA_902805865.1 uncultured Nocardioidaceae bacterium | reverse complement strand
ACCTGCTCGGCCCCGGCCACGAGCTCGGCCAGCCGCTCCCGGCGATCGGTGTCGAGCTCGGCGAAGACGTCGTCGAGGATCAGGATCGGGTCGTCGCCGTCGGCGCGGAGCAGGTCGTACGACGCCAGCCGCATCGCCAGCGCGAACGACCACGACTCCCCGTGCGAGGCGTACCCCTTCACCGGCAGGGTCCCCACCGAGAGCGCGAGCTCGTCGCGGTGCGGACCCACCAGCGTGATCCCGCGCTGGACCTCCTCCGAACGCCGGCGGTCGAGCTCGGCGAGGAACGACTGCGCCAGCCGTTCCCTGGACTCGAGCGCGCCGCTGGTGCCGTCGACCGAGCCGGTTGCCGGACCAAGGGTCGGACCCAGGGCCGGACCCTCCGCCGGGTCCTCGGCCGGCCCGTCGAGCGGCACGGAGGGGAGGTATCGCAGCGTCGCCTCGTTGCGGCCGGCGTCCTTGGCCACCGAGGCGTAAGCGTCGGCCAGCAGCGGCACGAGGTCGTCCACGAGCCCCGCCCTGACCGCGGTCAGCTCCGCGCCGAGCCGCACGAGCTGGTCGTTCCACACCGACAGCGTGCTGTCGAAGTAGTCGCTGCCCCTCCGCCGGTCGGCCGCGGCGTTCTTCAGCAGGGCGTTGCGTTGACGCAGCACGCGCTCGTAGTCCGCCTTGACGCCGGCCATCCGGGGCGTGCGCAGCACCATCAGGTCATCGAGGAAGCGGCGTCGGTCGGACGGCTCGCCCTTGACCAGGGCGAGGTCCTCGGGCGCGAACAGCACCGTGCGCACGAGGCCGACGAGGTCGCGGGAGCGGGGGAGCGGCGCCCTGTTGACCCGGGCGCGGTTGGACCGGCCCGGGTTGATCTCGACCTCGATGAGCGCTTCGCGGCCGTCCTTGACGACCGCCGCCCGGATCACCGCCTGGTTGGTGCCCTGCTTGACCAGCGGAGCGTCGCTCGAGACACGGTGGGAGCTGAGCCGGGAGAGGTAGTCGATGGCCTCGACGATGTTGGTCTTGCCCTGGCCGTTGCGCCCGATGAACGCGGTGACGCCGGCTTGCAGCGGCACCTCGAGCGCGTCGTAGGAGCGGTAGCCGTGCAGGGTCAGGTGGGAGACGTACACCGCCGGCCCGTCACTCCTTCTGCGGAGGCGGCTCGTCCGAGCCCTTGTCCTCGGCAGGTCGTTCGTCCGCCTTCAGCTGGTGGCCACCGAACTGGTTGCGCATCGCGGCCACCGCCTTCATCGCGGGGCTGTCCTCCTGGCGGGACGCGAACCTGGCGAAGAGCGCCCCGGCGATGGCCGGCACGGGCACCGCGTGCTCGATCGCGGCCTCGACGGTCCACCGGCCCTCACCGGAGTCCTCGGCGTACCCACGGATGCCCTCGAGGTCCTCCCGTTCGTCCAGCGCGGCCACGAGCAGGTCGAGGAGCCAGGACCTGATGACCGTGCCCTCGCGCCAGGACCGGAAGACGTCGGTGACGTTGTCGACCATCTTCGCGGCCTGGAGGAGCTCGAACCCTTCGGCGTACGCCTGCATGACGGCGTACTCGATGCCGTTGTGGACCATCTTCGAGAAGTGGCCGGCGCCCACCGACCCGGCGTGCACCCAGCCGAATTCGCCCTCAGGACGGAGCGCGTCGAAGATCGGCTGCGCGGTCTCGATGTCCTCCGGCTCGCCCCCCGCCATCAGCGCGTAGCCGTTCTCCAGGCCCCAGACGCCGCCCGAGACGCCGCAGTCGATGAAGCCGATGCCCTTGCCCGACAGCATCTCGGCGTGGGCCTGGTCGTCGCTCCACCGCGAGTTGCCGCCGTCGATGACGACGTCGCCCTCGCTGAGCAGCTCGGCGAGCCCCTTGATCGTGGCGTCGGTGGCCTCGCCCGCCGGCACCATCACCCAGACCACCTTCGGGTCGGGAAGCGCCTCGACCATGGCCTCGAGCGACTCGACGTCGCGCACCTCGGGGTTGCGGTCGAAGCCGATGACCGTGTGCCCGGCGCGCCGCAGCCGCTCGCGCATGTTGCCGCCCATCTTGCCGAGTCCGACGAGCCCGATGTCCATGCGTCCTCCAACTCTGTGGTGCGGGGGAGCGACCTGCCAGGCTGCGCTCAAGCAGCCCAGGCAGGCCGCCGTGGTCAGCTCAGCAGTCTGCGCGGCATCAGCAGGTACTGGAAGTCGGCGATCTTCTCGCCGTCCAGGTCCGGCACACCGGTGATCACCGCGGGCTTGGCAGGCAGCGTGAACGCGAGCTCCACGACCGGCTGCTCGATCGCGCCGAGGCCGTCGAGGAGGAACTGGGGGTTGAACCCCGTCGTGATCGGGTCGCCCTTTACCTGCGCCTCGATCCGCTCGGCGGCGACCGCCTCGTCGCCGTGGCCGGCGTCGAGCGTGAGGCCGTTGTCGTCGAACATCAGCTGCACCGCGGTGTTGCGCTCCGCCACCAGGGACACGCGCTTGACCGCGTCGATGAGCTCGGTGCGGCTGACGCGCGCGACGGTCTTGTGCTCGGTGGGGAACAACGTCCGCACCCGGGGGAACTCGCCGTCGAGCAGCCGGGTGGTGGTACGCCGCGAGCCGCCGGCGACCTCACCCTGGAAACCGATGATGCCGTCGCCGGAGCCGGAGCCGGACAGCGCGATCTGCACGTCGGAGCCGGTGAAGGACTTGGCGGTGTCGGCCAGCACCCTGGCCGGGACCAGTGCGTTCGCCTCGGCGTCCGTCGTGCCCGGGTTCCATCCCAGCTCCCGCAGCGACAGCCGGAAGCGGTCGGTGGCCAGCAGGGAGATGTGCTCCCCGGCGATCTCGATGCGCACGCCGGTGAGGACCGGGAGCATGTCGTCCCGTCCGGCGGCTGTGACCGCCTGGGCGACCGCCTGGGCGAACGCGTCGCTGCTGACCGATCCGGTCGTCTCCGGCATCGCCGGGAGGGAGGGGTACTCCTCGACCGGCATCGTCTGCAGCGTGAACTTCGCCTGGCCGCAGGTGAGCACGACCTTGGCGCCCTCGATGGACATGTGCACCGGCTTGCTGGGCAGGCTCCGGCAGATGTCGGCGAGCAGCCGCCCGGACACCAGCGCCTTGCCCTCGTCATGGATGGACGCGGGGACGGTGGCTCGGGCGGAGGTCTCGTAGTCGAAGGTCGACAGCACCAGGCCGTCGCCGCTGTCGTTCGTCTCGATGAGCAGGCCGGCAAGGACGGGCACGCTCGGCCGGACCGGGAGGCTGCGAGCCGCCCAGGCCACGGCGTCGGTCAGGACGTCGCGTTCGACGCTGAACTTCACGGGGTGCCTCCTGCGCTGCCGGCTCGTTCAGGAGCCGGCTGTGGGGAACGACAAAAGTCTGCGGAAGTGAATCCTGCCACGCGGCGTCCCCGGTCGGTGCTCACGGTGCTCCCGAGCCTCCTCGCCGGGGTTCTCCCCAGGTCGGTGCGCGCAGTGAAGTTCACCGGGGATGGAGAAATTGGAATTCCAGTACTCGTAGTAGCAACCGTGGAAACTGTGGAGAACTCACGTTCCTGCTGGTCAGTGGACGAATTGCTGTCCACCGGGGCTGTGCACCGCGATCCGGCCGGGAGAGTCGCCGTGTGGATCGCCGCGCTGGTTCCCCAGACCGGCTCTGGGTTCTCCACAGCGGACGACACGAATTCGACCCTCGCTCCACACCGTGATCCCCAGGCCCGAGCGCTCTTCGGGGTCACGGCTGCCGGGCCTGCTGCTTGATCCGGTTGGTGAGCTCGGTGACGGTGTTGAAGGTGCTGCGCCGCTCTGCCATCTCGCCGCGGATCCGGTTGTTGGCGTACATCACCGTGGTGTGGTCGCGGCCGCCGAACTGCTGCCCGATCTTCGGCAGGGACAGGTCCGTGAGCTCGCGGCACAGGTACATCGCGATCTGCCGAGCAGTGACCAGGCTCCGGGAGCGGCTCGGGCCGCACACGTCGTCGATCGACAGACCGAAGTAGGACGCGGTCTGGGCGATGATCAGCGGCGCGGTGATCTCCGGCTCCCCGCCCTCGGGGATCAGGTCCTTGAGGACGATCTCGCTGAGCGTGAGGTCGACCGGCTGGCCGTTGAGGCTGGCGAACGCGGTGACGCGGATCAGGGCGCCCTCGAGCTCGCGGATGTTGGTCTGGATCTTCGAGGCGATGAACTCGAGCACCTCGGGCGGGGCGGTCAGCCGTTCGATCGCGGCCTTCTTCCGGAGGATCGCGATCCGGGTCTCGAGGTCGGGGGGCTGCACGTCGGTGATGAGGCCCCACTCGAACCGGTTGCGCAGCCGGTCCTCCAGCGCCTCGAGCCGCTTGGGCGGGCGGTCGGAGGTGATGACGATCTGCTTGCTGGCGTTGTGGAGGGTGTTGAACGTGTGGAAGAACTCCTCCTGCGTCTGGATCTTCCCCTCCAGGAACTGGATGTCGTCGATCAGCAGCACGTCCACGTCGCGGTAGCGCCGGTGGAAGGTCGAGGTCTTGTCGTCGCGGATCGCGTTGATGAACTCGTTGGTGAACTCCTCGCTCGACACGTAGCGGACCCGTGCCCCGTTGAAGAGGCTGCGCACGTAGTGGCCGATCGCGTGCAGCAGGTGGGTCTTGCCCAGCCCGGAGTCGCCGTAGATCAGGAGCGGGTTGTACGCCTTGCCCGGCGCCTCCGCGGCTGCGACGGCCGCGGCGTGGGCGAACCGGTTCGACGAGCCGATCACGAACGTGTCGAAGACGTACTTCGGGTTGAGCCGGGTCTCCAGCACGCTGCCGTTGGACCTGGGGGACGGCGGCATCTCGGTGGGCTGGTGATTTGTCGACTTGTCGCGAAAGGTATCTGTCGATTGATCGCCATGACGAGGTGTCGACTCCTCGCCGAAACCGATCTCGGGGAGGGTGCCCCCGCCGGCGTCGACGGTCTCCTGGTCGGACGGTGCGACCGGCAGCTCCGGGTCCACGGTCACAGCCAGCCGCACGGTCCGTCCGTAGACCGCGGCGAGGGCGTCCTCGAGCCAGGTGCGCAGCCGTCCCTCGACGCGACCCCGGGTGAAGTCGTCGCCGACGGCGATCACCGCGGTGCTCCCGTGCAGGCCCACGGGCTGGCTGGACCTGAGCCAGGCGTTCTGGTTGGGCGGGAGGTCGTCGACGAGCTTGCGCCACACGCTCAGCAGATCCGGTTCCGAGCTCTCCTGCGGATCGACCGCGATGCCTCCGTTGTCCACGCCTCTGCTACCGGTCCTCTCCTGAAGGCACCTGAAGTGCCCCCGTCGTGTCCTCGAAGGTCACCCAGGAGCGCACGCGTGGCGCCCAGGCCGGCCATTCCACAGACTTATCCACAGGTTGTGCACACTGTGCCCGATCTGATAAGTGGCCGCCCGAGCACGGGAGCTCACCTTCCGCCGCCCTCACGCGGGCGCGCCGATGAAACCCTTTTGGAGAGGGATGGCGAGCTGAAGGGGTGGAGGAGAAGTCCGTAGGGAAAACTCGGGAACGGCGCTGACGCTAACAAGGTTTCGCTCTTGGGATCAAGGAGTTCTCCACAGGGTGCCGGTGGTCCCGAACCGCTCCGAGTCAGACGTCGCCCGCACTATGGGGCGACCCGCCGGTGCGACTCGCCGTGGAGGCCGCTGTCGACCGGATCGGTCCGGTTTGACCCTCGTCCAGCCCAGGACGTACCGTAGGACCGTCGACCGGGTCGACCAGTGCCGCCTGTCCGGCCCCGCCATGGGGGCAGGCCGAGCACCCCCGGTCTCCACAGACGCCCATCACCGACAGCCGGAGATTCTCGTGAGCAAGCGTACGTACCAGCCGAACAACCGTCGTCGCGCGAAGACGCACGGATTCCGTCTCCGCATGCGCACGCGTGCGGGTCGTTCGATCCTCTCCGCCCGTCGCAGCAAGGGCCGCAAGCGTCTCGCGGTCTGACGTGCTTGCGTCAGCCGCACGTCCGACCCACTGATGCTGGCGCGGACGCACCGCCTGACAAGTGGCCGGGACTTCGCCGAGACGATCCGTCGCGGCCGTCGTGCCGGTACGTCGACGGTGGTCGTGCACCTCGCCCCTGGTGAGGCGTCCCAGGACGTCGAACCCCGGGCGGGTTTGGTCGTGGGCAAGACTGTGGGCAACGCCGTGACCCGCAACCAGGTGAAGCGCCGACTCCGGCACGTAGCGCGGGGACGGCTCAGCTCACTCCCGAGAGGCACCGTGCTCGTGCTCCGAGCCCTTCCACCGGCCGCGACCGGCTCGTCCGCCACGCTGGCTCGCGACGTCGACGCCGCTCTCCGTCGCCTCCTCGGTGCCGGCGCATGAAGCACGTCCTCATCCTGCTGCTGCGCGGCTATCGCTACGCGATCAGCCCGCTGTACGGCCAGGTCTGCCGGTACCACCCCAGCTGCTCGGCGTACGCGCTCGAGGCGGTGACCGAGCACGGCAGCCTTCGTGGCTCGTGGCTCGCTGCCCGTCGCGTGGGCCGGTGCCACCCGTGGGCAGAGGGCGGCTACGACCCCGTTCCACCTGCGGCGGCACGCCGCAATCCGACGTCCACCCGGATCCAAGGAGCCTGAGTGATCGACTTTTTCGTCAGCGTCGGCGGCGCCATCATGGCGCCGCTGTACTGGATCACCTCCTTGGTGCTCTCGGGCTTCCACAACCTGTTCTCGCAGGTCATGCCCTACGACTCGGGCGCCTCCTGGGCGTTGTCGATCGTCGGGCTCACCCTGGTCATCCGGGCCGCCCTGATCCCGCTGTTCGTCAAGCAGATCAAGTCCAGCCGCAACATGCAGCTGATCCAGCCCCGGGTGAAGGAGCTGCAGAAGAAGTACGCACACGACCGGGAGAAGCTCGCCCAGGAGACGATGGCGCTCTACCGGGAGACGGGAACCAACCCGTTCGCCTCCTGCCTCCCGCTGCTGCTGCAGATGCCGATCTTCCTGGCCCTGTTCCGGATGATCGACCAGGCGGCGAAGGGCAACATCCGGGGCGTCCTGACTCAGGAGCAGGTCGACTCCCTGCGAGGCGCTGAGCTCTTCGGAGCAAGCATCTCCTCGACGTTCCTGAACGCCGAGGGCGACCTGAACGTCCGGGTCCTGGCCGCGGTCCTGGTGGTGGCGATGACCGCGACCACGTTCCTCACACAGCGGCAGCTGATGACCAAGAACATGCCGGCCGACGCGTTGACCGGTCAGTACGCACAGCAGCAGAAGATCCTGCTCTACGTCCTGCCGGTCGTGTTTGCCGTCGGTGGCATCGCCTTCCCGATCGGCGTCCTCATCTACTGGACCACCTCGAACCTCTGGACGATGGGCCAGCAGTTCTACGTGATCCGCAACAACCCGGCGCCCGGGACGCCCGCGTTCAAGGCCAAGGAGCAGCGAGTCGCGAACAAGCGCGCCAAGAAGGGGCTGTCAGCCCCCGAGGCGTCCGACGCCGGCGGCAGCACCGCCGCTACCGCGGTGGTCGAGGCGCCTGCCCAGCCCCGGCAGCAGCCGAAGAAGCAGTCCCGCGAGCAGCGCAAGAAGAAGGCCGGCCCCCCTGCGGGGCAACGACCCAAGCGCTGAGGCTGCCCCAGTCATTGCCCGTTTGACCAGTTACAGGAGACGACGTGACCGACGAGATCAACCACGCCCCCGAGGCACCCGAGGATGAAGCAGTGGAGACAGCCGTGGAGGCCGACCAGCCCGCCGGCGACGACGACGCGGCCGACGAGGGGGCCGGAGACGGTGCCGCCTCCCCCGACCGCTTGAAGGTGCTGGAGCGGGAAGGCGACATCGCCGCGGACTACCTCGAGGAGCTTCTCGACATCGCCGACCTGGACGGCGACCTCGACATGGACGTCGAGGGGGATCGAGCGGCGGTGTCCATCGTGGGAGCCGACCTCAGCCAGCTGGTGGGCCGCAACGGTGAGGTTCTCGAGGCGTTGCAGGAGCTGACGCGGTTGGCGGTCCTCCGGGAGACCGGGGAGCGGTCGAGGTTGATGCTGGACATCAGCGGGCACCGAGCCGAGCGTCGTGCCGTGCTCGAGGGCGTCGCCCGCGATGCGGTGGAGCAGGCCACGAACTCGGGCGAGCCGGTCTCGCTGAAGCCGATGACCCCGTTCGAGCGCAAGGTGGTCCACGACGTGGTGGCCGCGGCCGTACTGGCCTCGGACTCCGAGGGCGTGGAACCGCGACGGTACGTCGTCGT
>CADCUK010000065.1 GCA_902805865.1 uncultured Nocardioidaceae bacterium | reverse complement strand
CGTGACGCTGTCGAGGATCTCACCGAGCTCGACCACGCACAGGACGGCGACGCGGCGGGGTTCCTCGTCCAGCTCAAGGAGGGCTGGAACTTCCTGCGCGGCGACCGCGTCCTGGTGGGGATCACCGTGATGGTGGCGCTGACCAACCTGCTCGACATCGCGTACGCCAGCGTGCTCGTACCGGTCTGGGGTGTCGAGAGCGGGGGAGGAGCGGCGGTCGTCGGCCTCGTCTTCGCCGTCTTCAGCGGCACCTCCGCCCTCGGCGCGATCTGCGCAGCGGCCTGGGCCGCCCGGTTGCCGCGGTACTGGACCTACCTGTTCGCGTTCCTGGTCTGCGGTGTCCCGCGCTTCGTGGTGCTGGCCTTCGACAGCCCGCTGTGGGCGATCCTCACCGTGAGCGTCGCCGGCGGCTTCGCGGCCGGGTTCATCAACCCGGTGCTGGGGGCCGTCATGTACGAGCGGATCCCGACGCACCTCGTGGGCCGGGTGACGTCGCTGACCTCGGCGGCCTGCTACGCCCTGATGCCCTTCGGCGGGCTCGTCGCCGGGCTGCTCATCGGCGGGTTCGGACTGACCGTGGCGATGATCGTGTGCGGAGCGGCGTACTTCGCGTTCACGATGCTTCCCGCGCTCGACCCCCGGTGGCGGGAGATCGACCGACGGCCGGCGACGACCGGCGAGCGCGTCGGCGAGCCCGCCGTCTAGTGGCGTCGCTTGTTGACCAGCACGACGACCAGGATGACCAGGAGGATCAGCAGCAGGAGCCAGAGCCGCCCGTCGCCACCGAGGAAGAAGCGGCCGCCCCTCGGCGGTCGCACCCTCAGGAGAAGCTCGACCATTCCGTCAATCTACGCGGGCACTACCGTGCGGGCATGACCATCGTCGAGCACGACGAGCACGGGCGCCCGGAGCTTCCCTTCACCGCTGACGAGAGCGAGACGCTCCTGGGGTTCCTCGACTACCAGCGCGCCACGCTCGCGTGGAAGGCCCAGGGGCTGACCGACGAGGAGCTCCGGGCCACCCTGCCGCCCACGGACATGTCTCTCGGTGGCCTGCTCAAGCACCTGGCCCGGGTCGAGGACCACTGGTTCACCGCGACCGTCGGGGAGCAGGACGCGGTGGAACCGTGGGCCTCGATGCGCTGGGCCGCGGAGTGGCAGGACGCCGGCGCCGACACCGGTGAGTCGTTGCGCCGGCTGTGGGCGCAGCGTGTGGACGCCTCGCGCGCGGTCGTGGCTGACCGGCTCGCTGCAGGCGGCGACGCGCTCGCGCGGACCTACCCCGCCTGGGGAGGGCGCGGTCGGGTGTCGCTGCGCTGGGTCCTCGTGCACATGATCGAGGAGTACGCGCGGCACAACGGCCACGCCGACCTGCTCCGCCAGTCGATCGACGGCTCGACAGGGGAGTGAGTCAGCGGGCGGCTTCGCTGGTCAGGTGCGCCTCGCGGTTGGCCCGGGAGATCGCGCCGCCGAGCAGCGCGACCAGGACGTCGACGTAGTTCACCGACCGGTCACCGAACGTCGGGTGCCCGACGTGACGGGTGGCGTAGAACTCGCCCCACACGGCGTCGTCGACGATCACCGCGGCGGTGACCGAGCAACCCTTGTCGAGCCGGGCCAGCAGCTCCCTCTCCCGAGGGTCGCAGAGCGGGTCGTCGGTGCTGTCGGTGCGGGTGGCGCCGTACTCGATGACCTCTTGCAGCTCGGGCCAGCGTGTCACCGGGTAGATCTCGTCCTCGGGCCATCTCTGCTCGCTGGGTGCGAGCTCACCGACGTTGATCAGCGTGTGGAGCGCGCCGTCGCTCGCGTCGTACCGGCTGACCGAGACGCTGGCGGCGTTGAGGCTCAGCCGAGCGCCCTCCGAGGCCACCTCGATCACGCCGCGCATCGGCTGGGAGCGGCCGAGCAGCCGGGCCATGGTGGCCAGGCTGTGCAGCCCGAGTGTCGGGTCAGAATTCACCGCAGTCCCTCCCGATGTGCCACGGCGGGCACATCAGCTGTCGCAATTCCAGAGTATGCGTCGTAGCGACCAGACCAAACCACCCGAAAGGGCTATTCGCGGTGCACCGGTCACGCTCAGCGGAGACGGTTGACCGTCCCGCGGCTGACAATCGGGTGACAATGGCTGCATGTTGATGCTCGAAGCCGCAGCGGTCGTGGGACTGGTGGCACTCGTGGTGTTCGCGCTGGCGATGTTCCTGATGGGCCGTTCCGGGTCGCAGCGCGAGCCGGTGGGCTCCGGGCACTGGCGAGCCACGCACTACGAGGCCGACGGCGTCACCAGGATCGTGGTCCAGAAGGTCTCCGCGACCGGGGTCAACCTCCTCGACGAGCATGTCGTGGCCGAGCTGCACCGCGACGACGCCGACTTCGACAGCCGCTTCCTCGAGGCGATGAGCACCGCCCGCCAGCGCCAGTCGGTCTTCGAGGCCGAGGAGGGCTGAGCACTCAGTACTGAGCGTTCAGTACTGGGCGAACCAGCGGAACATCTGACGTGAGGCGCCGGGGCAGGTGACGTTGAGGTCGCGGCTGAACTCCACCCACTGACCGATCACGCCCGGACCGCCCTGGAAGCTCCAGTCGGGTCCGCACCGCTCGAGCGCCTCCTCCCGCGAGGTCTGTCCGGCCGCCCGCCACTCCGGGATGCCACCCAGGGAGAAGTCCCCGACGACCGTGTCCCAGAGCAGCGGGGTCGAGTAGGCACCGATCTGGTAGCCGGCGTCGGTGTAGCCGCGAGCGGCGCCCTCGACGACGGCCGCGTTCGCGACCTTGTCCGCGCTCCACTCGAAGATCGGCACCGGTTCGACGTCCAACCAGATGATCGGGGTCAGCAGGCCGGCCTGCTCCATCGTGCCGAGGTTGAACATGGCCTGCTGGTACCCCACGTTGCGCAGGGCGCCGAGCCGGCTGGTCCCGTCGTACGGACCCTTCGAGCCGTACGCCGCCAGCGTCTCGTCGTCCGGGTAGCTGTTGACGGCGTACGCGGCGGCCATGAGGTGCCGCTGCTTGACCCAGCGCACCTGGTCGGCCAGGCAGGGGTTCGGGGTGAAGCCGGGCCCGTTGGTGAGACCGAGGATCACGAACTCGGCCGAAGCCAGAGGCATCGGCATGCCCAACGTCGGCTTCTCCGGGATTCCCATGCCCTTCGGGCACTGTGGCCAGCTGATGTCCCCTCCCGTCACGGGCCGGTCGTAGCTCGGCGGCACCTGGAGGTCGGGCACGGCGATCGACGGTGCCGCGGAGGGTGTCCGGCGGGGCTTCGACGGACGGGGTTCGGGGCTCTCTGACGCCTCGGTCGTCCTCGTCGGCTCAGGCGTCGGCGGTGCCGAGGGAGACGGCAGCGTGGTGGCGTCGGTCTCCTCGTAGGCGTCGAGGATCGACTCGCCGCAGCCCCCGGTGGTCAGCACGGCGAGCAGCGCGAGCAGCCCGGCCTTGGTCCTGGTGGCACGCATCGTCGTCCGAGCGTGCGTTGGTGCACGGGTGAAGTCAAGCAAGCGCATAGCATCGAGTGCGTGAGCCGACGATGAGCAAGATGGACAACCTCCGGGCGATGCGCGAGGCCAAGTTCGCGAGGGGCGCGGCGCAGCCCGCTGCGG
Source organism: uncultured Nocardioidaceae bacterium (assembly GCA_902805865.1). Lineage (GTDB taxonomy): Bacteria > Actinomycetota > Actinomycetes > Propionibacteriales > Nocardioidaceae > Marmoricola_A. The sequence continues at coordinate 4,764 of CADCUK010000065.1, read as the reverse complement.
CGAGGGCGTCAGCCCGCCAAGCGAAGGCAGCGCCCGTCGCCCCAGCGGCGGAGCCCCGTGTCGACGCCGGTTCCGACGCTGCCGAGGCAAGCACGGCCGGGCTCTGCGGCCACCGGGCGATCAGCGGGCGGACCTGCACGCGCGAGCGCGGTCACTCCGCCAAGAGCCACCGCTACTCCTGAGCAGCCGTCAGGAGGAGCCGGCTCGCTTGTCGTCCAGGGTCTGCGTGGACTCGCGCTGGGTGCGTTCGGGCTCGTCGGTCCGGTCGTCGGACTCGGCGAGGATCGCCTCGGCCTGCTCGAGCGGCACATCGCTGCCGGCGGCGACCTCCTCGGGGTGGAGCTCGCTGGCCCGCTGCCCGATGCGCTCCTCGTCGCGACCCGTCACTGCTGGACCTGGTCCTCGTCGATGACGTGCATGGCCGCCTCCTCGGCACCTGCGCCGGCACCGTCGACGCCGACGTCCTCGGCGTAGGCCAACGGCTCCGTGTCGGTGTGCACACCCTCGTCCGGCGCGACGAGTCGACCTGCGCGGTCGTCGCCGACCTCGACGACCTCGTCCTCAAGCCCACCCTCGATGACGGAGACGGGCATCGCCTCTGCCTCCTCGTAGGGGTCCTCCTCAGGGACCTCCTGCTGGATGCGCTGCTCGAGGTTCTCGCCCATCGCCTCCTCGAGGGGGGTGTTGCCGTACCCCTGCGCGACCGACCACTTCTCGGGCGGCGAGTACCCCTCGTCGAGCGGGTTCGCGAGGCCGCGGCTGTCGGTGAGGCTGTCACCGGTCGACTGCGGCTGGTCCTCGTCGTCGACGCTGTAGCCGTGGTAGGACTCCTTGCCGACTCCGTCACCGCTGCTCTCGCCGCTGACGTCGACGCTGGGATCCGTGCCGATCGCTTCTGCCAGACCTTCGGGCTGCTCGCTCATGTCCGCTCCTTCGTTCGTGTCACCGCAGCCCTACCCGGGAATAGGTCCGGCAACACGAGAGGAGCGCCTCATGGCACAGGAGAAGGTGAGTGACGAGCTGTGGAACGAGTTCCACGCGCTGGTCAACATGACGTCACGTGAGCTGGTCGACTGGCTGCGGACGCAAGCCGCGTCGGAGGACGCCGAGGCCTTGCCCGACCAGGCGGGTCGCTCGCTCGGGCAGCGGGTGGCCGCGATCCTGGCCAAGCGCCGTTCCGACCTCACCGACGACGACGTCCACGCGATGACGAAGGTGATCGAGACGGTGCGCCGGGAGCGCGGGGACGACCCGGAGCCCACCGCCGGGGACGACCACTGGCGGCGCAAGCTGATGGACATCGGGCACGACCCGCTCAAGCCGGTCGGGGCCCAGCCCGACGTCACCTGACCCGGTAGACCCTCGCCTCCCACGGAGCCAGCACCGGCGGGGGCGATGAGGTCGGGTCGGCGGTGAGGTTGCCGAGCAGCAGCTCCCACTGCTCCCAGCCGTCGGTCAGCACGTCCTCGACCGATTCACCGGACAGGTTCGCGTAGACGCACACGCACTCCTCGCCGAGCGTGCGCTCAAAGGCGTAGACCGACGGGTGCTCGGGCAGCAGCATCCGGAAGTCACCGTCCACGACGACCGGCTCGCGGTGACGCAGTGCGACGAGTGCCCGGTAGTGAGCCAGCACCGAGGTCGGGTCCTCGCGCTGCGCGTCGGCGTTCAACCAGGTGTGGTTGGGGTTCACCCTCAACCACGGAGTCCCCGTCGTGAACCCGGCGTTTGGAGTCGCGTCCCACTGCATCGGCGTCCGCGCGTTGTCGCGGCTCGTGCGGCGCAGCGACACGAGGACCTCGTCGGGATCGGCGCCCAGGGCCACGGCCTCGGCGAAGTGGTTGACGGACTCGATGTCCTCGAAGTCCTCGAGGGAGTCGAACGGCACGTTGGTCATCCCGAGCTCCTCGCCCTGGTAGACGTACGGCGTCCCGCGGTGCAGGTGCAGCACGGTGCCGAGTGCCTTGGCCGACTCCTCCCAGTGCGTCCCGTCGTCGCCGAACCGGGACACCGCCCGGGGCTGGTCGTGGTTGTTCCAGTAGAGGCTGTTCCAGCCCCGGTCGCCCAGGGCCGCCTGCCACCGACCCAGCGACGCCTTGAGGTCGACCAGGGCGAGGGGCCGGTGGTTCCACTTCGGGCCGTCCTGGTCGAGGGCGACGTGCTCGAACTGGAACACCATGTCGAGCTCGCCGGTCTCCCGGTCGGTGAACCGCAGTGCCTGCTCGGGGGTCACCCCGGGCATCTCGCCGACGGTCAGGTGGCGACCCGGGCGCGGGTCGAACACCTCGCGCTTCACCTCGGCGAGGAACTCGTGCACGCGAGGGCCGTAGGAGTAGTGCGGCATGCCGTCGCCGTACCCGTTGGCGAGCAGCTCGCCGTCGGGGAGCCCGGCGTCCTTGGAGATCAGGTTGATCACGTCCATCCGGAAACCGTCGACGCCGCGGTCCAGCCACCAGCGCATCATGTCGTGCACCGCAGCCCGGACCTCCGGGTTCTCCCAGTTGAGGTCGGGCTGCTTCCGCGAGAACAGGTGCAGGTAGTACTGCTCGCGGTCAGGGCACCACTGCCAGGCCGAGCCGGAGAAGAACGATCCCCAGTTGTTCGGCTCTGTGCCCTTTTCCCCGGGTACGCCGTCGGGGCGGCCGTCGCGCCAGACGTACCAGTCGGCCTTGGGGTTGGTCCGGTCGCGCCTGGACTCCTCGAACCACGGATGCTCGTCGGAGGTGTGGTTGACCACCAGGTCCATGAGCAACCGCATGCCTCGTGCGTGCAACCGGTCGATCAGCTCGTCGAGGTCGGCCAAGGTCCCGAAGGTCGGGTCGATGTCCTGGTAGTCGCTGATGTCGTAGCCGTTGTCGTCCTGCGGCGAGCGGTAGACCGGGGACAACCAGAGGACGTCGACACCCAGGTCGGCCAGGTGGGGAAGGCGGTCGATGAGGCCGCGGAGGTCGCCGATCCCGTCGCCGTCCGAGTCCGCGAAGCTGCGCGGATAGACCTGGTAGACCACCGCGGCCTTCCACCAGGGGTCGCTGGTCGTGCGGGTGTCGGAGCGCATGCGGCGAGTCTGCCCGGCCGGTCGGAGGCCAACCGGTCGCCGGGTGGGGACGATGGTCCCTCGAGGCGCGCGGCGGGTCGGCGCCGGTGCTCGCGGCCTTAGGCTGGTATCCGTGACGAGCCTTCTCGGGGGGCGATCCGGCGCCGGTGGCGACCGGAGCCTCGGCCATGCGCCGCAGCTCTGTGCTGCGGCGGCCGCCGCAGTGTCGGCCGTCGTGCTGCTGATCTGGTTCATCGACCAGCCGCTGCTGGACAGCTTCTCGCCGGGTCCCGGCACGATGAAGGTCAACTCCGCGTTGGCGTTCATCCTGCTGGCCGCCAGCCTTGTCGTCCGGAACGCCGTCGCCGTCACGATCCTGGTCGGTACGACGGCAGCGGCGGCTGTCGCGTCATTGTTGGAGTACCTCTTCTCGTTCGACCTCGGGATCGACGAGCTCCTCGTCCGGGACGTGCTGACGGCGGAGGCCGGTGCACCCGGGCAGATGTCGCCGGTCACCGCCGTCTGCCTGGTCCTGCTCGCCGGCGCGCGGTTCGCGCACCAGAGCGGCAGGTGGAGGACGGCCGAGCTGCTGGTGACGCCCGCCCTGGTGGTCGGTGCGCTGGCGCTCCTCGGCTACCTCTTCCAGGTCGAGCAGTTCTACACCGTCGTCCGCTACGCCACGGTCGCGCTGCCCACGGCTGTGGCTCTGGTCCTGCTGTCGCTCGGCATCGCGTGCTCGGTGCCGGACGGCACGGTGTCGTGGGCGGCGAGGGACCGTGGTGCCGGTGCCACGCTGGTGCGGCACATGTTCCCGGTGGCGGTGCTGGTCGTGCCGCTGCTCGGCGTGCTGCCGGTCCTCGGCGTCTACACCGACGTGTTCGGCGAGCGGTACAGCGTCGCGCTGATGGTCGCGGCCTCCGCGGCCGTGCTGATGGCGGTCACGGCCGTTGCGGCGCGTCGGCTCGATCGCATCGACCGCGAGCGGCTGGCCGCGCAGGACGGGCTGCGGCAGGTCAACGACCGTCTCCGGGAGCGCCGCGACCTCGAGTGGCGCCGGGCCGAGGAGCTGAGCCGGAGCCTGGGGGAGGAGCGCGCCCGTTACCAGCGCGCGATCAGCAAGATCGACGACCTCATCTGGACCGTCGAGGTGATGCCCGACGGCGAGCTCCGTCCCGAGTTCACCAGCGGGGACGCCTCCGGCCTGTTCGGCGGCGAGCAGCCGGACCGGGACCGGCGTGCCCGGACGATCCCGAACCTCGTGCACCCCGACGACCGCGGCCTCCTGGCCGCGTTCGACGACAAGATCCGCCAGGGGGTGCCGGCCGAGGTCGAGCTCCGCCTGGTCGGGTACGACGACGTGGTCCGTTGGGCCTGGGTGAGAGCCACCCCGCGCCGGGAGCGCAACCAGCTGTTCGCGGACGGCATCTCGACGAACGTCACCGAGCGCCATCAGCTCGCCGAGCGACGCGAGAACCTCCTCGCCCTGGAGCAGGAGCAGGTCCGCAAGCTCAAGCAGCTCAACCAGCTCCGCGAGGAGCTCCTCGCGGTCACCGGGCACGAGCTGCGGACCCCGCTGGCGGTGATCCTCGGCTACGCAGAGCTCCTGCTCCAGGAGGACGACCTCAACGACGGGCAACGCCGCCACCTCGAGGTGATGGCCAACCGTTCCCGTCAGATCGTGCTGCTGGTGGAGGACATCTTCGACCTGGCGAAGTTCAGCGCAGGACTGG
>CADCUK010000064.1 GCA_902805865.1 uncultured Nocardioidaceae bacterium | reverse complement strand
CGCCCTGCTCATCGAGAGTGACCACGTTGCCGTGGTGATCGGACGCGACGGCGGCCGCGCGGTCGGCGTGGCGGTGCTGCGGCTCTCCCCCTCGCTGTGGTCCGACGGACAGGAGGCCTACCTGGCCGAGCTGTACGTCGTCCCGGACCGGCGGGGTGAGGGCTTCGGCAGGGAGCTGATCACCGAGGCGATGCAGGTCGCGCGCCGACGGGGCGCCGACTACGCGTTCCTCGTCACCAGCGAGGACGACGTGCTGGCGCAGCGCCTGTACGAGGCAGCCGGGTTCCGGCGCACCGAAGGCGAGGACGGTCCGCTCATGCTCGCCTACGAGCGCGACCTGTGAAGCGGGCCGTGGCCTAGCTCTCGCTCCTGCGCCCGATGACGTAGAGACGTTGCGTGCGTTCGCCTCGCGAAGTCACCGGTCCACGTCGGTACCACTCCACCTCGACGAGCCCCGCCGCCTCGACCGCAGCCACCACTGCCGCCGGGTCGTGCAGGACGAAGTCGAGGTCGACCCCGTGGCCGAACCACTCGTCGAGGTGGCGGACCTCCGCGCCCGCGTGCATCCCGAGGACGAGCCAGCCACCGGGCGCCAACGGACGGGCGAGGGCCTCGACCGCGCCGGGGATCTCGGACGCGGCGAGGTGGATGAGCGAGTACCAGCCCAGCACCGCCGCCCAGCCCGAGCTCGTGGCCGGCCGGGTGAGCCGCCGCAGGTCACCGACCTCGTAGGTCGGTCCGGCGAAGCGTCGACGTGCCTCGGCGACCATCCCGGGCGACAGGTCGATCCCGGTGGCGTCGGCGCCGCGCTCGGACAGGTACGCCGTGACGTGCCCGGGCCCGCACCCGACCTCCACGACCGGCAGCCCGCGCGCGTGGTCGACGACCCGGCCGAGGAGCCACGTCTCGAACGGCAGCCCCGGCAGCTCGTCGACGAGGTGCTCGGCATAGCTGGCAGCGATCTCGTCGTACGACGACCGCACCTTGGCGTCGCGTGCTTCGGGCCCGGCGGCGATGACCGCGTCGCGGTCGACGACCTCGGCAGCGGCGGCAGCCGGTTGCGCGGCCGGACCCAGGAGGTGCACCCAACGGCGGTCGTGCTGGCCCGGCCGGCGTTCGAGCTCGCGGACCAACGGGGCGGGGCGCTGTGCGAGGGCGCGCAGGCACTCCTCGACGGCGCTCCGGTCGGCGAAGGCATGCAGCCGCTCGGTGCGGGCCCGCAGCTCCCCCGCGGTCTGCGGACCGCGGAGCAGCAGCACGGTGACCAGCGCCCGCTCGCCGGGGCCCAGCCCCAGGGTGTCGTCGAGCAGCTGGTGGTACTTCAACGTGCGGCGACCCGTGTCGGACCAGACGATCCTCAGCAGCCCCCGCTCCTTGAGCGACCGCGTCACCCGCGCGATCGTCTGCTCGTCGTAGTCGACGACCGGGTCGCGGTTGCTGGCCTGGTTGCAGGCCGTGCGCAGCGCGTTCGCCGACAGCGGGTACGACGCAGGCACGGTCATCTGCTTCTCCAGCAGGCTGCCGAGGATGCGTTGCTCCTCGGCCTCGAGGACTGGCAGCTCCGTCACGGGACGACCCTAGTCTTCGTGGCGTGCAGTCGACGGTCCGGCGCCCGTCGGCTGGCAGCACCGTCCGCGTCGGGCAGGATCGGCGTCATGCACAACGCCCGACCGGACGGCTACGAGGCCGACGACGCCCTGTCCCGGATCCAGCTCGACGTCGCGCACGGGTTCCTCGCCACGGCGTACTGGTCGCGTGGTGTCCCGCGCGACGTCGTCGAACGCGCTCTGGCCGGCTCGGTGGTGGTCGGGGTCTACGGTCCGGACGGCTCGCAGGTGGGGATGGCGCGCGCAGTGACGGACCGGGCGACGTTCGCTTGGATCGCCGACGTCTTCGTGCTCCCGGAGCATCGCGGCCGAGGGCTCGGCCGCTTCGTCGTCGAGTCGCTGCTGGGCCACCCGGAGCTGCAGGGTCTTCGGCGCATCATGCTGGCGACCGCGGACGCGCACGACCTCTACCGGGGCTACGGGTTCGAGGACCTCGACGAGCCCGAGCGCTACCTCGTCCGACGCGCGGATCCTCGAGAGCTCTACGGCGGCTCATCACCCGAGTGACCGGGCCGTCGAGACCTGCACAGAACCTTCACCAGTCGTGCGCCACTCCTGACCGGCCGGACTCCTACGGTCGCTCCATGCCAGTCAGCGACGCGGCCGTCCGGGCCGTGCAGGAAGGACGACGATGATCGAGGTGCGCGGTCTGACGAAGCGGTACGGCGACGTGCTGGCAGTCGACGACCTGACGTTCGACGTGGAGCCCGGCAAGGTCACGGGCTTCCTGGGCCCGAACGGCGCCGGCAAGTCGACGACGATGCGGATGATGCTCGGTCTCGACCGACCCACCTCGGGCACCGCGGTCGTGAACGGCCGGCCCTTCACGGCGTACGGCGAACCGCTGCACGAGGTGGGTGCGCTGCTCGACGCGGGCGCCGTGCACCCCGGCCGCACCGGTCGGAACCACCTCCGGGTCGCGGCCCGGAGCAACGGCATCCCCGTGAACCGGGTCGACGAGGTGATCGAGCAGGTGGGGCTGGGGAGCGCGGCCCGACGCCCGATCAAGGGCTACTCGCTCGGCATGCGCCAACGGCTCGGGATCGCGGCCGCCCTGCTGGGCGACCCGCGCGTGGTGCTCTTCGACGAGCCGATCAACGGCTTGGACCTCGACGGCGTCCGCTGGATCCGGCAGCTGCTGCGCCGGCTGGCCGACGAGGGCCGCACCGTGCTGGTCTCCAGCCACCTGATGAGCGAGATGCAGCAGACCGCGGATCGCCTGGTGGTGATCGGCCGCGGTCGGCTGATCGCCGACGCGACCACCAAGGAGCTCCTCGCCGGCCTGGGGCACCGTCAGGTGCGGGTGCGCACCACGGAGCCCGGCCTGCTCGTCAGCCGGCTGCAGCAGCAGGGGCGGCCCGCCCGCCGCGTCGACGACCACGAGCTGCTGGTCGAGGACAGCACCGCTGTGCAGGTCGGCGACCTGGCGCACTCCTGGGGGATCCCGTTGCACCACCTCTCCGACCTCGAGCAGTCGCTCGAGCAGGCGTTCCTCGAGCTGACCAGCGACAGCGTCGAGTTCCACGGCGCCCAGGACACAACGCCGCAGCAGACGCAGGAGGTCGCTCGATGAGTGCCACGAGGACGGTCGGCACCCCGACCATGGGGGCGGCCGCCGTACCGGTTGCCCGGCTGTTCGCGCGGACCTGCGCGGCCGAGTGGACCCGGCTCTGGACCGCGAAGGCTACCTGGTGGTTCCTGGCCGCGGCGGCGGTGACGATGGTCGGGCTCGGCACGGTGGCCGGCTTCGATGCCGGGGGCGACCCCGGCTCCGCGCAGGGCGACCCGGCGTGGGCCGCGGCGGAGTTCACCGCGATGCCGGCACAGTTCGCGCTCCTTGCGCTCGCGCTGCTCACCGTCACCTCCGACTACGCGACCGGTGGCATCGTGCCGGCACTGCAGTGGACGCCGCGCCGGGGAGTCCTGTTCGCGGCGAGGACGGTCGTCGCCGCCGGGACCGCCACGCTCGCCGGGGTGCTGTTCGCCCTGGGCGCCTCGGTGGCCGGGTACCTCGCGGCTCGCCCGGTCCTGACCCTGCCCCTCGATGTCGGGGCCGACGTGCTCGGCACCGTCGCCTTTGTCTTCGGCTGCGGGACCCTCCTCGCCGTCGGGCTCGGCTTCCTGCTGCGCAACACCGCAGGCTCGCTCGTGTCGGTGTTCCTGCTGATACTCGTTCTGCCGCTGCTGCTCCCGCAGTTCGGCTACGGGTGGCTGACCGACGTCGCCGACCGGCTGCCCGGCACCTGCGCCTTGTTCCTCCTCGTCGGGGAGCCGACGCGGCCCGGGATCACGGAGACCTCGTCGGTGGTGACCATGCTCTTCTGGGCGGCGACGGCCCTGGTGCTCGGATGGCTGCGGCTGGTGCGGGAGGACGCCAACCGCTAGGCCCTCACTCACCCGCGCAAAGGTTGTTCAGAAAGTCGCGCAAACCTTGGCCGGATCGGGTGTGCCCCTGCCTTACAAGGGAAGAGTGACTATGCCTCAGCCCCGGGCACCGAAAGGCAACTACGCATGACTCTCGTTATCGCACTAGCCTTGTTGATCGCGTTCACGTGGTTCGTCAGTCGCCGTGACGCTTCCGGAGAGCCCCGCTGGGGCACCCTGTCGAGTCCTCGCGCCCAGCGCGTCGCGATCCGTCGCCCTGACGGCAGACGACGGTGAGCAGCGGTCCCTGGGCCCACCGGTGACCGCGCCGGCCCTGAGCGCGACCAAGACCGAGCCGCCCGCGCCATCGCCCCGAGGGTCGAGGACCCGCCGCACCTGCGTCTTCGGCCTCGGCTGCGTCCTGCACCTCCTCGGTGCCGCGGCCTGGTTGCTCTCGGTCCTCCTGATGGCACCCCTGATGCTCGCCGGCCTGTGGGTCTGGTCGCACGAGTTCGACTGGGCGGAGCGGTGGCACTCCCGCTGCCGTCATTGGTCTGACCGGCTGTGGCGACGTGCGCGATCCCATCCCGTCCGGTGGGGCATCACCACGGCCGTCAGCCTCGGCGTCACCGGAACGGTGTACTGGCTGCTGGTGGCCTGAGCCGCACCGAATCTGTGGCACGTTGTCGTATCGGCGCGGCATCGTTCGTGGTGATGGTGAAGGGCGGTCGACCGGATCGCCTCGAGCTGAGGAGAAGCGTGATGACGCACTACTTGATGAGCGTGCACGGGCCCGCCGAGAGGGACGAGTTCGGCAACTACGGCTCCCGGGAGCAGATGGAGGAGGCGTTCGCCGCGACCGGCGCCTTCAACGACAAGCTCCGGGCGGACGGCTACTGGGTGTTCGCCGGCGGACTCCAGGAGGCCTCGACGGCGACCGTCGTCGACGGCCAGGGCGAGACGCCGGTGATGACCGACGGCCCCTACCTCGAGACCAAGGAGGTCATCGGGGGCTTCTGGGTCATCGAGGCGCCTGACCTCGACGTCGCGCTCGGTCTTGCGGCACAGGCATCGAAGGCCTGCCGGGGCAAGGTCGAGGTCCGTCCGTTCGACGGCCTTGCCTGACCGGCCCGGCACGGCGGCCGTCGAGCGGGTCTTCCGCGAGGAGTACGGCCGTCTCATCGCCTCGCTCGTCCGACGCTTCCGCGACATCGAGACCGCGGAGGAGGCGGCGGGCGAGGCGCTCCTGGTCGCCCTGGAGAAGTGGCCGGAGTCCGGCGTTCCGCCCAACCCCGGGGCGTGGCTCACCACCACCGCGGGCAACCGCGCGATCGACCGGATCCGCCGCGAGAAGCAGCGCGACGCCAAGCAGCAGGCGGCCTTCATGCAGTACGACGACACGCCTCACGAGCCCACCGGGCCCGTGGAGGACGACCGGCTGCGGCTGCTCTTCACCTGCTGCCACCCGGCGCTGGCGCCCGAGGCGCGGATCGCTCTGACGCTCCGCCTCCTCGGCGGGTTGACCGTGGCCGAGATCGCCGAGGCGTTCCTCGTGCCGGAGACCACGATGGCCCAGCGGATCACCCGCGCGAAGAAGAAGATCGCGGCGGCCAACGTGCCCTACCGGGTGCCGGAGGCCGCGGACCTCCCCCAGCGCCTCGGTGGCGTGCTGGCGGTGCTGTTCCTGATCTTCAACGAGGGCTACCTCGCCACCGGCGACGGCGAGCCGGTCCGCGTCGAGCTCTCCGACGAGGCCATCCGGCTGGCACGGATCCTGCACCAGCTGCTCCCCCACGAGCCGGAGGTGACGGGGCTGCTCGCCCTGATGGTGCTCATCGAGGCGCGCCGCCGGTCCCGCGTGCGGCACGGCGAGCTGGTGTCCCTTCCCGAGCAGGACCGCGCCGGCTGGGACCGGACACTCGTCGACGAGGGGCTCGCGCTGGTCCGGACCTGCCTCGCGACCAACCGGCCCGGCCGCTACCAGCTCCTGGCGGCGATCAACGCGGTGCACTGTGACGCCCCGACGGCGCGGGACACCGACTGGTCGCAGATCGTCGCGCTGTACGACCGGCTGACCCGGCTCGACCCGTCGCCGATCGTCGCGCTCAACCGCGCGGTCGCCGTGGCGGAGCTGGACGGCCCGGAGGTCGCGCTGAGTCTCGTCGACCGGCTCCCCCTCACCGGCTACCACGCCTGGCACGCCACCCGCGCCGACCTCCTCCGCAGGCTCGGCCGAACCGCAGAGGCGAAGGCGGCCTACGCGTCCGCCATCGCGGCCACCCAGAACTCCGCCGAGCGTGCCTACCTCAGCAGGCGATGCGGAGAGCTCGTCTGAGCCCAGCTGGACCAGACCAACGGCAAATTTTCTCGACCAGCCGGAAGAAGCCCTCAAGTGGCTCCTTCGCGGACCGAACAACCTAGGTGCCCATTCGCGTCGCATCTGGAGGATTCCATGCCTGATCGCGCCTGGAAGTTCGGTGCCGTCCTGTCCCTGCTCGTCGGGCTGATGCTGGCGGGGCTCGCCCCCGCCGCCAGCACCGAGCAGGCCCGTCGCGCCGCGGCGTCGTTGGCCATCAGCCCTGGTGCGGACTACGTCGGCGGGCAGGCGGTGGTCTTCTCGGGCAACATCGGCGCCACCGGCGAGCGTCGCGTGCACCTCCAGCTCAACGCCGGCTACTCCGGCGAGGTGTGGGGCGACGTCGAGGGGTTCAGCGCGCCGACCGCAGCCAACGGCGACTTCCGCTTCGTGTTCCCCGCCCCCGCCATGCACGGGATCCGCTACCGCGTCGCCTCCGGCAGGCTCGCGACCCCCTTCGTGACCTTCGACGCTCACTCGCAGGACCTCACCGTGACCCCCGTCGGCGTGCCTCTGGTGGATGTCCCGTTCGACCTCACCGTCGACACCACCCCCACGCTGGCCAGGCGCCCCGACACGATCGGCCTCAAGCCGGTCGTCGGCCGGCGGCTCACCCTGCAGAAGCGCGTCACCCCCACGCAGTGGAAGGAGCTCGACACCACCCAGGTCGGGCCACTCGGGCTCGCAGAGTTCACCGTGACCGAGCCGGTGGCAGGCGTGCACGTCTACCGCGTGGTTGCCGAGAACTACTTCGAGGACGGCAACCAGATCGGCTGGTTCCCCTCGTTCCCGACCTATGTCGAGGTCCGGAGCGGCAAGCGCCGGACCCAGTCGGAGCCCGAACCGGCGCCGGTGACCGAGACGACGACGCTGCCTCGCACCGCGACGACGAGCAGCCGCACCACGGCGAGCCAGACCTTCCGGTGGGGCGTCTCCCTCTTCGACTTCGCCTGGGTCTTCGGTGAGTCGCTCAGTGCGAAGCCGCACCGTGGGTCGGTGCTCAAGGGCTCCTGGGTCGAGTACATCGACGGCGGCGGCCGGGTCTCCAGCCACAACGGCGGGCTGTACTTCGACAGCAAGCGGGTCAACAAGCCTGGACCCGGTGACTTCGGCACGACGATGGCCACGATGCAGGGCAACGCGAGGCCATACGGCCGCTGGGAGGTCCGTCTGCGGCCACGTTCGTACGAGACCGGCGCCCAGGACTACATCGTGAGGGCGGAGCTGGTCCCCGAGAACGCAGGTGACTACGACTGCGGAGCCCACAACATCACCATGGGCGAGATGACGGCGCACGGCAGGTCGATCCTGGTCGGCGTCAACTCCGGTGACCGCCGGTGGACCTACCGCAAGACCCTGGGCAGCGACACCAACAACGTCCACTTCACCTTGGCGACCGAGGTCGCCCGGGGCCACATCACCTGGTTCGTCAACGGCAAGCCGGTCGCGACCGTGGCCACCCCCAAGGCGGTCTCGGACCTGCCGATGACGCTGCGGCTGAGCCTGGTGGGCGACGGCGACCGGGAGATGAACGACACCGACATCCTCTCGGACTGGCAGCGGGGCTTCTCGTTGCTCCGGGGGGACAAGGTCACCAACGGTCACCAGATGGAATCCGGCTCCTACCAGGCCGGCTGCTGACGACGCCCCTGGCGGGGGCCGATCCCGAGGGCAGCGTGCCCTCCGGGTCCGTGCTCCAGCCGCCACCGCTGTAGCAACCGCGTCAGGCGTACCGGCGCACCAGGTCGACCACCGAAGCCGGGTCCTCGACGTGCGCGTTGTGCCCGACCCCGGGCAGCGACACGGGTTCGGAGACCAGAGCACGCAGCTGCTCCTCGGTCACCATCGCGTCGTGCTCACCGCGTGCCAGCAGAGCGGGGCATGCGGCGCGGGCGAGAGCTCCGGCGACATCCGGCACACCGACACCGAACGTCGCGGGATCCTGCGCCACCCGCCAACCATCCGGCGTCTCGGTTACTGCGGCATCGACCGCAGGGTCGTCCGGCGAGACCAGCCCGGTGAGCCCCGCCAGCCTGAGGTAGCGCTCGGCCGCCTCGGCTCGCGTGGCGAACGACGATGCCGGCCGCGCGGCCATCCTCGCCGCCGCGGCGACGTGTTCCTCGGGCCAGTCGACCTTGACACCGAAGGCGACCACCGCGGCCGGGACCGGGGTGCGTCCGTCGGCGAGCCCGAGTGCCACCGCACCTCCCATCGAGTGGCCGAGCACCACCACGTCACGGTCCCGGGGCAG
>CADCUK010000063.1 GCA_902805865.1 uncultured Nocardioidaceae bacterium | reverse complement strand
CTCGACCTACGCGACGTGGTGGATCCGCCAGGCGATCACCCGCGCGATGGCCGATCAGGCCCGGACCATCCGCATCCCGGTGCACATGGTCGAGGTCATCAACAAGCTCGCGCGCGTGCAGCGGCAGATGCTCCAGGACCTGGGCCGCGAGCCCACGCCTGAGGAGCTCGCCAAGGAGCTCGACATGACCCCGGAGAAGGTCATCGAGGTGCAGAAGTACGGCCGCGAGCCGATCTCCCTGCACACGCCGCTCGGCGAGGACGGCGACAGCGAGTTCGGTGACCTCATCGAGGACTCCGAGGCGATCGTTCCGGCCGACGCGGTGTCGTTCACCCTCCTGCAAGAGCAGCTGCACGCGGTGCTCGACACGCTGTCCGAGCGGGAGGCCGGCGTGGTCTCGATGCGTTTCGGTCTCACCGACGGCCAGCCGAAGACGCTCGACGAGATCGGCAAGGTGTACGGCGTCACGCGCGAGCGGATCCGGCAGATCGAGTCGAAGACGATGTCGAAGCTGCGTCACCCGAGCCGCTCGCAGGTCCTGCGCGACTACCTCGACTGAGGGTGGAGGCGCCTGTTGCCCACCGGCGGACGGCGAGCAACGGGGCAGCCCCCGGGACCACGGCGCTCCGGGGAGCAGCCGTGGTCGGCGACGAGCCTGTGGGGAAGGGCTCGTGCCAGCACTGGTCGTCTACTGCAGTGCAGGGCCCGCGTTCAGGAGCACGGCGACCACGAACGCAGCGGCCACGACGGCAACGGCCGCCGCGCTGACGAGGAGGATGCGGCTCGCCAGCACACGCTCAGCTGCTGCGTGGCGCGACCGAGGAGCGACTCGTCGCAGTGGAGCCGCCGGCTCGCCTGTCACCCCCGTGGGCAGACGAGTCATCGAGCGTCGTCCTGCGGGACCGCGTTGCCGGTCGGGGGGAGGGCGTCTTCAGGAGTGGCTTCTCGCTCCGTCATGACCCCGACGGTAGGCCGGCCAGGTAGCCGGTGGGTCAACGTCGGGTGGACGCCTCATGTGCATCAGGCACGGGTCATGTGCATCAAGCGGGAGCAACTGCAGACGTTGGTCCCTTGCCGTCCGATGGGCCGCTCCGCCGGTGCCTCAGGTCCCTGGGCGGACCAATCACCGCATCTCTACCTTGGAAGTACGGGGGAGCCCGCCCCGCACACCTCCCAGGTGTGCGGGTGCGGCGCCCCGAAGGGCTCGCACGGCACCGCCTGGAAGCGCTCGGAAGTGCGAAGACGTCGGCAGACCCGTCAGAGGGTGGCCCGGGTCTTGCGCGACTGGTAGTCCTGGAGCGCGACGACGGCTTCAGCAGCGACCTCGTGCAGCTGTGCCAGGAGGTCCCCGGCACAGCCCGGCAACTCGTCGTCCTCGAGGAGCTCGAGCACGAGCGCCACCTCGCCGACCTTGACGGCCCCGAGGTTCAGCGCGCTCCCGCGGAACCGGTGCACGAGAGCGCGCAGCGTCGCCCACTCCTTGTCCTGGAGCGCCTCCTCGATCTCGGCGAGGACCTGAGGCAGCCGGCTCACGAAGTTGTCGACCGCGCGGTTGACGAGCGCCACCGCCCGCTCGCCCATGTCCGTCAGCTCGTCGAGACGGCCCTCGTCGAGCGCGTCCACGAGGGGCTTGGTCGCCGACTTGGTCGCGATCGCCGAGGTCGAGCCGGTGTGCTTGCCGAGGACGGCTGCGATGCGGTTGCTGTCCACCGGCTTGCTGAGGAAGTCGTCCATCCCCGCAGCCGCGCACCGATCACGCTCACCCTCCACCGCCGACGCCGTCATGGCGATGATCGGGACCCGCCGACCGGCGGGCTCCTGGCTGCGGATCAGTCGGGAGGCCGTGTATCCGTCCATCCGAGGCATCTGGAGGTCCATCAGGATCGCATCGTACGCCCGGTCCGCGACGCGGGCGACGGCTTCGTCGCCGCTCTCGGCGATGTCGGCGGAGTACCCGAGCATCTCTAGGAGGCCGACCGCGACGAGCTGGTTGATGTCGTTGTCCTCCACCACGAGGACGTGGCCACCGCGCGACCGGGTCGGCTCGACGTGCCTCTCCGGGGCGGCGGCGACGCGGGACCCGCGTTGCGGCACGTCGGTCCGGCCGAGCGCTGCGGTGAACCAGAACGTGCTTCCCACTCCGGGAGTGCTGGAGAGCCCCACCTCGCCGCCCATCGCCGCGACGAGCTGGTGGCAGATCGCCAGTCCGAGACCGGTGCCGCCGAAGTTGCGGGTCGTCGAGGCATCGGCCTGCTGGAACGGCTCGAAGAGCCGGTCGCGCTGCTCTGCCGTGACCCCGATGCCGGTGTCGTTGACCAGCACGCGGAGCACCATGCCGGCCGAGGCGGACTCCTCCACGACCGCACGCACGGTCACCGCGCCCGCCCTGGTGAACTTCACCGCGTTCGACATCAGGTTCGACAGCACCTGACCCAGCCGGGTGGGGTCGCCCACCACCCTCGTGGGCAGCTCGTCGGCGACATCGACCTCCAAGGAGATGCCCTTGTCCGCGGCGGCCGAGGCCAGCAGCGAGCGCGTCTGCTGGAACACCGCCCGGAGGTCGAAGTCGACGACCTCGAGGACCAGCTCCCCGGACTCGATCTTCGAGAAGTCGAGCACGTCGTTGATCAGGCCCAGGAGACTCTGGCCGGCCGCCTGCACGCCTTGCGCGAGCCCGCGCTGCCGGCCGTCGAGCTCGGTGCGGAGCAGCAGCTCGTTGAGGCCGATGACGCCGTTCATCGGCGTACGGATCTCGTGGCTCATCGTGGCCACGAACTGCGACTTGAGGCGGGACGCCTCCATGGCGGCGTCGCGGGCCGAGGCGAGCTCGTCGGCCGCCTGCTCACGCTCGGCGACCCGCGCGAGGTGGCCGGCCACCTGCTCGACCATCGACCGCAGCATCGCGTGCCGCTCGAACGGACTGCACGCGGTGGCGACGACGACCATCCCCAGCTCACCGTCGAACCGCACGGGGAACGCGATCGACGGGGCGACCGGTCGGGCGTGCTCCTCGAAGACCGTGCTTCCCGAAGCCAGCACCTCCTCGGCCACCGCGAGCTCCCACTCCTGCGGTGCCAGCTCGGGGGCGTCGCCGGGGAAGACGAAGGGACTCAGCCGCAGGCCGTCGGCGTCCTCGACGACGAAAGCCACCGCACGCTGCCAGTCGTCGTCGACCAGGAGCAGGTCGCGGATCGCGCGCATCGCCTCGGCGAGCGTCTCCGCCTCGTTCGCCGCGGTCGCGGTGTGCTGCATCATCGCGTTGAGGACGACAGCATCCGTCAGCTGGAGCTCGGTCTCCTTGGTCTCGGTGATGTCCTGCACGGTGCCGCCGAGCCGGATCGGTGTGCCGTCCTCCGCACGCAGCAGCCGACCCCGGTGACGGAACCAGCCGGTCGAGCCGTCCGCGCGGATGGCCCGGGCGTCGAACTCGAGGTCGCCGCGCCCCTCCCGGGCGGCTCGCACGCGTTCGGAGACCAGGAGACGGTCGGGCTCTGCGATGCGGGCGATGTACTCCTCGGGTGTCGGGACGAAGGTTGTCGGGTCGACGCCGAACATCGCGTACATCTGGCGGGACCAGGTGAAGTCCTCGTTCCCGAGGTCCAGCTCCCAGCTGCCGAGCCTGGCGATCGCCTGCGCCTCGTCCAGCTGCTCGCGACTGCGGGACAGCTCGTGCACGAGGGTCCGCCGACGGGCGCCCTCGGTGAGTCGGTGGATGCACGCAGTCGGGGTGCCGCCATCGTCGTGGACGAGGCTCTCCGCGACCAGCAACGAGTGCCGCCGACCGTCGGGCAGGAGGTACCAGCCCTCCACCTCTCC
Source organism: uncultured Nocardioidaceae bacterium (assembly GCA_902805865.1). Taxonomy (GTDB): domain Bacteria; phylum Actinomycetota; class Actinomycetes; order Propionibacteriales; family Nocardioidaceae; genus Marmoricola_A. The sequence goes on along the minus strand of CADCUK010000063.1, from coordinate 35,921 downwards.
GGGGCTCGCACCCGCCTCGAGCAGCAGCGCGAGACGGTCGGCGAGCGGGACACCCCCGATCTCGACCAGGAAGCTCTCCACCGGCCGGCGCGTCAGCTCCTCACGGGTCCGGTCGAGCAGCCCGGCCGCGCGCTCGTTGACGTAGATCGTGCCACCGCGGAGGTCGAGCACCCACATCCCGTCGGGGGAGGAGTCGAGCACATGGCGGTAGAAGGCACTGGCGGCGTCGTCCACACCGGCCCCTTCCCTCGCCTCGGCCAACAGTCCCAAGCCTAGGGACCGCGGTCCCGGAATGGGTGATTATCGGGCAGCCGGTCGGTGTCCCGTCCGACGTCGGCAGCGGAGATCACGACGTGAGCGCGGTGGCGGTTCAGCTCAGGGCGACGAGGGTGACGGTGGCTCCGCACAGCACGAGACCGACCGCCTGGGTGGCGTGGATCCGCTCGCGCAGGACGGCCATCGCCAGGACGACGGTCGCTGCAGGGTAGAGCGAGGCGAGCACGGACGAGACCGTGAGCAGCCCTGACTGGGTGGCCAGCATGAAGCTGAGCAGCGCGACCGCCGAGAGCGGTCCCGCCGGGACGGCTCGCCAGGCGGACCGGGTGGGCCGCCAGCTGGCGCGCAGCGCCGTGGCGAGCGCCGCGGCTGCGACGGCCGACGCCGCCTGGGCGACCGTCAGCGGCCACAGGCCGGCGCCGTCCGGCACCTGACCGAGCGCGGTGAAGAGGACTCCGAACCCGAGTCCGGCGAGGATGCCGTCGAGGATGCCGGAGGACGCGGGCACCGCGGCCGGGTCGCCGTCGGTGTCCGGGGCGCTCTCACCGGAGGCGACGAGCCAGATCCCCGGGAACGCCGCCACGATCGCCAGCGTCGCCAAGGTTCCTGGCCGCTCACCGAGACCGAAGCCGATGACCACCGGGACGAGCGCGGCACCGACGGCCGAGAGCGGTGCGACGACACTCATGCGCCCGGTCGCCAGGCCGCGGAAGAGGAACCCGACTCCGGCGCCCGAGCCGGCCCCGGCGACGAGCGCCCAGCCGAAGTCCACCGGTCGGGGGGAGCCGGCGACGAAGAGCGCCAGCACTGCGGTGCTCAACGCCGAGGCCGCCTGCACGGTGACCGCGACCGACCAGGCCGGCGCCCGCTTGCTGACCAGACCCCCGATGAAGTCGGAGAGACCGAAGGTGAAGGCGGAGACCAGGGCGAGGACGACCGCCATCAGGTGGTCACCGCACCGACGAACCAGATCACCGCCGCTGTCGTGCCGGCGGCGAGCTCGATGAGGATCGACGCACCGACGGCCTTGACGGTCGACCGCGTCGCGGGCCACGCGGCATCAGTGCCCAGCCGTTGGGCCTCGGAGATGTAGACGCCGAGGACGAAGCCGAGCGGCAGCCCGATCACCGGCACCACGAAGAAGCCGACGACGCCGAGGAGCCCGCCGAGGGCGAGCGTGCGGGTTGGGATGCCCTGGCTCTTCAGGTGGCGGCCCGGGAGGAGGTACTTGACGACGGTCCCGACGGTCAGGACCAGGAGCGCCACGCCGGCGGCAGCCCAGCCGGCCGCCTCACCGACGGCCACGGCCCAGATGAGGACCGCAGCGGCGACGAGCAGGGTGCCGGGCAGCAGCGGGACGATGATCCCCACCAGGCCGACCGCGATGGCGACGCCGGCCAGGACATCCTCGATCTGCACCGTTCCACCCTTTCAGGACGACGAAGGCCCCGGCAAAGCCGGGGCCTCAGTCGAGCTCGGGACGGCGCTGGGTCAGCGCTCGACCTCGGTCGCCGGGGGGTCGATGAGCTTGCCGGTCTCGTCGTGGACGTTGACAGCGATCGTGCGCAGCTTCTCCCCGTGCTCACGTGCGTGGTGGGCGCAGAACATGAGTTCGCTACCACTCGCCAGGTGGACTCGGAGGTAGGCCTGAGCACCGCAGCGGTCGCAGCGGTCACTGGCTGTCAAGGGGCTCGGTGCAACGGTGGTGGTCACGGTGGCCTTCCTTCCTGTCATTCGTTCGACGTCTCGGGGAGCTGGATAGTTCCCCTGTGTCGTCTCCTGTCCAACAACGTGAGCACCGGGGATGCTTCCCGTCGCGGTCCTTCTCGTCGGATGCTTTCCGGTGAGTCGTCTCACAACGTTGTTCGGCCACTGTGCCCGATCGGATGGGTCCGCCCCTAGGAGCGACTGCCAGTGTGACTGGAGTGTCACCTCTATCGGCGGCAACCCGCCCGATCTGTGTAGATCGGTGTTGCACCAGCCATATACCCAGGCGCACCCGGGTCAACTCGGCTGGCGCCGACAGCGTCTCACGGGTGACCAAGTTGTTACCTGGGCGTCCGGCGCACGAGCGTGGGAGCCGCGTCGATGGACAGGGCGCAGGTAGATTTCACGCGCACGCAAGACGCCCGGGAGGCCTGTCATCGACAACACCTACAACGCCCACCACCTGCTGGTGCTCGAGGGACTCGAGGCGGTGCGCAAGCGCCCCGGCATGTACATCGGCTCGACCGACACCCGCGGTCTCATGCACTGCCTCTGGGAGATCATCGACAACGGTGTCGACGAGGCGCTGGCGGGGGTCTGCACCCGCATCGACGTGACGCTGCACCCCGACGGCTCCGCCGAGGTGAGTGACAACGGCCGCGGCATCCCGGTCGACAAGGAACCGAAGACCGGTTTGTCCGGAGTCGAGGTGGTCTTCACCAAGCTGCACGCCGGCGGCAAGTTCGGCGGCGGCTCGTACGTCGCCACCGGCGGGCTGCACGGCGTCGGCGCCTCGGTGGTCAACGCCTTGTCGGCTCGCCTGGACGTGGAGGTCGACCGTTCACCGGCCACGCAGCAGATGTCCTTCCAGCGCGGTACGCCGGGAGTGTTCGACGGCGCCGGCCCCAAGGACGCCTTCGCCCCGCAGTCGGGGTTGCACAAGGGCAAGCGCGTCGCCAAGGGTCGCACCGGCACCCGGGTGCGGTTCTGGCCGGACCGGCAGATCTTCACCAAGGACGCCTCCTTCGTCTTCGAGGAGCTGGTCACGCGCGCCCGCCAGACGTCGTTCATCGTCCCCGGGCTCGAGCTGGTGATCAGGGACCTCCGCGGCGCCGAGCCGGTGGAGGAGCGGTTCAAGCACGACGGCGGGATCACCGAGTACTGCGAGTTCCTCGCCTCCGACGAGCCGGTGACCACGGTGCTCCGGCTGCAGGGGCAGGACCGCTTCACCGAGACGGTCCCCCTGCTCGACGACAAGGGGCACATGATCCCGCAGGACGTCGAGCGGGACCTGCACGTCGACGTCGCCCTGCGCTGGGGGACTGGGTACGACAGCGAGATCCGCTCCTACGTGAATGTCATCGCGACCCCGAAGGGCGGCACGCACGTCACCGGGTTCGAGGCCGCGGTCACCAAGACCTTCAACGACCTGCTTCGGGACACCAAGACGCTGAAGGTCGCCGAGCCCGATGTCGTCAAGGACGACGTCCTCGAGGGCATGACGGCCGTGGTCACCGTGCGACTGGCCGAGCCGCAGTTCGAGGGTCAGACCAAGGAGGTGCTCGGCACCCCTGCCGCCCGCTCGGTCGTGCGCAAGGTGGTGGCCGCCGAGCTCAAGCAGTTCCTGACCTCGACCAAGCGCGAGCACAAGGCCCAGTCGAAGCTCGTCCTGGAGAAGGTCGCCAACGCGTCGCGGACCAGGCTCGCCGCCCGTCAGCAGCGCGACAACCAGCGCCGCAAGAGCGCCCTGGAGTCCTCCGCGCTGCCGGCGAAGCTGGCCGACTGCCGGTCGGGGGACAACGAGCGCACCGAGCTGTTCATCGTCGAGGGCGACTCGGCGCTGGGTACGGCGAAGCTGGCTCGCAACTCGGAGTTCCAGGCGCTGCTGCCGATCCGCGGGAAGATCCTCAACGTCCAGAAGGCATCGGTCGGGGACATGCTGAAGAACGCCGAGTGCGCCTCGATCATCCAGGTGGTCGGCGCGGGGTCGGGGCGGACCTTCGACATCGACCAGGCGAGGTACGGCCGGATCGTCTTCATGGCCGACGCCGACTCCGACGGAGCGCACATCCGTTGCCTGCTGACCACGTTGTTCTTCAAGTACATGCCCGACCTGATCACCCAGGGCCGGGTCTTCTCCGCCGTACCCCCGCTGCACCGCATCGAGCTCACCAACCCCAAGAAGGGGATGTCGAAGTACGTCTACACGTACTCCGACGCCGAGCTGCAGCGGAAGCTCGCCGAGCTGACGAAGAAGGGCATGCGCTGGAAGGACCCGGTGCAGCGCTACAAGGGGCTCGGCGAGATGGACGCCGACCAGCTGGCCGAGACCACGATGGACCCGCGGCACCGGACGTTGCGCCGGATCACCGCCGACGACGCTGCTGCGGCTGCGGAGGTGTTCGAGCTGCTGATGGGCAGCGACGTGGCGCCGCGCAAGGAGTTCATCGTGCAGGGTGCCTACGAGATCGACGCCGAGCTGATCGACGCCTGACCGGTCGTGCGGGTGACAGAGCGCTCCGGCGCCCGCTGAGCCGCACGACCCACGTGTGGGCCGAGGATCAGACCTTCGGCTCGAGCAGCCCGGTGTCGACGTCGTACAGGAAGCCGCCGACGGCGACCGTGTCGGGGATGAGCGGGTGGGTCTTCACCCGCTGGACGTCCTCGCGCAGGGCGGCCGTCTGGTCGTCGACGACGTGGAACCGGTGCCAGGACGCGTCGACGCCCGCGGAGGCACCGACCCGCTCGCGCAGCTCGTTCTCGGTGGCGGAGGCCATCGCGCAGCGGGTGTGCGGGATGACCAGCACGCGCTGCACGTTCAGCAGGTGGACGGCCAGCACCAGCGCCTCCAGGGCCTGGTCGGTGACCCGGCCCCCGGGGTTGCGGAAGATCTTCGCGTCGCCGGGCTTCAGCCCCACCAGCCCGAGCGGGTCTATGCGCGAGTCCATGCAGGTCACGATCGCGACGCCGGCATGGGCGACACCGTCGAACCCGGACAGGGCGAAGTTCTCGGCGAACGCCCGGTTCGCCGCCAGCAGGTCGTCGAAGCCTTGAGTCACAGCCGGGAGCCTAGCGAGTCAGCGCGGGGGACCGACCGGGGGTGCACGCCCATCTACGATCACGTGGTGAGCAGCGGCGACGAGCGCGGGGTGACGCGTCGCAGGTTGCTCGGCGGAGCCCTGGGTGCGGCCGGTGCCGTCGCCGCCGGCGGCTGGCTCGTCGAGGAGGACGTCCTGCCGGGGCGCTCGCGGGCGTACGCCGTGCTGGGGCTCAACGGTGCCGGCGCCCCGATGCCCGACGCCGAACCGGGCGAGCTGGTCAACGGCTCTTTCGTGTCGCAGGCCCGAGGCGGGGTCGAGGTCGGCTGGCTGGTCAGCTACCCGCCCGGTCATCCCGTCGACGCCGAGCTGCCGGTGCTGCTGGTGCTGCACGGCGCCTCCGGCGACCATGCCGATGTGGTGAGCTCGCTGGGCATGGACCGGTTCCTGGCCATCGCCTGCGCCGCGGGCACCGCGCCGTTCGCTGTCGCCGCGGTCGACGGCGGACCGACGTACTGGCGCCCGCAGCCGGACGGCACCGACTCCTCCCGGATGCTTCTCGACGAGTTCCTGCCGATGCTCGAGCGACGCGGGCTCGCCACCGACCGGCTCGCGCTCAGCGGCTGGTCGATGGGCGGGTACGGCGCCCTGCGGCTGGTCGTGGAGGACGCCGTACCGGTGCGGGCGGTGGCGGTGCTCAGCCCCGCGGTCACGCCGGGGGACGGGATCATGGACCGCCCGGAGCTGCTGGCGGACGTCCCACTCCGGATCGACTGCGGTCGCGGCGACCCGTTCTACCCGAACGTGCAGGAGCTCGTGGACGACCTCGACCCCCCTCCGGAGTCGAGCTTCGGGGCGGGTGGGCACTCGGCGGAGTACTGGCGCACCGTGGTCCCGCACCAGCTGGAGTTCGTCGGGGGCCACCTCAGCGCGGGGTGACCGAGTGCACCCTCCACCGGCTCATCGGCAGGGCCGGCTTGCCGCAGGACTCCGGTCGCCGGACCTCGGCGACCTCCTCGGAGCGGACGTCGACCCGCCACGACCGGCCGTCGCGGTGCCGGACCAGGAACGCCTCGCCGATCGGGGACACCGTCAGCGCGTCGAGTGCGAGCTCACCGGTCTCCATCCGCACGGCGTGGTCGGCGACCTGGCCCGCGGGCGACCACGCGGACCGGCCGCGCGTGCCGGGCAGCACGGTCTCACCTCGGCCGGCGGCGGTCAGGAGCGCAGCAGCGGACTCGCCGTCGAGCCGCCCGTGCAGCGTCCCGTGCGGCAGGAGGACGGCGGTCGGTGCGAACCGGTGCCCCGAGGTGTGCGTCGCCTCCCACACCCGCCCGGGGTGCGCCAGGGCTGCGGCCGCCGCCACCGGCCGACCGGTCACCGCGCAGCACACGTCGCGCGTGCCGTTGGTGCAGACCAGAAGGTGCGCCTCGTCGGCCGGGACGAGACCGGCGACCGACGAGCGGGCGGCGTCGAGGTCGCCCTCCGCCACCGCCCGCCAGTCGAGGGAGAGCACCTCGGCGGGGTCGTCGATCTCGGCCGAGAGCAGCCAGCTCCGCCCGGGCAGCGCGTGGGCGACCAGCAGCCGGTGCCGGCCCGGTGTGTGGTGGTCGGCGTGCCGCCCCGGCCGCCGGACGAGGCTCGGCCGGACACCCGCCATCGCGGCTGCCGTCTCGATCGCCGCACCGAGGTCGCGGTCCAAGTGGCTGGCGGTGAACGCCTTCGCGCCCCAGGGGCCGTTCTGCTCGAGGGCGACCCAGCCGGCCGCCCTCGGGGCGGAGCCGGCCTGCTCCTCGCCGACAGCGGCCGAGAGCGCGGAGCAGCGAGCCCCGGGCTCGGGTTCCATCAGAACCCGGCCTCGACCGCGGGGATCTTCACCGAGCGGGTGTCCGCGCCCCGGAACACGACGAGCGCCACCGCTCCGGCCACGAGGCAGCACACCGCCGCCCCCAGGAAGATCGTCTGCAGCTGGGTCAGCCCGGCCTCCTGCAGGATGAGGCTGAACTCGGCGCACCGGCTGAGTCCGTCCCCGCAGACCTCCATCGGGGCCGGCAGGTCCGACTGCGTGGCGTAGAACCGCCGGAGACCGATCGTCGTGAGCGCGCTGATGCCGACCAGCTTGCCCACGGTGCGGGAGACCACGAGCAGGGCGGAGCTGACTCCGTGCACCTCGGGGTCGGTGGCCGACAGCAGCGATGCGTTCACCGGCGCCATCGCGAGCCCGATCCCGACCCCCGCGAGCACGAGCGGCACCGAGGCCACGGGGCTGCGCAGCGACTCCAGCCCCCAGGTGGACATCCAGGCGAAACCGACGCCGGCAGCGGCCATGCCGATCGCGGTCACCACCCCGGCCGGCAGGCGGTGCGTGAGCCAGCCGCCGGCGAAGGCGCCGATCGGCAGCCCGACGAGGAACCGGACGAGGACCAGCGCCGCGGCGAGCTGCGAGTCGTTGTAGATCGTGAGCCGGGCGAAGATCGGGATGTCGACGAGCGCGGCGATGAGCGCGCTGCCGACGAAGAAGCTGACGACCATCGCGCCCCAGGCCGGTGCGGCGGTCAGTGACCCGGGCGGCACCAGGGGGTTCGCGACCGACCGGTTGCGCCGCCAGAACGCCACCGCCGCCACTGCGCTGCCGACGAGCAGCCACGGACCGGCGGGCGACATCAGCTGCACCTCCGGGTCGGCGGAGGCGAAGGCGAGGATCACCCCGGCCAGCGCGGCCGCGAGCAGCAGCGCGCCGACGACGTCGACCTTCCCGGTCAGGGCCGCCCAGCTGCGCAGGTCGACCAGCGGCCGTGCGGTGGTCAGCGTGCGGGCCACCAGCATCGCCACGAGGACGTACCCCGCGATCGCGACCGGGGTCAGCCACCGGCTCTCGCCGACGACCGGGAGGAAGCCCAGCCCGAGCGTCACGTCGGAGAGCAGGACCTCCGGCTCCACCATCACCAGCAGCAGGGCGGCCAGCACCAGCGCCACGAGCACGACGGACAACCAGTCGGGGGGACCACGCCACCGCGTCCGTCCGTCGACGGGCCGGGTCCGGCGGATGACGACGGCCAGCACGAGCGCGACGGCGAGGTTGATCCAGAAGATGTCGCGCCAGCTGCCGAAGGCCAGGACCACGGCGCCGTACAACGGGCCGAGGACGTTGCCGAGCTCCTGGACGGCGCCGACGATGCCCAGCGGCAGCCCCCGCTCCCGTGGCGGGTAGAGGTCGGCGACCAGCGCCAGCGTGGCAGGCACGAGCCCCCCGCCGCCCACCCCTTGGAGGACGCGTCCGGCCACCATCGAGGGCAGGTCGTACGCCGCAGCGGTGACCAGCGAGCCGAGCGCGAAGAGCACGAGCGACCCGACGAGCACCGGGAGGCGTCCGCGCAGGTCGGCGATCCGGCCCACGAGGGGGAGGACCGCGACGTAGCCGAGCAGGAAGCCGGAGATGACCGGGGCCGCCCGCTGGAGGTTCTCCGCCGACAGCCCGGCGGACGCCATCATCTCCGGCAGGGCGAGCACCACGACGTAGGTGTCGGCGGCCGCAAAGGCCACCGCGACGGCGGCCAGGCCGAGCAGCAGCCGACCGGCGCGGTCGACGCCGCCCTGAGCCGTGCTCATCCCGTGCTCATGCTGTGCTCATGACGGGGTCACCCCGGACTCATCGGCGGCTCACGGCGCCGTGATCTCCTTGTCGGTGCCGTAGTCGTCGAGGCTGATCGTGTACTCGACGTCACCGGCGTCGCCGTAGAACGGTCCGGTGACCTCGGCGATGACCAGACGTCCCTCGTCGTCGATGCTGAACGTCGCGTCGAAGTCGGCCTTGACCGTGGCGCTGGGGATCACCTCGGCGACCGCGGAGCCGGGCAGGGTGCCGGTGTAGGGGGTCAGCACCTGGTCGCCGTCCCGGGTCTGGTCACCCTCCTCGACCCCCTCGACGGCCGTGAGCCACGAGGAGAGTCCGACGTCGGGGTCCATCAGCGTCGCCGGGTCCGGGGCGCCGTAGTTCTCCGGGTCCACCTCGTTGTACTCCGTGGTGAACGGCAGCTGTGCGTAGACCAGCCCCTCGACGGCGATCACCGGCGCATCGACCTCGAGGTTGTTGACCGAGACCTTGATGTCACCTTCGAAGGCAGGTGCGTGGGTGCCCACGCCGGTGGCCAACACGAGCGCGTCGACACCCTGCGGCAGCTCGCCGGCGCTGAGGTCGATCGCGACACCGCTGGTCTCGTCGAGCTGGGTCTTCGCCTCGGCGAGCACGTCCTCCGGCGTCGTGGGCTCCTTGTCGTCACCACCGCCGCTGCAGGCGGAGACGAGCAGCAGAGGGGCCGCGAGGGCGGCGACGAGCGGGCGGAGCCGGCGGCGAGGCGTCGAGGTCATGGGGCAAGCCTGTCACGGACCGGGGCGGACACCGCAGCGACCGGCTGCGCGGCGGGCGTGCCGGAGCCGTCCCGGCGTCCCTCGGCGGGCGGCAGGTCGACCGGTGCCCCGGAGTCGGCTGCTGCCCGCGGTGGACCCGTCCCCGCCCAGCCGAGCACGAGTCGGTCCTCGCCCTTGAGGAAGCGGTGGCAGCGGACGCCGCCGGTCGCGCGGCCCTTGGCGGGGTACTCCGCGAACGGGGTCACCTTGACCGAGCCGGCCTCGGTGCCGGGCAGGGCCGTGCTCGATCCCGAGATCGTGACGAGCACCGTGTCGTCGGTGGGCTCGAACGCGCCGAAGAAGACGACCTCGGCGCCCGCGGCCAGCCGCACGCCGGCGATCCCGCCTCCGGAGCGGCCCTGCGGTCGTACGGCTGCGGCCGGGAAGTGCAGCAGCTGGGCGTCGCTGGTGACGAAGCAGAGCTCCTCGTCCCCGGTCGCGAGCTCCAGGGCGCCGACGACCTCGTCGCCGTCCGCGAGCCGGACGACCTCCCACGAGTCCTTGCCGAGCACCTCGGCCGTGACCCGTTTGACCACGCCCTGCCGGGTGCCGAGCGCCAGCCCCGGCCCCTCGGCGGTCAGCGCGCAGAGGCCGACCACGCGCTCGGTGCCCTCCAGCTGGAGGTACGCGCTGACCGGCGCACCTCCCTGCAGGTGCGGCGCGTTCGCGGTCGACGGCAGCGTCGGCAGGTCGAGCACGTCGAGCCGCACCAGCCGGCCGAGGCTCGTGAGCACGCCGACCTGCCCGCGCGCGGTGGTCCGGACCGCGGAGACGATCACGTCGTGGCCGGCGCGCGCGCCTCCGTCGCCCGGCGGCTCCACGTCGGTCGTGCGGGCCAGCAGGTCGGCCGAGGAGAGGTAGACCAGGCACGGGTCGTCGGCCACCTCCAGCGGGACGGCCGTGGTCGACGGCTGGCCGGCCGACTGCAGCAGGACGGTACGACGGGGCGTGCCGTGGGACTTCGCGACGTCGGCGAGCTCGTCGGAGACCACCTTGCGCAGCTGCTTCTCGTCGTTGAGGATCGCCTCGAGCTCCTCGATGAGCCGCTCGAGCTCGGTCTTCTCGTTCTCCAGCTCCAGCCGTGAGAACTTCGTCAGCCGGCGCAGCTGCATGTCGAGGATGTACGTCGCCTGGATGTCGGTGAGCTCGAAGACGGTCATCAGCCGCTCCTTCGCCTCCGCCCCGGTCTCGCTGGAGCGGATCAGCTGGATGACCTCGTCGATGTCGAGGATCGCCAGCAGCAGCCCCTCGACCAGGTGCAGCTTGTCGGCGGCCTTGTTGCGGCGGAACACCGACCGGCGGCGCACCACGTCGTACCGGTGCTGCAGGTAGACCTCGAGCAGCTGCTTCAGCCCCAGCGTGCGCGGCTGGCCGTCGACCAGCGCGACGTTGTTGATCCCGAAGGAGTCCTCCATCGGGGTGAGCTTGAACAGCTGCTCGAGGATCGCCTCGGGGTTGAAGCCGTTCTTGACCTCGATGACCAGCCTCAGCCCCTTCTCGAGGTCGGTGAGGTCCTTGACGTCGGCGATGCCCTGCAGCTTCTTGGCCTGCACGAGCGCCTTGATCCGCTCGATGACTTTCTCCGGACCCACGCCGTAGGGCAGCTCGGTGACCACGATGCCCTTGCGTCGCGGGGTGACGCTCTCGATCCGCGTCGTCGCCCGCATCCGGAAGCTGCCCCGGCCGGTCTCGTAGGCGTCGCGCACCCCGTCGAGACCGATGATCTTGCCGCCGGTCGGCAGGTCGGGGCCGGGGATGAACCGCATCAGCGCGTCGAGGTCGGCGCCCGGGTGCGTGACGAGGTGGCGCAGCGCCTGCACGACTTCCACCAGGTTGTGCGGCGCCATGTTCGTGGCCATCCCGACCGCGATGCCCGATGCGCCGTTGACGAGCAGGTTGGGGATCGCCGCCGGGAGCACCGACGGCTCCATCTCGCGGGAGTCGTAGTTGGGCCGGAAGTCGACGGTGTCCTCGTCGATCGAAGCGGTCATGGGCATCGCTGCCGCGGCCATCCGGCACTCGGTGTAGCGCATCGCGGCGGGGCCGGCGTCGGGCGAGCCGAAGTTCCCGTGACCGTCGATCATCGGCAGCCGCAGCGACCACGGCTGCACCATCCGCACCAGCGCGTCGTAGATGGCGCCGTCCCCGTGCGGGTGGAGGCGACCCATCACCTCTCCCACCACGCGGGCGGACTTCACGTGACCACGGTCGGGACGCAGCCCCATCTCGCCCATCGTGTACAGGATCCGGCGCTGCACCGGCTTGAGCCCGTCGCGGGCATCGGGCAGCGCGCGGCTGTAGATGACCGAGTACGCGTACTCGAGGAAGCTGGTGCGCATCTCGTCGCCGACGTCGATGTCGACGATGTGCTCCTCGAAGTCGTCGGGAACGAGGGTCGGAGTGCTACGGCGGGCCACGGGGGCATTGTCCCTGAGCAGCAGGCACTCGCCCGACGGGGCTCGCCGGTCCCGGGGGACCGGGCCTTCCCGCACGGTAGATTCGTGCCGTGACCCAGCAGGTGACCCCTTCCGCTCCGGGGGCGACCTACCCCCGGCACTGGGAGGCCGACGTCCTGCTGCGGGACGGCGGCACCGCGCACGTCCGGCCCGTCTCCCTCGCCGACAGCGACCTGCTCGTCTCGTTCTACGAGGAGGTCTCGTCGCAGTCGAAGTACTACCGGTTCTTCGCCGCGATGCCCAGGCTGAGCGAGCGTGAGATCAAGCGGTTCGTCGACGTCGACCACCGCGACCGGGTGGCCCTGGTCCTGACCGTCGCCGAGCGGATGATCGCGATCGGGCAGTTCGAACGGCTGCCGGGAACGTCGGGGCAGGGCAACGTCGCCGAGATCGCGTTCCTGGTCCAGGACAAGCACCACCACCGGGGGATCGGTCAGCTGCTGCTGGAGCACCTCGCGCAGATCGGCCGTGAGGTCGGGGTCGAGAAGTTCGTCGCCGAGGTGCTGCCTGACAACGTCGGCATGCTGCAGGTGTTCCGGGAGGCCGGTTACCACGTGGCCGGTGGCTTCGAGGAAGGGGTGATGCACCTCGAGTTCAGCATCGACCCCACCGTCACCTCGCTGGGCGTCATGCAGTCGCGGGAGCACCGTGCCGAGGCGGCATCGGTGGAACGGTTCTTCTCCGCGCGCAGCGTCGCCATCGTCGGCGCCAGCCGGCGGCTCGACACGGTCGGGCACCGCCTCGTGCGCAACCTCGTCCTCGGCGACTACCAGGGCCGGGTCTACGTGGTCAACGAGTCGGCCGACGCTGTGGCGGGCATGCCTGCCTACGACAGCGTCTCGGACATCCCCGACGAGGTGGACATCGCCGTGGTCGCCGTACCGGCGGAGGCAGTGCCGGACGTGATCCTCGACTGCGCGAACAAGGGCGTGCACGGACTCGTGGTCATCTCCGCCGGCTTCGCCGAGACCGGCGAGGAGGGGCGCCAGCGCCAGCGCCAGCTGCTGCGCCTGTGCCGCACGTACGGCCTGCGGCTGATCGGCCCCAACGCGCTCGGGATCATCAACACCGCCTACGACTACGCGCTCAACGCGTCGCTCTCGCCACTGATGCCGCCGCGCGGCCGGGCCGGGTTCTTCTCCCAGTCCGGGGCGCTCGGCATCGCCATCCTCGAGAACGTGTCCCGTCGCGGCCTCGGCCTGTCGACGTTCGTCAGTGCCGGCAACCGCGCGGACGTGTCGGGCAACGACCTCCTGCAGTACTGGGAGGAGGACGACGCGACCGAGGTGGTCCTGCTCTACCTGGAGTCGATCGGCAACCCCCGCAAGTTCAGCCGGATCGCGCGCCGGGTCTCGCGGCGCAAGCCGGTGATCGCGGTGAAGTCCGGTCGCACCACCCAGGGCGTCCCGATGGGCCACGCGGTCCGGGCCAGCGAGGCGGGCCAGAACGCGGTCGACGCGATGTTCCGGCAGGCCGGGGTCATCCAGGTCGACACCCTCGACGAGATGTTCGACGTCGCCCAGCTCCTGGCCCACCAGCCCTTGCCGCGCGGCAACCGGGTCGCGATCGTCGGGAACTCCGACGCCCTGGCGCTGATCGCCGCCGACACCGCGGTGGCCCGGGGGCTGGAGGTGCAGACCGTCGGTGGCCTCGGCCCCGACGCGAACGCCGAGGAGTTCGAGAAGGCGCTCGACGCCGCCATCGACGACCCCGCGGTCGATGCGGTGCTCGCGGTGTTCATCCCCCCGGTGAACACCACCGGCTCCGAGGTCGCGAACGTGCTCGCGGTCGTGGGGGAGCAGTCCGACAAGCCGGTGGTGTCGACGTTCCTCGCCGCCGAGGGCATCCCCGAGCTGCTCCGGGTGCCCGACGTCGCCGGCAGCACCGCCGGTCGCGGCTCGGTGCCGTCGTACGGCTCACCGGACTCGGCCGTGCGCGCGCTGGCCCGCGCCGCGGAGTACGCCGCCTGGCTGGCCCGTCCAGAGCCGGAGGTCGTCGCACCTGCCGAGGCCGACCAGGTGCGGGCCCGCACCGTCGTCAACCGGGCGCTCGCGACCGCACCCGAGGGACGCGAACTGGACGACGCCGAGCTCACCGAGCTCCTGGCTGCCTACGGGATCGACCTGTGGCAGCGCATCCCGGTCGACTCCGCCGACACCGCCGTGCAGGCCGCCGAGAAGCTGGGATGGGACGTCGTGCTCAAGGCGACCGCGGACCACCTGCGGCACCGGCCGGACCTCGCGCACGTGTGGCGCAACATCGACAACGAGGAGGAGATGCGCGACGCGTGGCAGACCATGCACGCGCTCATCGAGTCCCGAGCCACAGCGGAGTTCGTCGTCCAGCGCGTGGCACCGGCCGGGGTGCCGGTGGCTGTCTACGGGCTCGAGGACCCGCTCTTCGGGCCGGTGGTGTCGTTCGGCGTCTCGGGTGCCTTCAGCGAGCTGCTCGGTGACTGCGCGTTCCGCATCCCGCCGATGAACGCCCACGACGCCCACGAGATGGTGCGCGAGATCAAGGCGTCGCCGCTGCTGTTCGGCTACCGCGGCAGCGAGCCGGTCGACGCCGCGGCGCTCGAGGCGCTGCTGCTCAAGGTGGCGCAGCTGAAGAACGACCTGCCCCAGGTGCGGACGCTCGACCTGTCGCTGGTGATCGTCGGCCTCCGAGGCGCCACCCTGCTCACTGCGGCGGCCCGGGTGGAGCCCGCGGTGGACGCGCGAGCGGACTGGTACGCCCGCCGGATGCCCACCCAGGTGGGCGAGACCAACCCCGGATGAGCGCCGGAACCCGCGTGACAGACTGATCGGCATGCATGAGCTGACCGACGGATCACACGACCTGCGCTCAGCGATCGAGGCTTCGGGCTACTACCCGGACGTGGTCGCCGACGCGGTCTTCGCCGCCGTCGCGGGCGAGCCGGTCGAGGCGCACCTGGTCCACCACGAGCCGACGATCGACGAGCGGGACGAGGTACGCCGGCACGTGACCGTGCTGGTGCTGACGCCGACCCGGTTGATCCTCGCCCACACCGACGAGCACGCCCCCGACGACATCCTTCCCGCGCCGTACACCTCCTCCACGACCGAGGCGATCGCGCTCGCGGCGATCAAGACCGTCGTGGTCAACCGGATGGTGGCGAACCCCGCGTCGTTCGCGGGCGAGCCCGTCCCGCAGCCCGGCGCGAACGAGGCCGTCCTGTCGATCGGCTGGGGGGCCGTCAGCCGGATCGACCTCGAGCCGGCCGCCTGTGCGGACCCGGCGTGCGAGGCCGACCACGGCTACACGGGGGTGCTGGGCTCGGACGACTTCTCGCTTCGCGTGAGCGCTGCGGCGGAGGGGCCGGAAGCGGTCGGGGAGCTGCTCGAGTTCGCCCGGTCGCTCTCGGCACGCACGGTGGGCGCGTGACCCGGTGACCGAGGGCACCGGCGGCTTCGTCACGCCCGCCTACTCCCAGCGATCGCTGGGGGACGTGCTGCCCGCGGTGGCGCGGGCCCTCGGGGTCGGCACCGCGTTCGGCATGAACGGGTCCGCGAGTGGGCTCCACCTCCCGGAGGCGCAGAAGTACGTGGTCTTCCTCGTCGACGGGCTCGGCTACGAGCTGCTGCGGGACCATGCGGACGACGCGCCGTTCCTGCACTCGCTCCTCGACGGATCGGAGCCGGCCACGGTCGGCGTCCCCTCGACGACGGCGACGAGCCTGACGTCGCTGGGGACCGCACTGCCTCCCGCGATGCACGGGGTCGTCGGGTACACCTCGCGGATCCCCGGCACCGACGACCTCCTCAACGCGCTGATGTGGAGCAAGGACGTCGACCCCCACCAGTGGCAGCCGCTGGAGACGGCGTTCGCCCGGCTGGCCGGCGCGGGCGTCCACACCACGACCGTGAACAAGCGCGAGTTCGCCGGCTCGGGGCTGACCTCCGCGAGCACGCGCGGTGCCGAGTTCGTGGGCGCCGACCGGCTCGGGGAGCGGCTCGTCGCCGTGCAGGCCGCCAGCTCTCACGCGCCGTCGGTCACCTACATGTACGAGGGGGACCTCGACTGGACCGGCCACCGCTACGGGGTCGCGTCCGCGCAGTGGACCGCGCAGCTGTCGATGATCGACCTGGCCGCGGAACGGCTCCGTGAGGAGCTGTCGGACGACGTGCGCATCCTCGTGGTCGCGGACCACGGCATGGTGGACAGCCCGGCCGACAACCGCGTCGACGTGGAGGACCACCCCGAGCTGCGGGACGGTGT
The DNA here is from genome assembly GCA_902805865.1 of uncultured Nocardioidaceae bacterium. Taxonomy (GTDB): domain Bacteria; phylum Actinomycetota; class Actinomycetes; order Propionibacteriales; family Nocardioidaceae; genus Marmoricola_A. Next base: position 19,798 of record CADCUK010000063.1, on the reverse strand, counting down.
GGCGCTGATCGGCGGCGAGGCGCGGTTCCGGCACGTCTACTGCCGCGCCGGTGCGGTCGACGACGTCGTCGCGACCTGGCGCGCCTCCCTCGGCGACCGTGCGGACGTGCTCACCCGCGACGACGCCTTCGCGCTGGGCTGGTTCGGCGAGGGGCGGGCCGAGGTGCTGCCCCGGATCGGTGACGTGGTGGTCGCCTGCCGGGGTGACGCCGCGGTGCTCGACACCTCTGCCTTCCCCTACGAGGCGAGGCTGGTCGGGATGCACGGCTCCCTGACGTCCGCCGAGATGCTCGTCCCGATCCTGCTCGCCTGAGGCTGGCCGACCGAGGCTGGCCGACTCCACCTAGGGTGTCTGCCGTGGCCGAGCTCCAGTACTTCACCGGGACCATGGACTCGGGGAAGTCGACTCTCGCCCTGCAGACCAACCACAACCACGCAGCCCGCGGCCGGGTCGGCCGGATCTTCACCAGCCACGACCGCGCCGGCGACTCACGCGTCTCCTCGCGGCTCGGCCTCGTCCACGACGCGATCGAGGTCGGTCCCGAGCTCGACTTCTGGCGCTACGTCGTGGACGCCCTCACCCACGGTGCGCGGGTCGACTACCTCATCTGCGACGAGGCGCAGTTCTACGCGCCGGTGCAGATCGAGCAGCTGGCCCGGGTCGTGGACGAGCTGCAGATCGACGTCTTCTGCTTCGGCATCCTCACCGACTTCCGCACCCGTCTCTTCCCGGGCTCGGCACGGCTTGTGGAGCTCGCCGACCGCATGCACGTGCTCCAGGTGGAGGCGCTCTGCTGGTGCGGCAAGCGGGCCACGCACAACGCGCGCACGGAGAACGGGGACATGGTGACCGAGGGTGAGGTCATCGTCGTCGGTGACGTCGACGACGTCGAGTCCGAGGTGGTGCCCGAGGTCGGCTACGAGGTGCTCTGCCGCCAGCACCACCGGCGCCGCATGACCGCGTCGCGGGCCCAGGCCGTGTCGATGATCGGTGAGCCGCTGCCGTTCAGCTGAGCGGCATACTCGCGCCATGGGACCTCTCATCTCGCCCGAGGAGCTGCGCGACGACCTCGGCCGCTGGACGGTGCTGGACGTCCGCTGGCAGCTCGGCCGCACCGACGGCCGCGAGCAGCACGAGGCCGGCCACGTGCCCGGCGCGGCGTTCGTCGACCTCGAGACCGACCTCGCCGACCCGCCCGGCCCACGCGGCCGCCACCCGCTCCCGGACACCGACCGGTTCGTCGAGGCGATGCGGCGGTGCGGGGTCGGCGACGATCGTCCGGTCGTCGTGTACGACGACGTGTCCGGCACGGCGGCGGCGCGGGCCTGGTGGCTGCTGCGCCACCACGGCCACCCCGAGGTCCGGCTGCTCGACGGCGGCTGGTCCTGGTGGCGGAAGGTCGGCGGACCGGTGGAGACCGGCGCCGTCGCCCCGCCGTACGGCGACTTCACCGCACGTCCGGGAGGGATGCCAGTGGTCGACGCCGCCGGTGCTGCACGGCTCGCCCGGGACGGGATCCTGGTCGACGCCAGGGCTCCCGAGCGGTTCCGCGGCGAGGTCGAGCCGGTGGACCCGGTCGCGGGGCACGTGCCTGGCGCAGTCAACGTCCCCACCGCACGCAACCTCGTCGCCGAGGGCGAGCGGGCCGGCCGGTTCAGGAGCCGGGACGAGCTGGCGGGGGATTACCACCTGGCACTCGCCCCGGGAACCGCGGTCGGCGCCTACTGCGGCTCGGGGGTCACCGCAGCGCACGACGTGCTGGCGCTGGAGCTGCTGGGCGTGACCGCGGCGCTCTACGCCGGCTCGTGGAGCGAGTGGGTGACGGACCCGTCGCGGCCGGTCAGCGACTGACTACCAGTGCACGCCCCGGGTCAGCCGGGCCAGCAGCAGCTGCTGCTGGGTGGTCGGCTCCGGTGCCACGGGCTTCTTGCCGCCGCCCTTCGCGGCCACCGAGTCCGGGAAGACCTTGTAGGCCATGTTCAGCACCCGGAACGCGGTCTTCGGTGCCAGCGTGTGCACGAGCGCACCGGCGGTGCCCAGCGCGGTGTTGATCTCGTGCGGCCGGTCGACCAGCGCCCGCACCACCATGTCCGCGGCCTGTGCCGGGCTGATCGTCGGGAACTTGTCGTAGATCTTGGTCGGCGCGATCATCGGCGTCTTCACCAGCGGCATGTGGATGTTCGTGAACGAGATGCCGTCGCCGTGCACCTCCGAGCTGACCACGTTGCTCCACGCGTCGAGAGCCGCCTTCGACGCCACGTAGGCGCTGAACCGCGGTGGGTTCGTCTGCACGCCGATCGACGAGATGTTCACGATGTGCCCGAACTTCTGCTTCCGCATCCGCGGGAGGACACCCATCACGAGCCGGATCGCGCCGAAGTAGTTCAGCTGCATCGTGCGCTCGAAGTCGTGGAACCGGTCGTGGCTCAGCTTCACCGACCGGCGGATCGAGCGTCCGGCGTTGTTGACCAGGAAGTCCACTGAGGGCAGCTCGCTGGACAAGCGGTCCGCCAGGTCGTCGATCGCGTCGAGGTCCGACAGGTCGCAGGGGAAGACGTACGCCGTCCCGCCGCGCGCCTCGATCGCCGACCGGGTCGCCTCGAGCTTGTCCTTGCCGCGGGCCACGAGGACCGGGATGCCGCCGGCCTGGGCGACCTTGTGGGCGGTCACCAGGCCGATGCCCGACGATGCGCCGGTGATGACCACGGTCTTGTTGGCGAGCGCCTCGACGGTCCTGCGGTCCTGGGCGAGCGTCTCGTCGAGCTGCTCCTCCCAGAAACCCCAGATCCGGTCGGCGTAGCTCTCGAGGTCGGGCACCGCGATCCCGGACCCGCTGAGTGCCTGGGTGGTGATGCGGGCGCCGTACGTCGTGGGGAAGCCGGCGTGCTCCACCACCTCCGGAGGCAGACCGAGGCGGCCGATGGTCTCCCGCAGTGCGAGACGGGCGGGGAGGGTGCGCAGCGCGCCCTTCATCAGCGTGCCGGGCCGGATCGCGCGCGGCAGCAGCCCGGTGGGCACCAGCCCGGTCACCTCCCGGTCGATCGGCGTCGCGAACTGCGGTGCGTTGGCGGCGTCGGCGAACGTGTTGACGATGTCCACGGTGCGCTGCGGCTCGGGGTTGACGAGGTGGAAGGCCTCGCCGTCCCGGCCGGGGAGGTGCGCGAGGTGGTCCATCGCCTTGGCGACGTAGTCGACCGGCACCACGTTGGTGTCGCCGAGGTCGACGCCGACCAGCGGCGTCCAGGACGGCAGGTAGTCGCGCAGCAGCTTGAGGATCGGGAAGAAGTAGTAGGGCCCGTCGACCTTGTCCATCTCGCCGGTCTCGGAGTGGCCGATGACCATCGACGGCCGGTAGACGCGCCACGGGACCGCGGACTCCTCGCGGACGATGCGCTCGGACTCGAACTTCGTCCGGTGGTACGGCGAGGGCAGCCGCTGGTCGACGTCGAACATCGTCTCGTCCCAGAACCCGGCGTAGTCGCCCGACGCGGCGATCGAGGAGACCTGGTGGAAGATCCCGGCGTCGAGGTCGGCGGCGAGCTCGAGGGCGTTGCGGGTGCCGCCGACGTTGAGCGTCTCGTTCTGCTCGTCCGACGCGGTCATGTCGTAGATCGCCGCGAGGTGGAAGAAGTGCTGGATGCGGCCCTGGTGCTCCTTGACCCACTCGGGTGCGACCCCGAGGGCCGCCTCGGAGAGGTCGCCCTTGACCATCGTGACCCGGCCGTCGTACCCCCACTGCCGGATGAGCCGCTCCATGCGCGCCTCGGAACCCTTCCGGACGAGCACGAAGACGTCGCCCTTGCGGTTCTGCAGCAGCTCCTGGACGAGGAAGCGACCGATGAACCCGGTCGCGCCTGTCACGAAGTACGACATGGTCACTCTCCCTTTCCGGAGCCGAACATGATCTCGTCCCAGCTGGGCACGGACGCCCGCTTGGACTTGCCGGACTTCCGCGGCTTCGCGGGCGTGTCGGCGGCGGGCGGCGCTTCGTCCGCCTGCTCGCTGTCAACGACCGGCTCGGCACGGGGTGACGGATCGGCCGTCGACGAGTCATCGGGTGACGGGTCGTCGACCGCCGGGGTGTCGAACAGCGTCTCGGCCGGTTCCTCGACGACGCGTCGGGGCGGAGCGGTGCGCTCGCTGGCCTGGGTGGACATCCACTCGTCGGCGCCGGCGGGCTCCGGCGCCGGCCGGAGCCCGGTGACCACGCCGATCGCGTCGTCGCCGAGCGGCAGCTGCTCCGGGTCCGGGGTCGGCTCGGGCCCGGTCTGCTCTGGCACCCTCTGCTCGGGCCCGGTCTGCTCGGGCCCGGTCTGCTCTTGCCCGGTCGCCTCGGAGCGGGTCGGCTCGAACACCGTCTCGACGACCGTCTGGTCGCCCACCGTGACGTGCTCGGTCGCCTGCGTCCCGCTCCGCTCGCCGACCAGCCAGCGCGCCTCGTCGTCCTCGGCCATGACGTAGCGGCCGGCCTGGTCGTAGACGAACTGTGCTCGGGTCACGGCGCTCAGACCAGCGCCCCCGGGGTAGTCGGCGACCAGGGTCCATCGGCCGTCCTCGCGGCGCCAGGCGTCCCAGTCCACGCTCTGCGGGTCCACGTCGCGGGTGGCCAGCCGCTGCTCGACCGCCTCGCCGAGGTGCCCGATCGGGCCGTCACCCGCGCGTCGGCGGACCGACGCCTTGAGCGCCTGCTCGGCGACGTAGGCGCGCTCGGCCAGCACCGGAGTCGCGAAGCCCATGATCTTGTCGACGGAGGTCTGGGCCGCCGCAGCCACCGTCTCGGGGCTCTCACCCGACCGGATCCGTGCCTGGATGTCGCGCGGTCGCAGGACGCTGTCCATTCTGAGCTCCAACTGGGCCGAGGTCGGTCGATCGCTGGACGATCACTGGTCGGTCACCTGTCGACGCTGTGGCCGAGCAGGCTGCCCGAGCCTACTTCAGCCGGTCCGAGCTGAGGAACGCGATGAGCGCGCCGATCACACCGGCGGCGGCCGGCACCAGGAACGACGCCGATGCGCCCGCCCGGTCGACCACGGCGCCGACGATCGCGGCTCCGGGGGCGACCCCGACCACCATCCCGGTGGTGAACACGGTCATGCCCTCGTTGAGCCGGTCGGGCGGCACGATCGCCTGCACCCAGCTGACCCCGGCGATCAGCGTCGGCGAGATCGCGAACCCGGCGAGGAAGAGGAAGGTGCCGAGGAGCAGCATCCCGTCGACGAAGGGGAGCGGTGCCATCAGCAGCGCCAGCGCGAGGATGCCCCAGCGGTAGCGGGTCGCCGGCGTGCGTCGGAAGACGATGCTGCCGGAGACCACGCCGGAGATGAGGCTGCCGAGCGCCCAGATCGCGAGGAGGAGCCCTGCCGCTACCGGCTTGCCGGCCTCGTCGGCGAACGCCACCGTCGCCACCTCGCTCCCGCCGAACAGCACCCCGAGCATCGTCGCGCCGGCCACGAGTGGCGCGAGGCTGCGCCAGGGCATCGGCGCCGAGTGCTCGGTGGTGATCGTCGCGCGACGCGGCGGCTCCGACCCGCGCTGGCTGACCAGCCACCAGGTGCCCAGCATCGAGGCGACGGCCGCCGTGACCAGCCCGGCGAGCGGATGGACCGCCGACGCCAGCAGCGTGGTGACGGTCGGCCCGACGATGAAGACGACCTCGTCGTTGACGGCCTCCACGGCGAAGGCGGTGTCGAGCAGCTTGCGCTCCTCCACGACGTGGGACCAGCGGGCCCGGACCGCCGCACCGACGTTCGGCATGGTGGCGCCGCCGAGGGCGGCGAACAGGTGCGGCCAGGGCGTTCCCCAGCCGCTCTCCACCACGAGCATCAGCAGGGCCAGCCCCACCGCGGACACGCTGGCCGCGAGGCCGAGCACCCGGCCCTGCCCGAGCCGGTCGACCAGCCGGGCCAGCGGGACGGCGAGCACCGCGTTGGCCACGATGTAGGAGGCGGAGACCGCGCCGGCCACGGAGTAGGAGCCCGTCCGGTCCGAGACGAGCAGCACGATGCCGAGACCGATCATCGCGATCGGCATCCGGCCGATGAGGCCGGCGGTGCTGAACTGGACCGCACCAGGGATCGTCAGCACCTGCCGGTAGGCGGAGGTGCCGGAGGTCGCCGAGGTCACTGTCGCCATGCTAGATCTGCCCACTGCCCTTCTAGGATCGGGTCATGCCTGTGGCCCCCGCCGACCCGACGCCGTACGACGCACTGCTGGTGGTGTCCTTCGGTGGGCCCGAGAAGGCCGAGGACGTGGTCCCGTTCCTCGAGAACGTCACGAGGGGTCGTGGCATTCCCAAGGAGCGCCTCGAGGAGGTCGGGCAGCACTACTTCCTGTTCGGCGGCCGGAGCCCGATCAACGACCTCAACCGGGCGTTCATCGCGGCGATCGAGGAGGACTTCCGGGGCGCAGGGCTCGACCTGCCGGTCTACTGGGGCAACCGGAACTGGGACCCCTACCTCGCCGACACCCTACGCACGATGCGCGACGACGGCGTACGCCGGGCGCTGTGCCTGTTCACCAGTGCCTACTCCAGCTACTCCGGCTGCCGTCAGTACCGGGAGAACCTGGCCGAGGCCGTCGCCGAGGTGGGGGAGGGCGCCCCTCGACTCGACCGGGTCCGGCACTACTTCAACCACCCCGGCTTCGTCGAGCCGATGGTCGACGCGACGCTCGCGGCGCTGGCCGACCTCCCGGCCCGGACCCGCAACGACGCGCACATCCTCTACGTCACCCACTCCGTCCCGACGTCGATGAACGACGCGAGCGGGCTCGGCGGTCGCTACCTGCAGACCGGGTCGGAGCGCCCCGGGGGCGCCTACGTCGGCCAGCACCTCAGTGTCGCGGCCGAGATCACCGACCGGGTGCGCCAGCAGACCGGCCACCGGTTCACCACCGACCTCGTCTACTGCTCCCGCTCGGGCCCGCCGCACGTGCCCTGGCTCGAGCCGGACATCGGGGACCGCATCAAGGAGCTCGCCAAGGACGGCACCACCGCCGTCGTGGCGGTCCCGATCGGCTTCGTCTCCGACCACATGGAGGTCATCTACGACCTCGACACCGAGGCGAAGGCGGTCGCCGAGGAGGTCGGTGTGGCGTTCAGCCGCGCCGCCACGGCAGGTGTCGACCCACGTTTCGTGGCGATGGTCCGCGACCTCGTCCTCGAGCGCAGCGCCGCCGAGCGCGGGGCGGAGCCCGACCGCCCGGCGGTGGGAGCGCTGACGGCGAGCTGGGACGTCTGTCCCGCGGGCTGCTGCGCCAACCCCCGCGGTGAGCGGCCCGCCCTCTGTGGGCAGGACTAGTCGTGCCGTTCGGGGTCGGCGCCGCCGCCGAGCTGGACACGCTCCGGAAGGTCGCGGAGACGGCAGCGGTCGAGGCGGCGGTGCTGGTCAGGGAGCGGAGAGCCGCCGCCGGCGCCTCTGTCGCCGACAGCAAGTCCAGCCCGGTCGACATCGTCACCGAGGTCGACCGCGAGGCCGAGGCGTTCCTCAGGCGCCGGCTCGCGGAGCTGCGGCCCGGCGACGGGTTCCTGGGCGAGGAGGGCGGCCGCGGCGACTCCACGACAGGCGTCACCTGGGTCGTCGACCCGATCGACGGGACCGTCAACTTTCTCTACGGGCTCCCGCACTACTGCGTCAGCGTCGCTGCGGTGGACGCCGACGAGAGGTCGCTGGCCGGTGCGGTCGTCGACGTCACCCGCGGTTCGGTGTTCAGCGCCGCCGTGGGGGCGGGCGCGACCCAGGACGGTGCGCCGCTCGAGGTCCGCGGCCCGGCGCCGCTCTCCGAGCAGCTGTTCCTGACCGGCTTCCAGTACCGGCCGGAGCTGCGCGAGCTCCAGGGGGTGGCCGTCGCCCGGCTCGTGCCGAGGGTCCGGGACATCCGGCGCATGGGGTCGGCGGCGCTGGAGCTGTGCGCCCTGGCGGCGGGCACCGCCGACGCGTACGTCGAGGAGGGGCTGCACCTGTGGGACCGGGCCGCCGCCGCCCTGGTGGCGACCGAGGCCGGCGCCCGGGTGGAGATCCGCCGTGGAGTGGGCGGCACGGACTGCCTGGTCGCCGCGCCTGTGGACGGCTTCGAGGAGGTGCTGCGGGTGGTCACGGAGTGCGGGTTCCTGGCGGCCGGTGCCTGGGCTGATGACGGGTTTGCACCCGTCACCTAGGGTGACTGCGGCGACACGCCCACGGGTCGGTGTGGAGAACCGGTCCCCCATGGTGCAAAATCCGCCACGCACGCTACCCATCGCGGGCCTCTGTCGCCCGTACCAAGAACGCAGCTGACCCCTGGGGGGCAGGAGAAACATGGCAACTGACTACGACGCCCCGCGCAAGACCGACGACGAGTCGAGCGAGGAGAGCATCGAGGAGCTCAAGGCTCGCCGGCACGACAAGAACTCGGGCAAGGTCGACGAGGACGAGGCGGAGGCGGCCGAGTCGTTCGAGCTGCCCGGCGCCGACCTGTCGCACGAGGAGCTGGCCGTCGAGGTCAAGCCCCGGCAGGACGACGAGTTCACCTGCATGAGCTGCTTCCTCGTGCACCACCGCAGCCAGCTGGCGGACCCCAAGAAGATGATCTGCCGCGACTGCAGCTGAGCCTCAGAACGCAGAAGAGGGGCGCCCCCACGGGGGGCGCCCCTCTTCGTGTCTGTTCGGTGTCTTTGTCGCTCAGCGCTTGCTGAGCACGTCGGCCCGTGCCTCGCGGCGCTCCTTCTCGGCCAGCTTGCGGGCGATGAAGAGCCGGACCACGCTGATGACCGCGCCGCTGATGACCGCGAACACGATCGCCTCGCGGAGGTCGATGTCCGGGTCGGCGGGGTCGGTCGGCGGGGTCTTGCCCTTCGAGCCGAGCTTCCAGGTTGCGTCGATCGCCTTCTTGGCCACGGCCGTCGCCCCGAGGGTCGAGACCAGGGCCACCGCGTTCTCTGTCTTGCCGGACATTCAGCTCCTTCGGGTTCGGGTCGCGCCCAGTCTGCCCCACGCGTTCACGAGGAAACCCCGATGGCCGCGCTCAGCTCGGCCGCCAGCGTCCCCGGGTGCCTCGTCGAGAGCAGCCAGTACGGCGTCGGGTCGGCCGGGTCGAGGACCTGGACCCTGACCGCCTCCGGGGCGTAGGGGCGGATGAGCAGGTAGGCGCGCGCATCGGCGTCCACCCCGGCGGCGCGGCGAGCCCCCGGAGCGTCCAACGCCTCGGGCGCGGCGAGGAGGTGCACCGGGATCCGGGCGCGGCCGGCCTCGAGCACGCCGCCCTCGAGGCTGATCCGCGCAGCGCCGTACGCGACGAAGATCAAGGTGTTGGTGAGGAAGAAGAAGCCGGTGATCCCGCACGCGACCGGCACCGGGAGGGCGACGAGCAGCGCGAGCAGCACCGACGCCCAGAACATCGTGGCGACCGCCCACCAGCGCAGCGGGACGCGGAGGTGCTCGACGTACGAGCCGTCGCCGGTGGCGCCGGCTGGCGGGGGTTCGGCGTCGGGGAGCACGGAGCGAATTGTGTCACCCGGCCGGGGCCGGCGCCGCCGCCGGGTGCCGGGCGCCCGCGCGGCAGCGGCACATCGACGGCACATAAGGTTGCCCGCATGCGTGAGGACGGGGTGCAGGTCCAGGTCCGGCGGCTGGATCCGGAGATCCCGCTGCCGTCGTACGCGCACCCCGGCGACGCCGGCGCAGACCTGAGCACGACCGTCGACGTGCGGCTCGAGCCGGGGGAGCGGGCGCTGGTCCCCACCGGCATCGGGATCGCGATGCCCGAGGGGTTCGTCGCGCTGGTGCACCCACGGTCCGGTCTCGCGGCCCGCTGCGGGATCTCGATCGTCAACGCGCCCGGGACCGTCGACGCCGGCTACCGCGGTGAGGTCAAGGTGATGCTGATCAACCTGGACCCGCGGGAGCCGGTCGTGCTGCGGCGAGGCGACCGGATCGCCCAGCTGGTGGTCCAGCAGGTCGAGCGGGCTAGGTTCGTAGAGGTGGACGAGCTCCCGGCGTCCGTGCGGGGCGCTGGAGGGCACGGGTCGACAGGCGGGTTCGTCGCCGGCGACCCAGCAGCAGAGAGGACCGAGGGGAACCACGGATGAGGATGCGACGCAAGTCGAAGCAGGACGAGCGCCCCGAGGCGGACGGGCCGGAGGCGCAGGAGGAGACGCCCGACGACGCCGCGACCACCGAGCCGGGGAGACGAGCCCACGGACCGTGGGACGCCTCGGAGGTCGAGCTCGACGAGGAGGACGGCAGCTACGTCAACCTCGGTGCGCTGGCCATCAGGGGCCGGCAGGGCGTCGAGGTCCGCCTGCAGGCCGACCAGGCGACGCAGCAGATCCAGGCGGTCATGCTCGTCGCCGAGGACGGCGCGATGGAGCTGCGCCCGTTCGCCGCACCCCGCAACGAGGGCATCTGGGACGACATCCGGGAGCGGCTCGCAGCCGAGGCCCAGCGTCGCGGCGGCCGCGCCGGCGAGGTCGAGGGTCCCTACGGGACGGCCCTGCAGATGGTGCTGCCTGCTGTGGCGCCGGACGGCCAGCAGGGCACGCAGACGTCCACGGTGCTGGGCATCGCCGGACCGCGCTGGCTGCTGCGGGTCTCGACCTTCGGCCGGCCGGCAACCCGCTTCGAGCACGACGGTCTGCTCGAGCAGGTGCTGGGTGACGTGGTGGTCATCCGGGGCAGCCAGCCGATGTCGCCGGGGGACGCGCTGCCTCTGGTGCTCCCGGCGGGGGCTCGCCGGATGTCACCGCCCGCTGAAACCCCCTGACAGCCTCGGTACGCTGGCTGCATGCGACAAAGGTCCGGCCGGCTGCGCTCCAGCATCAACCGTTGGGCCAGCAACGCCACCCATGACGCGCGTGAGCTCCGGGCGACCACGATCGAGGCAGGCTGCTGCCCGATCTATGACGCCGAGGACCGCCAGCGCGTGACGATCCAGGGCGTGCTGCGCACCGTGACGCTGCGCCCGAGGGGCGGTGTCCCGGCGCTGGAGGCCGAGCTGTACGACGGCACCGCGCTGCTCACCGTGATCTGGCTGGGCCGCCGGCGGATCGCGGGCATCGAGCCGGGCCGGCAGATCCAGGTCTCGGGCCGGATCGGCACCCAGCAGCAGCACCGCACCATGTTCAACCCGCGGTACGAGCTGCGGTACTCATGACCTCTGACCCGCAGGTCACCGGCGACGGCCCGGCCTCCACCGAGTCAGCCCGGCCGCACCACATCGGCACGGACACGGTCGAGGCCGTCGTGCGGGCGCAGCTGTCCCGAGCGATGGGTGGGCGCCGCGGGATGATCGAGGCAGCAGTGCCGACGATCACCTTCACGTTCAGCTACATCGCCACCAAGGAGATCGCGGTCGCGATCGCCCTCAGCGTGACGTTCGCGGTGATCATGCTGGTGGTCCGGCTGGTCCAGCGGACCACCGTGCAGTACGTCATGAACGCGTTGTTCGGGATCGGTGTCGGCTGCTTCTTCGTGTGGCTCGGTGCCCGCAACGGCGGGGACGCGTCGGACCAGGCGCTGGCCTACTTCCTGCCCGGGCTGCTCTACAACGCGGGGTACGCCGTCTTCATGGTGCTCAGCATCCTGACCCGCTGGCCGGTCGTCGGGCTGCTCGTCGGCGCCGTCGCCGACGACCCGCTGGAGTGGCGCAAGGACTCCCAGATCGTCCGGCTCTGCAGCCACCTGACGTGGATGCTGGTCCTGCCCTGCGTGCTGCGGGTCCTCGTGCAGGGACCGATCTACCTCGGCGGACGGGCCGCGGACGACGCGGACCCGTACGTGACGGCGCTCGGCATCGCGAAGGTCGCGATGGGGTGGCCGTTGCAGGTGGCGGCGCTGGCGGCGATGGTCTGGCTGCTGGCCAGGAACCGCACCCCGGTGGAGAACGACGCCGTCCCGGACGGCTCCGTGGTCACCGACCAGGGTTGAGCAGCTGCTCGAGCTCCGGCTCCGCCTCGGGCGAGGCCACGAACAGGAGCTCGTCGCCCACCTCCAGCGGCTGCTCGGCCTCGGGCGTGTAGACGAACCCGTCGCGCAGGATCGTCACCAGCCGGCAGTTCTCGGGGAACGGGATGAGCCCGACCTGCTTGCCGATGTACGGCGAGTCCGCCGGCAGCGTCATCTCCACGAGGTTGGCGTTGCCCTGACGGAACGTGAACAGCCGGACGACGTCGCCGATCGTCACGGCCTCCTCGACCAGTGCCGACATGATCCGCGGGGTCGAGACGTTGACGTCCACGCCCCAGGCCTCGCTGAACAGCCACTCGTTGTTGGGGTGGTTGACCCGCCCGACGGTGCGCGGCACCGCGAACTCGGTCTTCGCCAGCAGCGACGTGACGAGGTTGGCCTTGTCGTCACCGGTCGCGGCGATGACCACGTCACAGGTCTCCAGGCGCGCCTCCTCCAACGAGGACAGCTCGCAGGAGTCCGCGAGCAGCCACTCCGCGTCCGGCACCCGCTCTGGACGGATGGCCCCCGGCTCCTTGTCGATGAGCAGGACCTTGTGACCGTTCTCGATCAGCTCGCGGGCGATCGACCTGCCGACGGCTCCTGCGCCGGCGATGGCCACGCGCATCAGTCGGCCTCCGGTCCCCGTGCGAACACCTCGAGGACCCGCTCGGCGTTGTCCTCCCGCATCACCAGGTGCAGGACGTCGTTCTCCTGCAGCACGGTCTCCCTGGTCGGGAGGGTGCCTTCGCCGAGCCGGTCGAGCCAGGCGATCCTCGACCCGGACTGCTCCTGGAAGACGATCGTGCGCTGGCCGGTCCACAGCTCGTTGACGGTCACGGCGTCGACGCGGATCGTGCCGCTGGGGTCGCGGAAGTCGGGTTCCGTGCCCACCGGGAGCAGCCGGCGCAGCACCTGGTCCGCGGTCCACTTGACCGTCGCGACCGTGGGGATGCCGAGCCGCTGGTAGACCTCCGCGCGGCCCGGGTCGTAGATCCGCGCCACGACGTTCTGGATGCCGAACTGCTCACGGGCCACGCGCGCGGCGATGATGTTCGAGTTGTCGCCGCTGGAGACCGCCGCGAAGGCGTCGGCCTTCTCGATGCCGGCCTCCTCCAGGACGTCGCCGTCGAACCCGATGCCGATCACCTTGGTGCCGCCGAACCCGGGCCCCAACCGGCGGAACGCGTCCGCGTTGTTGTCGATGATCGAGACGGTGTGGTTGCGGTCCTCGAGACTGCGGGCGAGGGTGCTCCCGACCCGGCCGCATCCCATGATCACGACGTGCACGGAGCGAACGCTACACCGCAGCCTGGGAGGGGTACGGCACATCGGGTCCGGAGGTGGGCGCCCATGACCTAGCCTTGCTGATCGTGGGTGTCGGCGATGTCTCCAAGCGCATTCTGCTGGGCCGCAAGCTGCGGTCCTCGCAGCTGGGCCACACCCTTCTGCGGAAGCGGATCGCGCTGCCGGTGTTCGCCAGCGACGCCCTGTCCTCGGTGGCCTACGCGCCGGACGAGATCTTCATCATGCTCGCGGTGGCCGGTGGGACCACGGCGTACTTCTACTCCTTGCCGGTGGCGCTCGCGGTCGCGCTGGTGATGTTCACCGTCGTCGCGTCCTACCGGCAGAACGTGCGGGCCTATCCGAGCGGTGGCGGGGACTACGAGGTCGCCACCGTCAACCTGGGGCAGAACGCAGGTCTCACGGTGGCGGGCGCGCTCCTGATCGACTACGTGCTGACCGTCGCGGTCTCGATCTCCGCGGCCGTGGACAACGCAGGAGCGGTGCTGGGCTTCGTCAACGAGCGGGAGGTGATCTACGCCTGCGTGCTGGTGGTGCTGATCGCCGCGATCAACCTGCGCGGAGCCGGTCAGCCCGGGTGGTGGTTCGCGGTGCCCACCTACGGATTCATGATCGGCATCTTCGGGATGGCCGCCTGGGGCCTGGGGCGCGAGCTGCTCGGCGACCTGCCTGAGGTGGAGTCCGCGGACCTGGCGGTGACGCCGGTGGCCGGCTACGAGGGCACGATCACCAACATCGCGCTGGTCTTCCTGCTCGCGAGGGCGTTCTCCTCCGGGTGCGCCGCGCTGACCGGGGTGGAGGCGATCTCGACCGGGGTGCCCGCCTTCCAGAAGCCGAAGAGCCGCAACGCTGCGACCACGCTGCTGCTGCTGGCCGCGATCTCGGTGGCGATGATGTTGAGCATCGTGGCGCTGGCCCGGCACATGGGGCTGCAGTACGTCGACCCCCTGCAGCCCGAGCGCCTCACCAACGCGGACGGGTCACCCCTGCCGGCAGACCACGAGCAGCACACGGTGCTCGCGCAGATCGCCCGGGGGGTGTTCGACCACTTCGACCTCGGCTTCTACTTCGTCATCGCGACGACCGTCGTGATCCTCGTCCTGGCCGCCAACACCGCGTTCAACGGCTTCCCGGTGCTCGGCTCCATCCTCGCCAAGGACGGGTACCTCCCGCGACAGCTCGGCTCGCGGGGCGACCGGCTGGCGTACAGCAACGGCATCCTGATCCTCGCCGCGATGGCCGGCGGTCTGATCCTGGCCTTCGACGCCCAGGTCACCAGGCTGATCCAGCTCTACATCGTCGGCGTCTTCGTGTCCTTCACCCTCGGGCAGCTGGGGATGATCAGGCACTGGACCCGCGAGCTGCGGACCGAGACCGACCCGCGGGAGCGGCTGCGGATGATGCGGTCCCGCGCGATCAACACCTTCGGCTTCGGCATGACGGCGGTGGTGCTGGTCGTCGTGCTGGTGACCAAGTTCCTCGCGGGCGCCTGGATCGCGATCCTCGCGATGGGCACCTTCTTCATGATCATGAAGTCGATCCGCCGGCACTACGACTCCGTCGGGGAGGAGCTGGCGATCGAGGCCGACGACCAGCTGCTCCCGACGCGTGTGCACGCGATCCTGCTCGTCTCGAAGGTGCACAAGCCGACGATGCGTGCTCTCGCCTACGCGAAGGCAAGCCGGCCGAACGTCCTCGAGGCGGTGATGGTCTCGACGGACCCCGTCGAACGTGACCGGATCATCGACGAGTGGGACCGGCGCGGGATCGACGTCCCGCTGAAGGTCCTCGACTCGCCGTACCGCGAGGTCATCAGGCCGATCGTCGAGTACGCGAAGGCGATCCGCGCGGCCCAGCCGCGTGGCGTGGTCGCGGTGTTCATCCCGGAGTACGTCGTGGGTCGCTGGTGGGAGCAGCTGCTGCACAACCAGACCGCCCTGCGGCTCAAGACGCGGCTGCTCTTCACCCCCGGGGTGATGATGACCTCGGTGCCGTACCAGCTCAGGTCCTCCCAGATCGGCGAGGAGCGGGCGCTCCGGCAGGACGAGCAGGTCCGCGCGGGACGCACGTACGTCGACTGGTCCGAGGGCATCGACAAGGAGCTCGATTGACGCCTCGTCGGAGCGGCCAGGGACCTCGGGCACGCCGTTCGCGCGGCCGGTCCGTGGTCGGTGAGTCGTACGACGTCGAGGTCGGCCGGGTCGCGCACGGCGGCCACTTCGTCGCCCGGCTGCCGGAGGACGCCCCCGAGGTCGGCGGCACGGTCGTGTTCGTCCGGCACGCGCTCCCCGGTGAGCTGGTGACCGTGCGGCTCACCGAGGGCGAGGTGGGCGACCGGTTCCTGCGCGGTGACGCCGTCGAGGTGCACCGGGCCTCGGTGGACCGGGTGGCTCCACCCTGCAGCTACGCCGGCCCCGGACTGTGCGGTGGCTGCGACTTCCAGCACGTGGAGCTGTCGGCCCAGCGCCGGCTCAAGGAAGAGGTCGTGCGGGAGCAGCTCGCGCGGCTGGCCGGGCTCGACCTTCCCGTCGAGGTCGAGGCCGTTCCCGGCGACGACCGAGGCCTGCGGTGGCGGACCCGGATGCGCTTCCACCGCACGTCCTCGGGGGGCCTCGGGCTGCGGGAACACCGGTCCAGGAGCATCGTCGAGGTCGACGACTGCCTCATCCAGGCGCCGGGTGCCCGGGTGGCGATCGAGGGCGAGACCGCGACGGGCGACGAGGTCGTTGTCGAGACCGTTCGCGACCGTGCCTTCGAGGTCGCGGCCGACGGCTTCTGGCAGGTCCATCTCGGGGCTCCCGAGGCGCTCCTGTCCGCGGTCCTCGACGCGGCCGGGGTGAGGCCCGGGGACCGGGTCCTCGACCTCTACAGCGGCGTCGGCCTGTTCACGGCCTTCCTTGCCGAGGCCGTCGGTGTGACCGGCCACGTCACGGCGGTGGAGGGAGACCGGGGCGCGACCGAGCACGCTGGGGCCAACCTGGCGGCGTACCCCTGGGTGGAGCCGGTCCGCGGCAGCGTGGACCGGGTGCTCGAGTCGATGACCGGGGACGGCGCCTGGGACGTCGTCGTCCTGGACCCGCCGCGCGAGGGTGCCCGCCGTCCGGTGGTCGAGGGCATCGTCCGGCTCGAGCCGCGCACGGTCGTCCACGTGGCGTGCGACCCGTCGTCCTTCGCCCGGGACGTCGCGCTGTTCGCGGAGCACGGCTACCGGCTGTCGGCCGCCCGGGCCTTCGACCTCTTCCCGATGACCCAGCACGTCGAGGTCGTCGGCACGTTCAGTGCGCGCTGATCACGGCCAAGGTGGCCGCCGAGGACTGCGCGAGCAGAAGGACCGCCGGCAGCCGTGCGGCTCGAGGCAGCAGTCGACCTGCCAGCACCGCACCCCACAGGTGAGTGGCGAGCAGCACGACCAGCTGCGTGGCGAGCAGCCCGGCCGCACCGAGCGGGGCGGGGTCCAGCCCCGCCAACGAATCGCCGAGCAGGTCCCACCCCAGGCCGAGAGGGTCGCCGACGAGACCGGGCAGCAGCTGCACGGCGTTGAAGAACCGGTTCCTGGCGAGCGCCACCGCAACGACGACGCCGACGATCACGGGGCCGAACGCGAGGACGACGACCGCAGCCGGGTCGACGGTGTCCACTCGCTGACGACGGGGCGCAAGGAGCCCCGACACGCGCGCCAGCAGCGTGACCACCGCTGCGCCGAGGGCAGCGAAAGCCAGCATCGCTGCCGTCGCCACGACGGCGTCGGTGACGTCCACGAGCCCGGTCCAGGTCTCGCTCCGCCGGTACGCGCCGAACAGGAGCGCGCCGGCGAAGACGCCGTACAAGGCCCCCAGCCCCGTCGGTGCGCGGACCCCGAGCGGTGCTGCTGATCCGGGAGGTGTCGCGGACGACGCAGCCCATGCCGGGCGCGCCCGGCCCACCCAGGTCAGGACCACCCCGACAGGGTCGGCGGTCGAGAGCCATCGGCGCCGACCGAGCGCGAGGCTGCCTGCGACGGCGACCGTGACGTAGGCCGCCAGAGCGACCCCGAGGTCCCGAGGGTCCAGGGGGGTGGGGTGCACTGCGACGTACCACAGCACGGGCAGCGCGAGTGCCACGGCCGGCCGGACGTCATCCTCCGGGCGGCTGCGGTCTCCTGGCACCAGCACCCGGGCACCGGCGTCCCATGGATCGAGCCAACGCCACGACGAACCGAGCAGGAGGGCGCCGAGGAACAGCAACGGCCACGCGACGCCCAGCACCAGCGCCGGCGCCAGGTTGTCCAGCTCGCTGGCGGTGCCGAGCCTGGCTGCCGCGAGGCACAGCAGCAGCACGCCCACGGACACTGCCCGGACGGCCTTCTGCGGCGCGCTCAGCGACCCCTCCCAGCTCGCCGGCGGAGGCATCGAGCCCTTCGTCGCACCTCGGGGCATCCCCAGGCCGACCGCGAGCACCAGGCAGAACGAAAGGACTGCGAGCAGCAGCACCGGCACGTCCACGTGCGGATGACCGGTGACCGGGTGCGCGACCGGGAGCACGGTCGGCGGACCGGAGGCGGGCAGCATCCGGGCAGCGTAACGTCGGGGCCTTCCCCCTGGAGCCGGACCCATCTACAGTTTCTGGTCTCGGGAGGGACCCTGAGCAGGACCGAGAGGACCCACAATGTCCAAGCTTTCGCGCCTCGTCCCCTGTGCCGCCGCCCTGGCACTGGTCACTTTGACTGCGCTCGCCGGGCCGGTTGCCGCCGACCACACGGACCCGCGCACCGAGCTCGCGCCGACCGAAGGCACCACCGACGAGGGGCTCGAGCGCGGTGAGGGCACCTGGGAGCACCTCCGCAACTTCAGGGGCGGGGCCAGCCCCGCCCTGACAGGGGGCGGCACGGACACGGAGTTCTTCACCCCGAAGGGCACCGGGGACATCTACGGCTCGTTCGGCACACTGGGCCAGGACACGGCCGGCAGCATCGGGCAGCGGATCATCCGGCTGACCGAGAACGGGGTGGTCGAGCCGACCTGGGTCGCGGACCACGGTTCCGCGCACTGCGAGCCGAGAAGCGGGTCTGTGACCGCGCTCCAGCACGACACCCAGGTCGCGCAGCGGGGTCGCGTCTCGCTGCTGACCGACACCACCGACCAGACCGGCCGCTGCCACGACACCGCCGGCGGTGGCATCGAGATCGTGGACATGACGCGTGTGCACCGTCCCGCGGCCAAGCCGCGTGAGGTCCACCTCGTGCGGTTCGCCGGGTTCTCCCACACCAACACGGTGGACGGCCAGCGACCCTGGATCGTCTACAACAGCTCCGCCGACTTCTCCGGGCGGAACTGGATCGACGTCATGGACATGAGCTCCTGCTTCGGCCGGGCCTCCTGGACCCGTGCCGAGCGGATCGATGCCTGCCGTCCGGTCGTGTCCCGGATCCAGCTGGATCCCAAGTGGACCCAGCAGCGGGACCAGGACACCGGCAAGCTGGAGGAGGGCTCGGCGACCTGCCACGACATCACCTACTCCCGCCAGCGGCTGTACTGCGCAGCCCTGAACTCGACGCTGATCCTGGACGTGTCCGACCTCGTGCGGCGCGACGGCAGTGTCCGGGGGGCGCCACTGTCCTGCACGCTGGCCGACGGCACCGTGACGAAGGCGAAGGTGACCGACTGCAGCGCCACCGACGACGCGACGCAGCGTGCCACCGGTTGGCGGTTCCTGGGCAAGATCAATCACCCAGGACGCGACTGCGGTGCTCCCGAGGACGCTCGCAACTGCAACACGAACCTCCAGGAACGATCCGACGAGGGCGTCGCGGTGTCGCACGAGGCCGACCCCACGAGGGACCGGCGGTTCATGTTCGTCACTGACGAGCGAGGCGGCGGCATCGTCCCCCCAGGTGCCAGCTGTGCGCCGGGCATCGAGAACCCGTACGGCAACGGCGGTGCGCACGCCTTTGACATCAGCGACCCCTCACGGATCCGGTACGCCCGGACGCCGTCGGGTGAGAAGTCGATCTTCATCAGCGACGCGATCGTGCCCGACCCGACCTTCTGCGACATCCACGTGCTGGCGCGGGTGCGCGGCGAGCAGCGGTTCATCGTGGGCTACTACAGCCAGGGCATCAAGATCGTCGACTACTTCATCGACGGCCAGGGCCGACTGCAGTTCCACGAGCGGGCGTCCTTCACGCTGCCTGGAGCGAACACCTGGGCCGCGCAGCACTTCTTGATCAAGAAGAACGAGGACGGGTCCCGCACGTACTACATCGCCGCCAACGACATCCATCGCGGCATCGACGTGGTCTCCTGGACGGGGCCGCCCAACCCGGAGGGCAGCAAGCCTCCCGAGCAGACCGGCGACAAGGTGTCGAACTCGGGGCTGCTGGGCGCCTCCGTGCTGGTGCTGGCCGGCGCTGCTCTCTACCGGAGGCGGCACCGCGTCGAGGAGTGAGACGGCACCCTGGCAGCCTTCCTGTTTGCCTTGACGTCATGTATCTTGACGTCAAGACACTTTCGAACGACGAGGAGACCGCCGGATGGCGCGCGTGGACAGCTTCGGGGCGAAGAGCACCCTGGACGTAGAGGGCAAGAGCTACGAGCTC
>CADCUK010000062.1 GCA_902805865.1 uncultured Nocardioidaceae bacterium | reverse complement strand
GGGGCCTCCCACTCCATCTTCGAGACCGGGATCCCGCGCTCGGCGGCGCGCTTCTCGAGGTCCTCGAGCCCCTTCTTGATGGCGTCCTGGTGGGAGCCGGAGAACGCGGTGTAGACGAGGTCGCCGGCGTACGGGTGCCGCGGGTGCACCGGCAGCTGGGTGCAGTACTCGACCGTGCGCCGCACCTCGTCGATGCCCTCGCCGCCCGCAGTGAAGTCGATCTGCGGGTCGATCCCCTGGCTGAAGAGGTTCATGCCCAGCGTGACGAGGTCGACGTTGCCGGTGCGCTCGCCGTGGCCGAACAGGCAGCCCTCGACGCGGTCGGCGCCGGCCATCAGGGCCAGCTCGGTGGCAGCGGCCGCGGTCCCCCGGTCGTTGTGCGGGTGCAGGGAGATCGCCGAGAACTCGCGGCGGGTGAGGTTCCTGGAGAACCACTCGATCTGGTCGGCGTACACGTTGGGCGTGGCCACCTCGACCGTCGCGGGCAGGTTGAGGATGATCTCGCGGCCCGGACCGGGCTGCCAGACGTCGGAGACCGCCTCGCACACGTCGACGGCGAACTCGAGCTCGGTGCTGGTGAAGATCTCCGGCGAGTACTGGTAGCCGAACGACTCGAAGGAAGCAGCGCTGAGGTGTTGCTGGGCGTACTTCATGACGATCTCGGTGCCGCGCACGGCGATCGCCCGGCACTCGTCCTTGTCGACCCCGAACACGACCCGCCGGAACAGCGGAGCGGTCGCGTTGTAGAGGTGGACGGTCGCGTTCGGCGCGCCGACCAGGGACTGCACGGTCCGCTCGATGAGGTCCTCGCGCGCCTGGGTCAGCACCGAGACCCGTACGTCGTCGGGGATCCGGTCACCCTCGACGAGCTGGCGGACGAAGTCGAAGTCGGTCTGGCTGGCGGCCGGGAAACCGATCTCGATCTCCTTGTAGCCCATCTGCACGAGGAGGTCGAACATCTTCAGCTTGCGGGCCGGTGTCATCGGGTCGATGAGCGCCTGGTTGCCGTCGCGGAGGTCGGTGGAGAGCCACCGCGGAGCGGCCGTGATGACCGCGTCGGGCCAGGTCCGGTCGCGCAGGCCGATGGGCGGGAAGGCGCGGTAGCGGTCGAAGGGCATGCCGCTGGGCTTCTGCTGGTTGACGAAATGCTGGTTGCCGAAAGGTGTGTCCGACGAGTTGGACATCAGGGTTCCTCGCTGATCAGGGGTGGGTCCCGGCCGGCAGCACCGAACTCCGCAGCGAGGGGGTCCGGGTCAGCGAACCTCGCTGCGGCAGCGAAGGAGGAGGCTGCGGCGCATGGTGCGTCGAGCGTACCAAGAGTCGCTGCGTTGCGAACCGCTTGTCCGGGTACAGGGTCCTCAGGACGAGACAAGGAGGCACCATGCCGGCCAAGGACGAGATGCCGTCGACGCTCGAGCGGTCGCCCAAGAAGGCGCAGAGCACCTGGGCGAAGACCCACGACAGCGCGGTGGACCAGTACGGCGAGGGCGAGCGCGCGCACCGCACCGCGTTCGCGGCCGTCAAGCACAGCTTCGAGAAGGTCGGCGACCACTGGGAGCCCAAGGACGAGAAGGGCCCGTCCGACAAGCAGGCCGAGAAGACCGGCGAGGCGGCTCGCAAGGGCGGCAGGACCGCGGAGGGCGTCGACGCGAATGCCACGAAGAAGCACCTGATGGACGTCGCGAAGCGGCTGGACGTCGAAGGCCGCTCGAGGATGAACAAGGACGAGCTGGTCGAGGCGATCAAGAAGGCCAACGCCCGCGAGACCCGCAAGTCCCGCAACAGCTGACAAGGAGCAAGAGATGAGCGATCAGGACCCCGGGCCGCTGGGCCGCCTCAGCGACGAGGAGAAGGAGCAGGAGCCCTCGTCGACCACCGACGGGCCGGCCGCCCGCGGCGAGCTCGACCCCTCGCAGGGCTCTCCGGGAACGCCCCAACCCGTCGGGGAGGACTTCCCGAACGAAGCGGTCCGCTACGGCGAATCCGAACGGCGCAGGAGCCCGAAGCAGGCCGACTGACCCAGGCTGCGATCCTGGGGCGGTGCCCCGCCTCCTGGTCGTCCACCACTCCCCCACCGCGTCGATGCAGGCACTGCTCGGAGCGCTGCTCGACGGCGCGCGGCACGAGGAGATCGAGGACGTCGACGTCACCGTCCGTACGGCGTTGGAGGCGACCGCCGACGACGTGCTCGCCGCAGACGGCTACCTGCTCGCGACGCCCGCCAACTTCGGCTACATGAGCGGGGCGCTCAAGCACTTCTTCGACTCGACGTTCCTCGCGGTCGGCGGAGCGCTGTCCGACGACGGGAGTGCTGGTGGTGCCGGCGACCCCAGCGGCTCCGGCGGCAGCACGGCGGGACGGCCGTACGGGCTGCTCGTGCACGGTCGCTACGACACGGCCGGCGCCGTGCGCTCGGTGCAGTCGATCGTCGGCGCGCTGAAGTGGCGCCAGGCGGCGGACGTCCTCGAGGTGATGGGCGACGTGACCGACGACGAGACCGCCTCCGCGCTCGAGCTCGGAGCCACCGTGGCGGCGCTGCTCAGCCCGACCTGAGCGTCGACGGCGTCGGCCGTGATGCGGCCGGTCAGCTCTGACGCGACTCCGCGCCGAGCTTGTCGACCGCGACGTTGAGCGCAGCCAGCTGGCTGTCGAGAGCCGCGAGCCGCTGGGCGTTGGTCTCCTTGAGCTCGGCGAGCACCTCGGCGAGCAGCTTGTTGGTCGTGGTCAGAGCCTCTTGCACGGCTCCGATGCCGGACAGGTTGTTGAGCATGTGGGTCAGCCTCTCGAGTAGGTGGTGCTGGTGACGCGCTGCGGGTCAACGCTGTCGGTGGGCAGTTCGGCCGCCTGGCGGCGGAGCCTGGAGTAGCGGGAGGTCCCCCACCCCAGTGCGGCCACCAGGATGAGCGAGCAGGCGAGGACGACCAGCCCTGCGACGAGCCACAGCCAGCCGGGGACGTCGTCCTTCAGCTCACGCTGCAGGATCAGCTTCTCGTCCCCGACCGTACGAGGCTTCCCGGCGACCGCCGGGACCTCAGGCTCGCCCAGGGCGCTGTCCTCGGGCATGTACAGCGGTGCTGCGGCCAGCATCCGGCCGTCGTGCACCCGGACGAGCGTCTTCCAGGTCCCGTCGACCGGCATCGGCTCGGTCGTGCGGTAGGTGACCGGGTCGACGCGCTCCAGGTGGTCGATGTGCAGGCCGCTGGAACCGCCCTGCCAGGCGGTGACCGCGACCCAGGTGAGCTCGCCGTCGGTCGGCGGCCGGTTGAAGCGGATGACGGTCTCGGCTGTCGAGCCGTCCTCGCTGACCTCGACCTCCTGCATGGTGGCGGTGAGGTCGTCCGGGGTGTCGATGACCAGACCGTTCGCGAGGGCCGCTGCGAGAGCGACGAGGCTGCCGGCGAAGAGGACACGAGGCGCTGCGGTTGTCGGCAGCCGGCCGGCCAGTCCCAGGACCAGCAGTCCGCCACAGACACCGCCGGCGACACCGGCGACGGTGGCCATCAGGGCGCCCTCCACGACCATGTCGGTGGTCCACGGAAGCGCGAACGCCAGCTGGGTCCAGGCGTACTCCGCGGCGAAGCCGACGGTCCCCACCAGCACTCCGGTCACGGCTCCGTAGAGCACCGGACGCCGTGCGAGGAAGAGGGCGACCGCCTCGGCGCAGAGCGCCTCGACGAGGTACAGCGGCACGCTGGCCCAGAGCTCACCGAGGACCGGGCCGACGATGACGCTGACCCCGCCTCGCACGAGCAGGTAGAAGACCACCGCCGCGACCGCACCGCCCCGACCGATCCACAGCCGGGCCACCGTCAGGGTGAGCGCCGCGGCCAACGCGATCAGCAGCGGCTGCAGGACCAGCCGGAACTGGGGGACGCCGAAGTCGAACTCGGCCTGGAAGACCGAGAGGCCGATGAGCATGCCGCCGATCGCGCAGCTCTTGAGGACGTACTCACGGACCCGGTGCTCGGTCACGGCCGGGTTCACGGCCCGACGGCCCTCTTCGTACAGGATGGCCATCGCGACCAGCGAGAGTCCGGCGCCGCCGATGAGCATCAGGTGCGTGGGACCCCACAGCGTGACGTCCTGGCCGAAGATCCGGTGCCAGATGTCGTCGAGCGGGAAGCCGAGCAGCGCGTAGGAACCGGCGCCGGTCAGCAGGACGCCACCGACGGGGGCGTGCCAGCGGCGGCTGATCGCCACGGAGGCGGGACCGGGCTCGGTGGTGCGGGGCAGCACGCAGGCCAGCACGCCGGCGGCGGAGACCCCGAAGAGGCCGAAGAGGATCAGGTAGTGCGCGGGGTTGGCCAGCGGGCCCTCGTCGCGACCGACGCCGATGTGCAGCGCGATGTCCCAGTACATGCCGAGCAGCGCGGTGATCAGGGACGTCATCGCGACCATCAGCGGGATGCTCGCCCACCCGGCGAGGCCGCCGAGGATGCGGCTCGCCTCGGCTCGGGCCATCGCCCGGTCCAGCACCTGGGTGCGCCCGTTGCGGTGGGCGTGGCTCACGACACCGAGGACCGCGCTCATCCCGACCACGACGACGGTGGCGATGACGACTTCCTGCAACGGCGCCGCCCCGGCCGGCCGGGACTCGACGGACAGGTTCACTGCGGAGCCCAACAGTGTCAGGTCGGCATAGGTCACGCCGGTATGCGTCATACCCGCATGTAACAATAAAACATGGCACATGCGCAAGGGGTACATTCGTCACATGGCTGAGCAGGAGCCCGACGGCTTCGTCGTCGAGGAGCTGTCGCGCCGTACCGGCATCACGGTCCGGTCGCTGCGCTCGTACCAGTCGCGCAAGCTCCTCCCCCCGCCCGTGGTGCGCGGCCGCACCGGTTTCTACGACGAGCGGCACGTCGCGCGCATCGAGCTGATCAAGGACCTGCAGAGCGAGGGGTTCAAGCTCGACAGCATCGCGCGGATGCTCGACGAGGGCGGTCGGTCCGACGCGGACCTCCTGCGGTTCACGCGGTCGGTCAAGGGACTGTTCGGCACCTCGGAAGGCTCGATCACGACCGTGGAGGACCTCGGCGGGCGGTTCGGGGTCTCGGCCGACCAGGTCGACGCGGTCGTCGCCAGGGCCGAGAAGCTGGGCCTGGTCCAGCAGATCTCCGAGGGCACCTACGAGGAGCTCGCGCCGCGGCTCATCAACGCCGGTGAGCAGGCTGTGAAGGCGCTCGGGCTGCCCGCCCAGGAGGCGCTGGACGTCGTCAGCCAGCTGCGCAAGCAGTCCGAGGGCGTGGCCCGGCTGTACCTGCAGCTGTTCGTCCGCATGGTCTGGGAGCCGTTCGTCGCAGCCGGCCAGCCGCCGGAGCAGTGGCGGGGCGTGCAGGAGGCCCTCGACGAGGTCGGCACGCTGGCCACCGAGGCCCTCGTCGGCGCGTTCGAGCTCGTGATGGCCGAGCAGGTGGACGCGACCTTCGGCCGCGAGATCATGCGCGGCGCGCAGGGCGGCAGTCGTTCCCGGTCCGGTCGGAACCGACCTCGCTAGGCTGACCGTGCCCCCTGCGATCTGAGGAACCCACGTGCTCGTCCGCCTAGCTGCCCTCGCCACCGCGGCTGCCCTCGCCCTCGGGGGCTGCTCGCCCGCCGAGAGCGATCCCACCGAGGAGCAGTCGTCCGAGCAGCAGGGCCAGTCCGGTGGCCAGTCTGGTGATCAGTCCGGTGAGCAGTCCGGCGAGGAGACCGAGACGATCGAGGCGCCCGAGCCCGGAGTCTGCCGCGTGCTCGAGCCCGCCGACATCGCCGAGGCGAGCAACGACACCGAGCCAGTGGACTGCGCGGAACCGCACAACGCCGAGACCTTCCTCGTCGCCTCGTTCGGCGACGAGCTCGCGGACGCGGAGTACGACGACGAGCGTCAGGGCCAGGTCGTCTACGACCGCTGCACCAAGGGGTTCATGAAGTTCACCGGCGCGAACGAGAGCCTCGCCCTGCGCTCGGTCCTCTCCTGGGCCTGGTGGCGCCCCACCCAGGAGGAGTGGGACGCCGGCGCACGCTGGTTCCGCTGCGACGTCGTCGGTGGCACCGACCAGTCGGCCGAGCTGGTGGAGCTGCCCGAGACCGCGAAGGGTGTCCTGCTGGGCATCCCGGGAGACCGGTGGATGTCCTGCGTCCAGGGCGACAGCGTGTCCGGCGTACCCCCGGTGCCGTGCACCGAGCCGCACGACTGGCGCGCGGTGACGACGATCGTGGTGGGTCAGGAGAAGGACAAGTACCCCGGCGACCGGCTCGTCGAGGTGCTGAGCCGTGACTACTGCTCGGACTCCGTCGGAGCGTGGATGAACTACCCCGTCGACTACGAGTTCGCCTACACCTGGTTCCACAAGGCCGAGTGGGAGGCAGGGAACCGGCGGTCGATCTGCTGGGCGGGGACGAAGGAGTGATCCGGCGGCTGCTCGCGTGCTGCGCGGTGCTGGTCCTGGCGGCCTGCACCAGCGACGGCGGCGATGCCGGCTCGACGGAGAGCTCCAGTCCCTCCCCCTCCGCCTCCTCCCCCTCGACCTCTCCCTCCACCTCTCCCTCCACCTCTCCCTCCACCTCTCCCTCAGCCTCGGCCTCAGCCTCGGTCGCGGCCGAGGAGCCCGAGCCGCCTGACGAGGGTGCCTGCTACCGGCTCACGCTCGAGCAGGCCGCGCGACCGACCAACAAGGCGACGCCCGTGAAGTGCACCGGCGCGCACACCGCCAGGACGATCCACGTGGGACAGCTCGACACGATCGTCGACGGGCACTCCCTCGGTGTCGACTCCGACCGGGTGCAGGAGCAGCTCGCCGAGACCTGTCCGGCACGGCTCGCGGACTTCCTCGGCGGCGACCCGGAGTCACGCGCGCTCAGCAGGTTCCAGGCCATCTGGTTCAGCCCCACCCTCGGGCAGTACGACGCGGGCGCCGACTGGTTCCGCTGCGACGTCGTGGCCGTCGCCGGGCCCGAGGGGTTGATGAGGCTGCCTGCCGAGGACCGGCTCCGCGGCATCCTCGACCGTCCCGGCGCCCTGGACACCTACGGACTCTGCGGCACCGCCGAGCCCGGGTCGGAGGGCTTCGAGCGGATCGCGTGCGTGCGTCCCCACTCCTGGGTCGCGATCAGCACGATCGCCATCGACAGGGGGGACCGCTACCCCGGAGTGGCCGCGGTCCGCGAGGCCGGCGACGAGACGTGCTCCGACCAGGTCCGCGCCCGCAACGACCTCGTGCTCGAGTACTCCTACGGCTGGGAGTGGCCCACCGAGGAGCAGTGGGCCGCCGGCCAGCGGTACGGCTTCTGCTGGGCCCCCGTCGACCTCGCCTGAGCGGCGGCGCTTGGCTGGAGGATCGCATGCAACATGTGCGTGCGTTCCTCCACCTGAGGGCGGTCGAGCGACCTCAGAACCCGAGCCGGCGCAGCTGTCGCGGGTCCCGCTGCCAGTCCTTGGCGATCTTGACCCGCAGGTCGAGGTAGACCGGCGTGCCGAGCATCGCCTCGATGTTCTTGCGGGCCGTCGTCCCGACCTCGCGCAGCCGGGCGCCCTGGTGACCGATGACGATGCCCTTCTGTGACGACCGCTCGACGAAGAGGTTCGCGTGCACGTCGAGCAGCGGTCGCTCCTCCGGGCGGTCCGGCCGCAGCCCCATCTCCTCGACGACCACGGCGATCGAGTGGGGCAGCTCGTCGCGCACCCCCTCCAGCGCCGCCTCCCGGATCAGGTCGGCCACGATCGCCTCCTCCGGGGTGTCGGTGAGCTCACCCTCGGGATAGAGCTCCGGCCCCTCGGGCAGCTGGGCGAGCAGCAGGTCGGTGAGCAGCCCGACCTGGTCGCCGTTCACCGCGGAGACCGGGACGATCTCGGCCCAGTCGGTGTCGGTCTCCCTCCCCAGCGCCGCGATGTCGAGCAGGTGCTGGGCGATCCGCTCCGGCTGCACGAGGTCGGTCTTGGTGGCCACCGCGAACTTCGTCGTACGGCGGACCTTGGCCAGCTCCTTGACCAGGAACCGGTCACCGGGCCCGACCTTCTGGTCCGACGGGAAGCACACCGCGACGACGTCGACCTCGGCCCAGGTGCTCGTGACGAGGTCGTTCAACCGCTCCCCCAGCAACGTCCGGGGCCGGTGCAGCCCGGGGGTGTCCATCAGGATCAGCTGACCGTCGGGCCGGTGCACGATGCCCCGCACGACAGTCCGCGTGGTCTGGGGCCGCGACGAGGTGATAGCGACCTTCGTACCGACCAGCGCGTTGGTCAGCGTGGACTTCCCTGCGTTGGGTCGGCCGACGAAGCACGCGAAACCGCTGCGGAAGGTGGAGGGCTCGGAGGTCACCCCCCGATCGTCCCACTCGCGCGCGGCTGGATGTCGTCGATCTCGACCTAGCGAGGGCCGAACGCAACCTGCGAGCCGTTTGTCGCATCTACGGTGCATGGAGACCATCCCCATGACGGAGAGGGAGCCGGTGCCGCAGGCCACTCGGGACGTCGAGTTCGCGGAGTTCTTCCGGGCCACCTGGCCACGGCTGTTCCGCACGACGTACGCCGTGGCCGGCGACCGGCTCCTGGCCGAGGACGCGTTGCAGGCGGCCTTCGCCAAGGCGTACTCCCAGTGGGACCGGGTCCAGGCCGCCCAGCACCCGGTCGCCTACGTGCGCCGGATGGCGGTCAACGAGGTCCTCGGGGTGGTCAGGCGCCCGTGGTTCCGCGCCGAGCGCTCGACCG
>CADCUK010000061.1 GCA_902805865.1 uncultured Nocardioidaceae bacterium | reverse complement strand
GGCGGTTGGTGGGTCTTGCCGGTGATGGGCATGTAGTCGTCGATGTTGAACGTGTACGGGTAGAGGCAACCGTCCCAGCCGACCACGTCGAAGGGGTGCGTCGCGTAGGTCATCCGGGTGCCGACGATGCCGCCCGGAGCGTTGCCACGGTGCTTGACGAGCACCTCGACCCCCGCGGTCCCTGGGGTCTCGAGACGGCCTCCTTCGTCGGCCTCCTCGACCATCAAGGGCTCGGTGGGACCGTGCAGGTCGCGCTCGGAGTACGGAGCGTGCTCGAGCAGCTGGCCGAACTTCGACAGGTACCGCTTGGGCGGGTGGATGTGGCTGTTCGCCTCGATCGGGTAGAGCCGGCTCGACTCGCTGGGCACCCACCGGTGGGTGGTCGCCCGCGGGATCAGCACGTAGTCACCGGTCCGGTAGGGCAGCACCCCGAACACGGTCTCGACGGTGCCGGTCCCTGACTCGACGTACACGCACTCGTCGCCGACCGCGTTCCGGTAGTACGGCGACGTGGCTGATGCGACGACGTACGACAGCCGGACGTCGCCGTTGCCGAGCACGAGCCGCCGCCCGGTCACGGGGTCGGTGCCGGAGGCATCGTCCTGGAAGAGCTCGTGGAGCTTCAGGTGCCGCGGCTTGAGGGGGTGGTTGGCCTCCGTCGACTGGTCCGGCAGCTCCCAGACGGTGCTGTCGACGATCGCGGAGGGGACGCCGCGGTGGTAGAGCAGCGAGGAGTCCGACGAGAAGCCCTCCTCGCCCATCAGCTCCTCGTAGAGCAGCGCGCCGCTCTCGTCGCGGAACTGGATGTGCCGCTTCGGCGGCACCTCCCCCACCTGCCGGTAGTAGGCCACGCGTTCGCTCCTCGCCTCTGCTGTGGGACCGCTCTCCGGCTCCACCTTCGGTTAGGGTCGCGGACGTGTCAACGCACGTGTCGCTGCCTCCCGAGTACGCCGCCTTGGTCGACGACGCGGCCATGTTCCCGCCAGGGAACGCCCCTCTGGCCGAGGCGGTGGCGGGCTACCGACGGCACCGCTACGCGCCGCACGCCGAGCTGGTGGGACCGTTCGTGGTAAGCGACGTCAGGCTGCCGGAGCTCGCCGAGCTGCTCGTCGCCATTGGGGACGACGAGCCCCTGCCGGTGACCGTGGTCGTCTCCGGTGGAGCAGGCGCCCTCGAGCCGGCCGCACGATGGGCGGACGGCTCGCGCCACCTGGAGCTGCGCGGGCTCGAGATCGCGCTGCGGGACCTCGACGACCTCGCCGGCGCAGCCCGCAGAGTGGTGGCTGCCGCCGACCTCGGCCTCGACGTGCCGGTGTACGTCGAGCCGCCCGTCGTGCAGCCCCCGGGCGGCCCCGGCCACGGCTGGCTCGCCGCGCTCGACGAGGTCGCCGCAGCAGACCTGCGGTTGAAGTTCCGGACCGGCGGTGTGACCGCGGACCTGTTCCCGTCCGCTGCCGACCTCGGTACGGCGATCGACGCCGCGCTCGACCGCGAGCTGCCCTTCAAGTGCACCGCCGGCCTGCACCACGCGGTGCGCCACCGCGCGGGCGACACCGGGTTCGAGCACCACGGGTTCCTCAACGTCCTGCTCGCCGTACGAGCCACGCTCGACGGCGACGACGTGACGGCCGCGCTCGACGAGCGGGACGCCTCCGTCGTCGTTGCGCGGCTGGAGGCAATCGGCAGCGAGGCGCTGGTCCGGGCCCGACGATGGTTCACGTCGTTCGGCTGCTGCGGGGTCAGCGATCCCTTCGACGACCTCGTCTCGCTCGGCCTGGTGGCGTCCTGAACTCTTTTCATGTCCGGATCGACACCGATTCGTGCCCTGGACCCGCGGGCACCCCTATGGGTGGACGCAGTACATTGCTCGCCATGACGACGCGACTGATCCGTACTCTTGCCGGTGGCGCTGCACTCGCCCTGAGCCTCTCGATGGCCGCCTGCGGCTCCGACGACGGAGGCAGCGACACCCCGAGCGGCAGCGGCGACTCCTCGTCCCTCGGGACCTTGGAGGAGGGGCAGCTCAAGGTCTGCTCGGACATCCCCTACGCCCCGTTCGACGTGATGGACGGTGACACCTACACCGGCTTCGACGGCGACCTGGTCAACGAGATCGCCAAGGGGCTCGACCTCGAGCTCGTCGTGCAGGACTCCGGCTTCGACGGGCTGCAGTCGGGGCTCGCGCTGAACTCCGACCAGTGCGACATGGTGGCCAGCGCGATGACGATCACCGAGGAGCGCGAGGCGAACCTCGACTTCAGCGAGGGCTACTACGACTCGGAGCAGTCCCTCATGGTCCCGAGCGGGTCCGACATCGCCTCGATCGAGGACCTCGACGGCAAGAGCGTGGGTGTCCAGCAGGGCACCACCGGAAAGTCCTACACCGAGGAGAACGCCGAGGGGGCCGAGGTCATCGCCTTCCCGAGCGACGCCGAGATGTTCAACGCCATCAAGGCCGGTCAGGTGGACGCGCTCCTCCAGGACCTCCCGGTGAACCTCGAGCACACCAAGGAAGGCGACTTCGAGATCGTCGAGACCTACAGCACCGACGAGTCGTACGGCTTCGCGGTCAAGCAGGGCAACACCGCGCTGCTCGAGGCCGTGAACGAGCAGCTCGCCGAGCTGCGGGACAACGGCACCTACGACGAGCTCTACAACAAGTACTTCTCCACCGAGTGACGTCCGTCGTCCACGCGACCCTCGAGGAAGAGGACAGGCGATGAGGCGAACGACCCGGCACAAGGTCAACCTCGGGGTCCTCTACACCGTCCTCCTCGCGGTCGTGCTGCTGCTCGTGCTCCTCGCCGACTGGGCTGCGGTGCAGGAGAACTTCTTCGACCCGGAGATCGCCAAGAGCCTCTGGCCGGAGATCATCACCGTCGGCGCCAAGAACACGATCCTCTACACCCTGGTCGCGTTCTTCGGCGGCCTGGCGTTGGCAGTCGTCCTCGCACTCATGCGGCTGTCCCCCATCGCGCCCTACCGGTGGTTGGCGACGGCCTACATCGAGTTCTTCCGCGGTCTGCCCGCACTGCTGGTGATCATCGCGTCCGGGTTCGCCATCCCGATCGCCTTCGGGTGGCGTCCCCCCGGGGGCATCGTGGGGGCCGGTCTGGCTGCGTTGATCGTCGTGGCGTCGGCGTACATCGCCGAGACGCTCCGAGCCGGCATCCAGGCGGTGCCCAAGGGTCAGACCGAGGCAGCCCGCTCGCTGGGGATGAGTGGGCCGCGGACGACGATCTTCATCGTGCTGCCGCAGGCGCTCCGCATCGTCATCCCGCCGCTGACCAACGAGTTCGTGCTGCTCATCAAGGACACGTCGCTGCTCGCGATCATCGGCGTCGCTGTCGGCGAGCGCGAGCTGACGACGTTGGCGCGCGACGAGCTGAGTCTCAACTCGAACTCGACGCCGCTCATCGCTGCCGCCGTGATGTACCTGGTCATCACGCTCCCGCTGACCCAGCTGGTGGCGGCTCTGGAGCGCAAGCAGCAGAGAGCGAGGTGACGGCATGACCAGCAGGATCACCGGCGCCCAGCCAGGTGCTCGTGCCATCGAGATCCGCGACCTGCACAAGTACTTCGGCGACAACGAGGTGCTCAAGGGCATCGACTTCCACGTCGACCAGGGTCAGGTCGTCTGCGTGATCGGACCTTCCGGCTCGGGCAAGTCGACGCTGCTGCGCTGCGTGAACCGGCTCGAGGAGCCCACGTCCGGAACGATCCTCGTCGAGGGCGTCAACGTCATCGACCCCGAGGTCGACCTGGACGAGATCCGCTCACGGATCGGCATGGTGTTCCAGTCCTTCAACCTCTTCCCGCACCTGACCGTGATGCGCAACCTGACGATCGCGCAGAACCGCGTGCTGAGGCGTGGCAAGGACGAAGCGGTGGAGATCGCCAGGAGGAACCTCGAGAAGGTCGGCCTCGCCGGCAAGGAGGATGCCTACCCCGCGCACCTGTCGGGTGGTCAGCAGCAGCGGGTGGCGATCGCCCGGGCCCTCTCGATGGACCCCGACATGATGCTGTTCGACGAACCGACCAGCTCGCTGGACCCCGAGCTCGTCGGGGATGTCCTCGAGGTGATGCGCGACCTGGCCACCGACGGCATGACGATGATGGTCGTCACCCATGAGATGCGCTTCGCCCGAGACGTCGGGGACAAGGTCGTGTTCATGGACGGCGGCGTGATCGTCGAGGAGGGCGCTCCGCTCGACGTGCTCCGCAACCCCCAGCACGAGCGCACCAAGGCGTTCCTCTCCAAGGTCCTCTGACCCTCACGCGCCGAGCTGTCGCATCTTGCGACAGCTCGGCGGTCAGAGGTTGCCGCGGAGCTCCTGCTCGCGCTCGATGGCCTCGAACAGCGCCTTGAAGTTGCCCTTGCCGAAACCGAGCGAGCCGTGCCGCTCGATGAACTCGAAGAAGACCGTCGGCCGGTCCCCCATCGGCTTGGTGAAGATCTGCAGCAGGTAGCCGTCCTCGTCACGGTCGACGAGGATCCGCCGCTTCTTCAGCTCCTCGATCGGCGCGCGGACCTTCCCGATCCGCTCCCGGAGCGACGGGTCGTCGTAGTAGGAGTCCGGGGTGTCGAGGAACTGGATCCCGTTCGCCCGCAGGATGTCGACGGTCGTGAGGATGTCGTTGGTGGCGAGTGCGATGTGCTGGCAGCCCGCGCCGTTGTAGAACTCGAGGTACTCGTCGATCTGCGACTTCTTCTTCGCGATCGCCGGCTCGTTCAGCGGGAACTTCACCCGGTGGTTGCCGCTGGCCACGACCTTCGACATCAGCGCCGAGTAGTCGGTGGCGATGTCGTCGCCGATGAACTCCGCCATGTTCACGAAGCCCATGACCTTGTTGTAGAACGCCACCCACTGGTCCATCTGGCCCAGCTCGACGTTGCCGACACAGTGGTCGATGGCCTGGAACAGCCGCTTCGGGTGCCCTTCGGGCCGGGTAACGGTGGTGGTCCGCTGGACGTACCCGGGCAGGTACGGGCCGGAGTAGCGGCTGCGGTCCACGAGCGTGTGCCTGGTCTCGCCGTACGTCGCGATGGCCGCCACCCTGACCGTGCCGTGCTCGTCGCTGATGTCGTGCGGCTCCTCGAGGATCGTCGCACCGACCGAGCGCGCGTGCTCGATGCACCGGTCCACGTCGGGCACGGTGAGCGCGAGGTCGACGACACCGTCGCCGTGGGCGCGGTGGTGGTCCAGCAGCGGGCTGTCCGGCACCACGGCACCGGTGAAGACGAAGCGGGCGCTGCCGGAGCGGAGCACGTAGGACTTCGACTCCCGCCAGCCGGTCTCCGGCCCGCGGTAGGCCTCGAGCTCCATGCCGAGCGCGAGCTGGTAGAAGTTCGCGGTCTGGGTCGCGTTGCCGACCACGAAGCCCACCGCGTCCATGCCGGTCACCGGGAACGGGTCCCGGCTCGCGTCGTACTCCACGAGGCCGACGAGCTCCTTGAGCTGCTCGAGGGTCAGGTCGGCCTTCAGCTCGTCGCCGGTCAGCTGCTCAGTCATGCGGACCAGAATGGGTCCGGAGCGACCAACTGCGCAACCGGGCGACCCAGGACTGGGCAACTTGCCCAGTCCCTGTGCCAGGATCGGGCCATGGACGACCTCGACGCGGCTCTCATCAGGCTCTTCGCCGACGAGCCCCGGATCGGCGTCCTCGAGGCGTCCCGCCGGCTGGGGGTGGCTCGCGGCACCGTGCAGTCCCGGCTCGACAAGCTCGTCCAGCGTGGCGTCATCGCCGACTGGGGGCCGACGCTGGACCCCGAGGCGCTGGGCTACCCGGTGACCGCCTTCCTGACCCTGGAGATCCAGCAGGGGGCCGGCCACGACGGGGTGGCCGCACAGCTCAGCACGATCCCGGAGGTCCTCGAGGCGTACACGATCACCGGCGCGGGCGACATGTGGTGCCGCGTCGTGGCCCGGTCCAACGCCGACCTGCAGCGGGTGATCGACGCGGTGCTCGCCGCCGACGGGGTGCTGCGCTCGACCACCGTCATTGCGCTGGCCACCCAGATCCGGCACCGGGTGCTGCCGCTGCTCGAGGTGGGCAAGCCCTGACGGGTCAGGCGAAGATCATGCAGCTCGAGGTCGCGTGCGCGACGAGCCGTCCCGCCTCATCGGTCAGCTCGGCCTGCGCCAGGGCGGTCCGGCGGCCCCGCTGGATCACCGTGCCCTCGCACGTCAGCAGGCCCGAGTCGACGGTCACCGCCCGGAGGAACTTCACGTTGAGGTCGAGCGAGGTGTAGAGCTCGCCCACGGCCAGCGTGGAGTGCACGGCACAGGCGGCCGCGGTGTCGAGCAGCGTCGACAGGACACCGCCGTGGACCGTGCCGAGAGGGTTGTAGTGGAACTCCTGCGCCCGCATCTCGACCACGACCCGGCCGCGTTCGGGACGGAAGCCCGTGACGTCGAGCGTGCTCATGATCGGCGGAGGCGGCGCGTGGCCGGTGACCATGGCCCCGAGCTGGCCGAGGCCATCGAGAGCGGCCAGTGCCGTGAGGTCCGCCTCGCCGGGTGGCGTCCAGGTCATCGTGCGGCTGCGGGTGCTGAAGCCGTGCGGTGCGGCCTGGGTCTGGGCGGCCTGGGTCTGGGCGGCCTGGGTCTGGGACATGGACGCAGCCTCCCACCGCCTTGCTGAGTCTGTCAACCAGACCTAGGGTGGCCCCATGACCGCTCCCGACCGCGTCCTGCCAGCAGCACTGGCCTACTCGACCGAGAACTGCACGATCGGCCGCGCGATGGCGATCCTCGGCGAGCGCTGGACGTTCGTCGTCCTCCGCGAGGTCTTCAACGGCGTACGGCGGTTCGACGACATGGCCCGGCACGCCGGGATCCCTCGCCAGGTCCTGTCGAACCGGCTCGCGATGCTCGTCGAGGAGGGCATCCTCCGCAAGGAGCCCTACCGTCCGAGTGGCGAGCGGGTCCGGCACGAGTACCGGCTGACCCGGAAGGGGTTCGACCTCTACCCCGTGCTCCTCGCGGTCAGCCGGTGGGGTGACACCTACCTCGCCGACCCGGAAGGGCCGCCGGTCGAGCTCGAGCACCGCGGCTGCGGCGCCCGCGTCGGCCTGCGGATGTCGTGCGACGCCGGTCACGACATCGACGAGCTCCGCGAGGTGGCGACCCGCCCGGGGCCAGGAGTGCGCCTCCTCGAGTGACCGCCGAGCGGACCGCTGGCAGCTGGGTCAGCTGCGGCGGGCGGCCCAGGCTCGGACGGCGTCGATCCTGGCCTGCAGCTGGTCTGCGGTCGCGACGGCGGACGGAGGACCTCCGCACTCCTTGCGCAGCGCGGCGTGCGTGACGCCGTGGGGCTGGCCGGTCCGGTGGTTCCAGGCCGCGACCAGGCCGTTGAGCTCTCTCCGCAGCACGCTCAGCCGCTCATGGGTCGCGCCCTCGAGCTGGGGCGCCGGCTCCGCCGCACCGCTACGGTCGCCACTCTGCTTGCGGGCCCGCTCGGACTGCCGGTGGCGCAGGAGGTCACGCATCTGGTCGGGCTCGAGCAGGCCGGGGATGCCGAGGAAGTCCATCTCCTCCTCCGAGCCGACGTGCACCTCCCCGGCGTGGCCGAACTCGCCGCCGTCGTACAGCACCCGATCGAACCGGGCCTCGGAGCCGAGGGCCTGGAAGGGCAAGAGCTGCTCCTCCGCCGACGCTGCCTCCGCGGCCTGCTCGCGGGCGAGCAGCTGGTCCTCGGCGGCGAAGATGTCGTCGTCCGAGGTCACCTTCCGACCCAGCACGTGGTCACGCTCGACCTCCATCTCGCTGGCGAGACCGAGGAGGTGACTCGTCGACGGCAGGAAGATCGAGGCGGTCTCGCCACGCTTGCGGGCCCGGACGAACCGGCCCACGGCCTGCGCGAAGTACAGCGGCGTAGCAGTGTTCGTGGCGTAGACGCCGACCGCGAGCCGCGGCACGTCGACCCCCTCGGAGACCATCCGCACCGCGACCATCCACCGGTCGTCGCTCTCCGAGAAGGTCGCGATCCGCTTCGAGGCGGCCTTCTCGTCCGACAGCACCACGGTCGCCTTGTCGCCGGTGATCGCGGCCAGCAGCCGGGCGTACGCACGGGCGGAGTCCTGGTCGGAGGCGATCACGAGCCCGCCGGCGTCCGGGACGTGCCGGCGCACCTCGGTCAGCCGGGTGTCCGCCGCCGCGAGGACCGACGGCATCCACGAACCACTGGGGTCCAGCGCGGTCCGGAGCGCCTGCGCGGTCAGGTCCTTGGTGAGCGGCTCTCCCAACCGGGCCGCCACCTCGTCGCCCGCCCGTGTCCGCCACTGCATCTCCCCCGAGTAGGCGAGGAACAGCACGGGGCGGACCACGTGGTCGGCGAGCGCCCGCGCGTAGCCGTAGGCGTAGTCCGCGACGCTCCGAGGCACGCCGTCGGCGTCGGGGGCGTAGGTGACGAACGGGATCGGGTTGATGTCGGAACGGAACGGTGTTCCGGTGAGCGCGAGCCTGCGGTGTGCCGGCTCGAACGCCTCGCGCACCGCCTCGCCCCAGGACAAGGCGTCGCCGGCGTGGTGGATCTCGTCGAGGATCACCAGGGTCTTGAACCGCTCGGCGCGGATCCGGATCGCGAGCGGGTTCGCAGCGACGCCGGCGTAGGTCAGCGCGACTCCGACGAAGTCGCCGCTGGTGCGGCCCTTGCCCCCCGAGTAGGCCGGGTCGATCGGGATCCCGGCGCGCGCGGCGGCGTCGGCCCACTGGGTCTTGAGGTGCTCGGTGGGCGCGACGACGATGATCCGGTCGATGAGACGACGGTTCAGCAGCTCTGCGGCGACCGACAGCGCGAACGTCGTCTTGCCGGCCCCGGGGGTCGCGACCGCGAGGAAGTCGCGCGGCAGGGTGCGGAAGTACTGCTCGACCGCCTCGGTCTGCCAGGCACGGAGCTTCGTGGCGGTGCCCCAGGCGGCACGGTCGGGATAGGCGGGAGGCAGCGGAGCTGGTGGGGGGTGCGGGGTCACGACGTCCTGTGGGGTCGGTCGAGCAGGGCGGGTCGGGTGCGGTGGGACGAGCGGCTCAGGTGTCCGAGCCGCCGCCCTTGCCCCCGTCGCCGCCCTTGTCGTCGTTGATGCTCTCCCAGACCTCTTTGCACTCCGGGCAGACGGGGTACTTCTCCGGCGCCCGGCTGGGCACCCAGACCTTCCCGCACAGCGCCACCACAGGGGTGCCCATCACCATCGCCTCGGTCAGCTTGTCCTTGTCGACGTAGTGCGAGAACCGCTCGTGGTCACCCTCGTCGGTGGGGAGGGTACGGCGGTCCTCGACCGTCTGGGTGCCAGGGCTGAGCTGGGTCTCGGGGGAAGCGGTGGGGGTGCTCACGGTCACCGATCCTAGTTCAGCGTCGGGTCCGAGGGGCGGGTGGACACCCACGCCAGCGAGCCGGGCTGGCGCCTCAGCACCGCGCTCCACAGACCACCCGGGTCGTCGTCGAAGATGTCGTGGGCGGTCGCGTCCACGACGTACCACGACCCCTCCTCGATCTCCGACTCGAGCTGACCGCTCCCCCAGCCGGAGTAGCCGGCGAAGACGCGCATCCGGGTGATCGCCGGGGCCAGCACCTCGGGCGGGGTGTCGAGGTCGATGATCCCGGTGCGGTCGAAGAGCCGCCGGAAGCCGATGGGGTCGGCGCCGGCGTCGGGCACCAGCGCGACTGCGAGCGCCGCGTCGGTGCTCACCGGTCCGCCCTCGAAGAGCACCTCGGGCGGGTCGACCGAGGCAGCCCAGTCGGGCAGGACCGAGGCGACCGTGATCGCCGACGGCCGGTTCAGCACGACGCCGAGGCTCCCGTCGCCGTCGTGGTCGAGCAGGAGGACGACCGCGTTGGCGAAGTTGGGGTCGACCAGCGACGGAGTAGCCACCAGCAGCCGACCAGCGGCGAGCCCTTGCTCGCCCGTGGCACCGGTCACCGCACCGCCTCGGCAGCGGCTCGGACCGCAGCCGCCACGTAGGCGTGCACGTCGGCGTGGAAGACGCTCGGGATGATGTAGTTCGCGTTCAGCTCGTCGGCGGTCACCGCCGAGGAGATCGCCTTGGCGGCGGCGAGGAGCAGCTCGGTGTCGACCTGGGTCGCCGAGGCGTCGAGCAGCCCCCGGAAGACCCCGGGGAAGGCGAGCACGTTGTTGATCTGGTTGGGGTAGTCGGATCGTCCGGTGGCGACGACGGCGGCGTGCCGCCGGGCGATGCCCGGGTCGATCTCGGGCACCGGGTTGGCCAGCGCGAAGACGATGCTGTCGTCCGCCATGGCCTCGACGTCCTCACCACCGATGATGTTCGGCGCGGAGACCCCGATGAAGACGTCGGCGTCCACCATCGCCTCCTTCAGCGTGCCGGTCAGCTCGCGGGGGTTCGTCACCGAGGCCACCCAGCGCAGCGAGTCGTCGAGGTCCTCCCGACCGGAGTGCACGACGCCCTTGATGTCGGCCACCACGACGTCGGTGGCCCCCGCGGCAAGCATGCCCCGCAGGATCGCCGTACCGGCTGCACCGGCGCCGGACATCACGACCCGCACCTCGGCGAGCTCCTTCTCGACCACAC
The DNA here is from genome assembly GCA_902805865.1 of uncultured Nocardioidaceae bacterium. Taxonomy (GTDB): domain Bacteria; phylum Actinomycetota; class Actinomycetes; order Propionibacteriales; family Nocardioidaceae; genus Marmoricola_A. Next base: position 29,506 of record CADCUK010000061.1, on the reverse strand, counting down.
GCAGCGCGTTGCGCAGCGCGGCGAGCACCACGATCGCGGTGCCGTGCTGGTCGTCGTGGAAGACCGGGATGTCGAGGAGCTCGCGGAGCCGGGCCTCGATCTCGAAGCAGCGGGGAGCGGAGATGTCCTCGAGGTTGATGCCGGCGAACCCTGGCGAGATCGCGCGGACGATCTCGACGATGGCGTCGGTGTCCTGGGTGTCGAGGCACAGGGGCCAGGCGTCGATGCCGGCGAACCGCTTGAAGAGCGCTGCCTTGCCCTCCATGACCGGGAGCGCGGCAGCCGGGCCGATGTTGCCCAGACCCAGGACCGCGGAGCCGTCGGTGACGACCGCGACCGAGTTGCGCTTGATCGTGAGGCGGCGGGCGTCCTCGGGGTTCTCGGCGATCGCCTGGCACACCCGCGCCACACCTGGGGTGTAGATGAGGGAGAGGTCGTCGCGGTTGCGGATCGGGTGCTTCGAGGCCATCTCGATGGTGCCGCCGAGGTGCATGAGGAACGTGCGGTCGGAGACCTTCTGCACGACGACGCCCTCGAGGCCGCGCAGCTCGTCCACGACGCGTTCGGCGTGGGCGGTGTCGCTGGCCGCGAGCGTCACGTCGATCTGGAGCCGGTCCGTGCCCGACGCGGACACGTCGAGCGCGGTGACGACCCCGCCTGCCTGCTCCACCGCAGTGGTGAGCTGGCTGATCGCCGAGCCCCCTGCTGGGAGCTCAAGGCGGACCGTCATCGAGTAGGAGATGCTGGGCGCCGTCGACACTCCTGCATGGTGTCACGTCAGACGCCGGGGGCCGAGCCCCGGCTGCGTCGCGTCTGGGAGGGGACGTCCCGCGTCAAAGGGAGAGATGCGCGGGACGTTGCGTCGCAGCCGGGGTCGGAGTCAGTCGCGGGCGGTCACAGCCGCCCGGAGGCGGGCAGCGAAGTCGTTGCCCTTGTAGTCGCGCGTGGTCGCCGAGCTGTCGGGGCCGCTGGGCCGCCTCATCTCGGAGTTGTGTGCCCACACGGAGCGGAGTCGCTGGGTGAGGGTCGGGGGGCGCTTCGGCATTCCGGGGTCTCCTTCTCATACCGTCGGTACGTACTCAAGGTACGCCGCCATACCGGCGGTATCAAACCGACTGGGGGTGATGTGCGGCACCGTTTGTCCGCTTATGCTGCGGGGCATGACCGCCAAGATCCCCCTCCCTCACGACCTGGTGAGGCGGAAGGCCGGGCGGCGCCAGGAGTACTCCGCCTCGACCAAGCGCGCGCTGGTCGACGCCGCCCTCGAGCGCTTCGCCGTCCAGGGGTACGCCGGCACCAGCCTGGACGAGATCGTCTCCGCGGCGCGGGTGACCAAGGGCGCGCTCTACCACCACTTCAAGGGCAAGCAGGACCTGTTCGAGGCAGTCTTCCTGGACGTCGAGGAGCAGGCGACCGAGCGCATCCGCGGGTCGATCCGGTCGATCCGCGACCCGTGGGAGAAGGCGATCACCGGGCTGCGGGAGTTCCTCGCGGTGACCCGGACCGAGGCCTACCGCCGCATCGTCATCCAGGACGGCCCGGCCGTCCTCGGCTACGAGCGGTTCCGCGAGCGCGAGGAGAGCAGCACCTTCGGCCTCGTGCAGGACATCGTCACCTCGCTGCTCAGCGACTACCGGTTGCCGGAGTCGACCACCGGCGCCTTCACCAGGCTCTTCTTCGGTGCGATGTCGGCGACCGGGTCCGCCGTCTCGACCGCGGAGGACCCCCAGCAGGCCAGCGACGACGCCGAGGGCGCCATCGTGCTGGTGCTCGCGGGGATCCGGTCGCTGGTCGAGAGCGGCGCCGAGGTGCCCACGGCAGCCGACCTGGCGCCCAACCTGACCGCGGAGACGGCCGAGGACCCGGAGGCCGACCTCACTTCGTGACGGTCACCGATCCCCCGTCGGCAGGCACGAGCTCGATCCACACCCTGCCAGGCGGAAGCGTCACGGTCTTCCCGCCCGCGCGCAGCCGGATGTCGGAGGCAAGGCCGTCCTTGCTCCACGTCCCCCTCACGAGCCGCCCGTCGTTGAAGATCATCGCCTCGCCCTGCCCGTCGAAGACGGTCTCCGGCACCGGGTTGCCCGCCGGGTCCTGGTAGCCGGCGTCCTCGACGCGGACGCGCAGGACCAGCACGGTGTCCGCGACGAACTGGTCGTCGGCGGCCGCGAGACTGTCGGTGTTGACGTAGCGCCCCTCCCGGAGCTCGAAGGTCGAGGAGCTGCTGGGGGAGAACTCGGCGGTCAGCCCGGTGGCCGGCTCGCCCTTGGGCAGCGACGGCGACGACTCGAACGGAAGGTACGGCGCTGGTGGCTTGCTGTCGTCGAGGGTCTTGGCCAGCTCCTGGAGCCGCATGAAGAGGTTGTACGGCGCCACCCGACCGGTCTCCCGGTAGTAGCCGGGCGCCCCCTCGGTGAAGGTGCGGATGCCGGCGTCCTTGACGCGCGTGACCGTCGGGGGGGCTCCGCCGCTGGCGACCAGGACCGCGTCCAGGGGCTGCACGATGCCGATGTCGGTGGCGCGCATCGAGCGCACCGGCCCCACGTTGCCGGGCACGTCGGTGTAGTAGAACGCGGCGAGCCGGGTGATGCCGCCCTCGACGAGCTCCTCGGCCACCAGGTCGGCGGACCCCAGGCCGACCTGCGGCGCGCTGTTGGACGAGTTGTCCACCTTCACCGCAAGCACCGGGTGGGTCGGCACCTTGCCCTCGACCGGCAGCCCGGTCAGCGGCGAGCGGGTGACCTGCTCACGCTCAGCGGCCTTCTTGGCAGCGGCGTCCTTCTCGTCGTCGCTGCACGAGGCCAGCAGGAGACAGGCGACGGTCGCCAGGGCGACCAGGACACTGGGTGCGCGGCGGGGACGCGGTCGTGCGGAAGGCATCCCCCAAGCATGCAACGGCGCAGCGGCGGTGGCTCAGGCGCCACGCAGCGTGCCGGCGAACCACTTGTCGGTCCAGATCGGGTCGCGGCGGACATCCTTGCCGGTGCTCGGGGCGTGGAGGATCATCCGGTCGCCGTCGTCGCGCCCGACGAAGAACCCGACGTGGTAGACGCCGCCCTTGTTCTTGAAGAAGACGAAGTCACCCCTGCGGAGGTTCGACCGCTTGATCCGACGCATGTGGTCGGCCTGCTCCGAGGAGGTCCGTGGCACGGAGGAGAAGCCCGCCTTGTGAGTCGCGAAGTAGACCAACCCCGAGCAGTCGAACCGGTCCGGCCCCTCGGCGCCGTACCTGTAGGCGTCGCCGACCTGTCGCCTCGCCACCGCCAACGCCTTCGCGGCGCGCTCCGCGTCGCTCAGCGGCTTGGCCGAGCGCGGCGTCGAGCCCGTGCCGGCGTCGGCGACGGCCGGTGATGCGGTCAGCAGCGAGCCCGCCAGGACCACACCGAGCAGCGCTCCGAGCGCACGGCGGGGCTGGAGGCGGAGCGGTCCGGTGGCGGAAGCAGGCACCCAGGGAGGGTAGAGGGCCCGAAGGTCCCTCTTCAGGCGTTTGGCCCAAATGGGTCCGGGCCCTCAGACCTTGGCGCCGCCGTCGACGTAGAGCGTCTGACCCGTGATGTACGACGCCTCGTCACTGCAGAGGAACGCCGCGGCCGCCGCGATGTCCTCGGGGTAGCCGACCCGACGGACGGGGTTCGCCTCGGCGTTGAGCTGCCGCAGCTGCTCGGGCTCCATCTTCAGCCGCGCGGCCGTGGCGTCGGTCATCTCGGTGACGATGAACCCCGGCGCGATCGCGTTGACGTTGATGCCGAACGGCCCCAGCTCGAGCGCGAGGGTCCGGGTGAATCCCTGGACGCCCATCTTCGCGGCGGAGTAGTTCGCCTGCCCGCGGTTGCCCAGGGCAGAGACGCTCGAGAGGTTGAGGATCTTGCCGTACTTGGCCTGCGTCATGTGCTTCTGCGCAGCCTTGCTCATCAGGAAGGCGCCCTTGAGGTGCACGTTCATCACGAGGTCCCAGTCGTCCTCGGTCATCTTGAACAGCAGGTTGTCCCGGGTGATGCCGGCGTTGTTGACCAGCACGTCGAGCCGGCCGAGCTCCTCGACGACCCGCGTGACCGCGGCGTCGACCGCGGCCGCGTCGGAGACGTCGCACGCCACGCCGATGGCGCGCTCGGCGCCCAGCCCCGCAGCCGTCTCGGCGGCGGATCCCTCGTCGAGGTCGAGGACGGCGACGGAGGCGCCCTCCTCGGCGAACCGCTTGGCGGTGCCGGCACCGATGCCCCTCGCTGCACCCGTCACGATCACGACTCGTCCTGCGTAGCGGCTCATCGGCCCACCTCTCGTCCGTTCAGTCCCTGGTCGTCCCGAACCGTGTCCGTCTCCGTCGTCGCGACGGGTCCCGACACGTCGGGGCCTTCGTCAGGCGGTACGGAGTCTCGCATGTCGGTATTCTCGGAAGGTGCAGAAGGGTACGTGGAGCTTCGCGGTCGGTACGGCGGTCTTCGTCGCGCTGGCGACGCTCGTCATCGCCTGGATCTACGACCTCCCCGTCCGCGACCCCGACAGCGCCGTCGGACCGGCGTACATCTGGGTGCCGGTGGTGCTCCTCGCCGCCTTCCTCACCGACGTCGTCCCGCGGGCGCTCTGGCGGGCACGCAACCCGCTGCGGGTGCTCACCACCGCACGGGACGTGGTCCGCGAGCGCTGGACGCTCGCCCACGTGCGCTTCGCGGTGCTCGGGCTCGGCGCCTGGTACATCACCTACGCGGGCTTCCGGAACCTGAAGTCGTTCGTGCCGTTCGTGAACCGGCACCTGTGGGACGGCGTGCTCGAGGACATCGACCGGCTGCTCTTCTTCGGCCACGACCCTGCCGTGCTGCTGCACGACCTGCTCGGGACCGGCGTGGCTGCCCACTTCTTCTCGTTCATCTACATCGCCTGGATCGTGATGGTCCCGGCCTCGCTCGTGGTGGCGCTCGTCTGGTCGCGCGACGCCCGGGCCGGAGCCTGGTACGTCACGGCGATCGCGGTCGACTGGGTGCTGGGCGTGACGGCGTACTTCCTCGTCCCGAGCCTGGGGCCGATCTACGCCCAGCCAGAGACCTTCGCCGGGCTCGCAGAGACCAGCGTCACCGGCCTGCAGCGGATGATGATGGAGGAGCGGCACGAGGTGCTCGTCAACCCGTTCACCACCGACGCCGTGCAGACGATCGCCGCGTTCGCCTCCCTGCACGTCGGGATCAGCGTCACGATGTGCCTGATGGCCGAGCTGCTCCGGCTCGACAAGGCCGTGCGCCTGTTCCTCTGGGTCTTCCTCGCGCTCACCGTCGTCGCGACCGTCTACCTGGGCTGGCACTACTTCGTCGACGCGATCGGTGGCGCCGTCCTCGGCGTCGCCGGGGTCTGGATCGCCGCGAAGGGCACCGGGAACGCGTTCCGACGGCGGTCGCCGGAGGCTCAGCCGGCGCTGGAGATCGCTGCTCCCAGCCGGCGGGCGTAGTCGGCCATCTCGTCGTCGTCCGCGTACTTCGTCCGCGGCCAGAAGAACCCCCGGAGCCCGTCCCCCTTGGTCCGGGGTACGACGTGCACGTGCAGGTGCGGGACGCTCTGGCTCACGACGTTGTTCACGGCCACGAACGAGCCCTGCGCGCCCAGTCCCGCCACCACCGCCGTGCTGAGCCGCTGGGTCGTCTCGAGGAGCGGGTCACGCAGCTCGGCCGGCAGCTCGGGCAGCGTCGCGACGTGGCGGCGCGGGACGAGCAGCGTGTGACCCTTGAAGACCGGTCGGATGTCGAGGAAGGCGACGAGGTGCTCCTCCTCGAGCACCATCGTGGCCGGCTGCTCGCCCGCGACGATCGCGCAGAACAGGCAGCCGGACCCCGGCGTACGACCTGGGCTCACCCGCCGAGGAACCCGAAGAGCTGCGTCCACGCGGCCAGCCCCGCCAGCGCCCCGCCGGCCGCGCAGAACGCGAGCAGCCGCTGTCCCGGCGCCTGGGCCGGCTCACGGCCGACCGGACCGAGAGCCGTGACCCGCGCCGGGAGCCGGTCGACCACCTCGCGCGGGAGGACGATCTCGAGGGCGTCGTAGGCCAGGTCGAGGTGACCGACCACCCCCATCACGCGCGGGCCGTTGAGCCCGTTGACGGTCAACGTCAGCAACGCGTGCGCGGTGGCCGTCGTGAAGTGGCGTTGGGACGCGACGCCGCTCCCCCTGGCCAGCCGCTTCGCCTCCGCGAGGTGCCGACGGGCCTCGGGGACCAGCGTGAGCGCCCAGACCTCCAACGAGTGCGCCGACCACGGGCGCGCGCACCGCTGCGGCACGGTCAGGAGCACCAGCATCGGGTCGTCCTGCCGGACCGGCGTCACGGTCGGTCGCTGCACGACGCGCGACCGAGGCACGGCCCGCCCACCGTCGCCCGGCCGCTGCGGTGTCGATCGGCGTTGCTGCGGCACCTGCGGCACCTGCGGCGGGAACGTGGCTCGCGGCAGCCGAGCTGCCCCGGGCCGGCCCTGCTGCGTCGAGCGCGCCGCCGCCTGCGCCGACTGCGCGGCCGCCCGGACCGCGACCGACGCCGCGTCAGCGGCCGCAGCGGTGGCCAGCGCGACGCGGAACGCCGAACCCAGCTCGACGAACGCCTCGTGGGCGGCCCGCGCCTTCCGCGGGTCGTCGACGAACCGGTCCGGGTGGATCTGCCTCGCTCGTTCCCGGTAGGCAGCCTTGATCTCGGCCACCGTCGCCCCGGGAGACACCCCCAGCAACGTGTACGCCTTGAAGCTCATCGTGCCCTCCTCGCGTGTCGTGAGACCCCCGCCTCACGGTGACACGTGTCCAACGGCGTCAACCCGACAAGGTTACGCAAATCGGACACCCCCAATGTCCGAATGGTTCCCCGCCGTCGGGTGTCCCAACCAGGGACGACGGTCACGGCTCGGCGGGACGAAACCGGGCACCGTGTGCTGGAGGTCCCGAAACGGTCATCGGCGGTTCCGGGCGCCTGCCTAGGATCGCCGACGAGGGGAGGCAGGCGTGGCTGACGAGGTCGTCCTTCGGGAGGCGGTGCTGCGCGACGGCACCCGCGCCACCATCTCACCGGCCCGGCGCGAGGACCGGGGCCTGCTGCGCGCGTCCTACGAGAGCCTCTCCCCCGAGTCCCAGTTCCACCGCTTCCTCACCGCGGTCCCGAACCTGACCGACCGGATGCTCGACCAGCTGGTGGACGACGTCGACTGGATCGACCACGTCGCGCTCGTGCTCACCGTGCACCCTGTGGACGGACCGCCCCAGAAGGTCGCGATCGCGCGGCTGATCCGCTACGACGACCACCCCACCGACGCGGACGTGGCGGTGACCGTGCTCGACGCGTGGCACGGTCGAGGGATCGCCACGGTCCTCCTCGACGAGCTGATGCGGCTGTGTCCGCAAGGGCTGACCAGGCTCGTCACCGAGGTCGCCGAGGACAACCCGGCAGCGGTCGCGATGCTCGCCCGACTCGGTCCGACGACCGTGACGCCGACCGTGCGCGGCTCGCTCGAGGTCGTGGTGGACCTGGCTGGGACCGGCGAGTCGACATAGTGTGGTGCGTCCACTCCTACGCATCCCTGGAGGGACGACACATGACCGTCGACCGCCGTACCGTCCTGAAGTCAGGCGCCGCCGCCGCTCTCGCAGGTGGCCCGTTCGCGGGCTTCGCCGCACTGCCCGCCGAGGCCGCCGGGCGCTACCCCCGCAACGTGGAGCTCTTCCCTGTCCCCGACGAGCGCGACGGCAAGGTCCGGCTGCACCTGCCGGAAGGGTTCCGCTACCGCTCCTTCCACGACACCGACACCGCCGACGGCTCGCCGGTCGTCCTCGACGACGGCACGCAGCTCCCTGGCCGCCACGACGGGATGGGCGCCTTCCAGGGCAGCGGCGACACGGTGATCCTGGTGCGCAACCACGAGGTCAACGGCTCCAAGGGAGCCTTCGGCCCGGACACGCCGTACGACGAGGCGGCGGGTGGCGGCACCACCACCATCCGGGTGACCAAGCGGGGTCGCGTGCTCAGTGCCTACACCAGCCTCAACGGCACGATGATGAACTGCAGTGGCGGGGTCATGCCGTGGGGCAGCTGGATGACCTGCGAGGAAACCGTGAACGGCCCGGACGTCGGCCCGGACTTCACCGGCGCGTCCAACGCTGCGCTGAAGAAGCCGCACGGCTACGTGTTCGAGGTGCCCGCCGGCGAGTGGGCCTCCCGCGAGCCGATCACGCAGGCGGGTCGCTTCGCCCACGAGTCGGTGGCCTACGACCCCCAGGGCGGGGCGCTCTACCTGAGCGAGGACAACTTCGCGTTCCCGTCGGGCTTCTACCGCTACACCCCGCAGACCGACCCGATGAAGACCGGTCGGCTGGACAACGACGGCGTGCTCCACATGCTCAAGGTCAAGGGTCGGGACAACAAGCACCTCGAGGGCCGACAGGAGCAAGGCCGGACGTACGACGTCGAGTGGGTGCGGATCAACGAGCCGAACGCGGTGTTCCCCACCGGCAGCGAGGGCGAGCCCACGACCACGAACGACGAGGCGCTCACCTTCGTCGGCAACCAGGGTCGGGCCAAGGGGGCAGCGCTGTTCTCGCGGCTGGAGGGCACCGTCCACCAGGACGGCATCATCTACTTCACCTCGACCCAGGGCGGCGGAGATCGGGAGACGGCTCCGTCGGACTCGTCGAAGGGATTCGGCAACGGGTTCGGCCAGGTCTGGGGGTACGACCCGCGGAGGAAGACGCTGACCTGCGTCTACCAGTCGCCGGACCAGGAGACCCTCGACTTCCCCGACAACATCACCACGTCCCCGCGCGGCACGCTCGTGCTCTGCGAGGACAGCGCCGGGGACAACTACCTGCGGGGGCTCTCCACCAACGGCAAGATCTGGGACATCGCGCTCAACCGGCTGCGCACCAGCGCGGGCGACGAGGACCGGTTCGGTGACGAGTTCGCCGGCTCGACGTTCAGCCCGGACGGCAGGACGCTGTTCGTGAACATCCAGGCCAGCAGAGGCCTGTCGTTCGCGATCTGGGGTCCGTGGCGCACGATCGGCGTCTGACGGACACCACGCGCTCACACGCGACAGCGCGACAGCGGAGCGGGCTCAGAGCTGCCAGCCGACGGCCAGGGCCTGCTCCGCGGCGGCCCGACCGAGTGCGGCGCCCGCTGCGAAGTACTCCTCGTCGAAGAACAGGTAGCTCAGCAGCTCGCGGCGGCCGACCTCGTCACCGGCGCCCCTGAGGGCACGGCCCAGCAGCCAGTTGTCGAGCTCGCGGAGCCGGCCCAGCCCGCGGGTGCGGTCGCGGAAGATGCGGTCGGCCGTCCGCCCCATCGCGCCGGGCGCCGGGCTGACCGCCACGACCGGCACCTTCCGGTAGGGCCGGCCGGCACCGTCCGCAAGCAGCCCGGACCGGCCCGCCCGGTCGACAGCGTCGACCAGCCGGTTGGTGCGGCGCAGCGCGCGCAGGTCCTCGGTGGTGCGGTCGGCGAGCGTGGCGTGGAGCACCTGCGCAGCCGCGTCCGCGATGTCGGGAGTCCTTCCAACGAGCCCCGGCTCCGCCGCCTGCGCGTACGACGTGGAGGTCGCCGAGACCAGGACGACCCGGTCGGCTCCCAGGCCGACTGCCGGGTGCAGCGGCGTGTTGAGCCGGACCCCTCCGTCGACGTACCAGCCCGCGGCGGGAGCGGGCAGCCGGACGGGCGGGAACGCCACCGGGATCGCCGACGAGGCGAGGACGTGGTCGGCGATGATCGGTCCGCGGACGACGTCGAGGGCCCGGTCCGGGTCGCCGTCGTACTCGTCCGGGGTGTGCTCGTCGAGGAAGAGCACGCTCCGGCCACTGGCGGTGCCTGCGACCTCCGCGTCGCGCTCGTCGGGCATCCGGGTGGCGACGACCCCCACCGCCGACAGCACACCGGACGCGAGGTTCTCGCGCAGCAGGTCCGTGCGCAGCACCTCCTCGCCGGTGCGGCGCAGCGGGGCGGTGTCGAGGAGGCTGGTGGTCCCGTGGCCACGGCCGAGCAGCGCGCCGCCGGCGAACTGCAGGCCGATCCGCGGAAGAGTCAGCGGGAGCGGCTCGTAGACGTCGTCGTCGCTCATCCGCAGCCAGGTGCCGGTGACCTCGGCGGCCGCATCGGCGGGGTCGAGGTGTGCACGGGCACCCCACAGGACCGTGTTGATGCTGCCGGCGCTGGTGCCGAGCCAGATCGTGGGACGCAGCCCCTGCCGGTCCAGCCACGGGACGAGCACCTCGAGTGCACCGGCCTGGAAGGCTCCCCGGGCAGCGGCCCCCGACAGGACCACCGCGACCCTCTCGTCGCGTCCCGTGGACACGTGCCGACCCCTAGAGAGACGTGCGGGTGAGCTTGCGCCACACCCAGCTGGACGGCACCACCCGGTCTTCGACGACGTAGGCAGCCGTGGAGGGGTGCGCGAGCGTGTCGGCCAGGGTGCGCCGGGCACTCGCGGGGGCGGCGAGCAGCAGCACGTCGCCGGGCTCCAGCAGCAGCTCGGGCTCGGGCGCGATCGTGCCCTCCTCGTCCCGGACGTGCACCAGCGGCACGATGTGGAGTGCGTGGTCACGGTCGTGGGGGTCGCGGAGGAGGTCGCTGAGCGTCAGGTGGCCGTCAGAGAGCCAGTGCTGCACGCCGGGAGCCTCGCGCTGGTCCAGCACGATGCGCCACAGGTCGGGTGCCCCGTCCCCGCCGGCGCTGACGAGCCGCTCGACCATCGCGTCGGACCACTCCTCCCCCATGTGGGGCACGCGCGGCAGGAACTGCATCAGCTCGGGGTTCGCCAGCCGGGCCAGCACCTCGTGGACGATCAGCTCCGCGGGCAGCATCCCGAAGTCGACCCCGGCGGACTCGTAGAGCCGGGCGTTCGACGCCCGGTTCTGCAGCGCGACGAGGAACAGGTCGGGGTTCATCTGCTGGGCCGTGCGCAGCAGCCACAGGTTGGTCATGTCGCTCTCGGTCGCGGCGACGAAGGCGACGGCGCCCTGCAGGTGCTCGGCGTCGAGGTCCCCGGCCTGGACGCTGTCGCTGGTGCTGTCGGGGTGGCCGCCGCCGACGAGGTCGACCTCGATGCCCTCCGCCCGGAGGTCCTCGGTCAGCTCGCGCCCGAAGCGGCCGTCGCCGCTGACCACCCAGCGTCCGGTGGGGAGCGGATCCCTCCGAGGCGGCAGGGGTGAGCCGGGCGAGCTGGTCAGCCACACCATCAGCTGGTACGACGCCGGTGAGCGCAGCAGGATCCGCAGGTGGTCGCCGAACCGGTCCAGCGGGTTCACGACCTCCGAGGCCCCGAAGAGCTCCATCCGGTCGGCGATGTCCCGGGAGCTCGTCCGGGCGATCACCGGCAGCCCGGGGCGCAGCAGCCCGACCGTCATCGCCACGTCCAGGTTGGTGTCGTCGTCGCCGGTGAGGGCGACGACCCCCTCGCACCGGGGGTGGGCGGCTCCGGCCAGCGCCATCACCTCGGTGTCGCGGGCGTTGCCCAGCAGCGCCGGGCTGTCCGCCCGGTAGGCATCGAGCTCGACGCCGGCGATGCGCTCCTCGTCGTCGTCGACCACCACGAACCGGCGGCCCATCTCGTCGAGCGACCGGGCGAGGGAGCGGGTGGCGTTGCCGTAGCCGACGAGGACGAGGAACGGCTCCCCCAGGTGCCGGACCTTGTTCACGAAGTGCCTGCGGGCGAGCGCGGCCCGGAAGGCCCGGTCCTGCATGAGCGAGAGCAGCGAGCCGATCGCATAGGCCCAGCCGGTGACCGCCATGAAGATCGACACCGTGACCCACAGCCGCTGGGCGGGCGTGAACGGGTAGGGCAGCTCACCGAAACCGATCGTGCTGGCGGTGTAGGCCATGAAGTAGAACGCCTCGAAGATGCTGAGCCGGTGCGGGTTCCCCTGCGGGTCCTCACCCGGCACGAGCGTGAGGCCGACCGTGCTCAGCGCGAAGATGCCGATGAGCACGATGATCGGTGTGCGCATCCGCCGCAGCACCAGGAGGATGCCGGTCGAGGGCCGGCGCGTCTCGACCACCGGGAGGTTGCTCGTCTGGCTGCTGACTGGGCTGCTCACGGCTGCTCCGGAGCTCAGCGACGCTGGAAGGAGACGGTCTCCACGACGAGCAGCACCACCGAGACGATGTTGGCCAGCAGCGCTCCTCCGGAGAGGGACACCACGGCTGCCATCGTCTCGCCGTCCATCCCTCCGGCGGACACCTCGGAGCCGTAGGTCCAGACGAGGGCGGCGGCGATCAGCTGCAGGCTGGCGACGAGGCTGGTGGCCAGGTGCACCGCCCCGATCTGGGTGCGGTCGCCGAACTTCAGCACGGTGGCGATCAGGTTGACCACGACCGCGGCGAACAGCTCGTAGGAGTTGTGCAGCTCGGGGTCGCTCATGTCGCCGAGGAAGAAGCCGAAGTTGAGGGTCGCAGCGAGCAGCACGAAGAAGCCGAAGACCACCTTCTCCAGGTTCATCGCAGCTCCTGCCGTCCGAGTGCTCCGAATCCTAGCCAGGTGTCCGGCTCACCACGTGTCGACAGGCCGCCCGCTCCCGGTGATGCCGCCCTGGGCGGCGGCCGCCGCGAACGTCGCCGCGACCAGCGATCGGGTCTCCGCGGGGTCGATCACGTCGTCGATCTCGAACATGCGGGCCGCGTTGAGCGCCTTCGCGTGCTCCCGGTAGGCCGCGGTGAGCTCACGCACGGTCCGCTCCCGCTCCGCCGGGTCCATCGCCTCGAGCTCGCCGCGCATCGCCAGCCGCACGGCGCCTTCGAGCCCCATCGGCCCCAGGTGGGCGTCCGGCCAGGCCACCATGAGCAGGGGTTGCCGGGTGCTGCCACCAAGCATCGCCTGCGCGCCGAGTCCGTAGCCACGGCGTACGACGACGCCGACGAGCGGCACCTGCAGCCGAGCGCCGGCGACGAGCAAGCGCGAGGAGTGCCGCACGAGCCCGGTCGCCTCGGCGTCCGGGCCGACCATCATCCCGGGGGTGTCGACGAGCGAGACGACGGGGAAGCCGAAGGAGTCGCACAGCTGGAGGAAGCGCGCAGCCTTGTCGGCGGCGTCGCTCGTGATGGCGCCGGCCATGTGCATCGACTGGTTGCCCACGAAGCCGACGGTCCGGCCCTCGATCCGGCCCAGTGCGGTGACCATCTCCGGCGCGAACCTCTCGCGGAGGAACGTCACGGTCCCCTCGTCGGCCAGCGTGCTGACCACCGGCCGCATGTCGAACGCCTGCCGGTCGCGCTCCGGGATGGTGCTCCTCAGCGAGGTCTGGTCCGGAGCGGTCCACTCGCCGAGATCACCCTGGAAGTAGCCGAGCAGCTGCTTCGTCACCCGGACGGCCTCCGCCTCGTCGGCGACCTCCACGTCGACGACGCCGTTGCGGGTCTGCACGTCGATCGGGCCGATCTCGTCGGCCTCGAAGTGGCCGAGCCCGCCGCCGGCGATCATCGCCGGGCCGGCCATGCCCAGGTTGGCGTTGCGCGTGGCGACGATGAGGTCGGAGCAGCCGGCGATGACGGCGTTCCCGGCGAAGCACCGCCCGGCCACGACAGCGATCCTCGGGACCACCCCGGACAGCCGTGCCCAGAGGGCGAACGAATCGACGTCGAGGGCCGAGACCAGCGGGAAGTCGGTGTCGCCCGGGCGTCCGCCTCCACCCTCGGCGAAGAACACCGCCGGCAGGCGCAGCCGCTCGACGAGGCCGATGAGCCGGTCGGACTTGTGGTGGCCACGCATCCCCTGGGTGCCGGCCATCACCAGGTAGTCGTAGGACAGCACCCCGCAGGCGGCGCGGTCGCCGAAGAGGTCGGCGTTGACGGTGGCGGTGCCGCCGACCAGGCCGTCGGCCGGGGTGCTCCGGATCAGCTCCTCGACGCTGCGGCGCTGCTCCTGGGCGGCGGTGATGAAGCGGCCGTACTCCACGAAGGACCCGTCGTCGACGAGGTCGGCGATGTTCTCCCGTGCGGTCCGGCCGCCGGCGGCGTGCCGACGGGCCACCTTTTCGACCCTCGCGGCGTCCTCGGTCAGCGCCCTGCGGGCCAGCAGCTCGTCGAGGGCGTTCGCGCCGCTGATCTGCTCATCGGTCATGCGGAAACTCCATCATGCGTGGTTCGCTTCGCGGAGGGCGCATACTAGGAGTGATGAAACCTCGATCCGCCGGTCAGCGCCGCCACCTCGCCAGCAGCCCCTTCCAGCCTCAGCCTGAGCAGGCAGTCGAGGAGTACGCGGTCGAGGACCGCGTCTCGCACGACCGGTACGGCCTGGGCCGCGTGGTCGGGGTCGAGGAGGCGGCTGTCACCGTCGACTTCGGGTCGCAGACCGTGCGCATCGTGAGCCCGTTCCACAAGCTCGAGAAGCTCTGACGCCTAGCTCTGCTTCCGGCGGCGCTGTCCGTCGTCGGAGTACTCCACCCCGTCGAAGTCGACCGTACGGCGGGCGTTGACCAGCGAGGTCACCACGGCCGTGCCCAGCGCTCCCGACCGGTCGAACACCGTCGCAGTGCCCACCGCGATCCCGTCGTGCTCGACGCGGTCGACCGCCGCCAGCCCGACCTCCACCCCCTCAGGCAGCCGGGCGAGGGTGAGCGTGATGTCGGTGTTGATGTACTGCACGCCCTCGCTGCCCCAGTTCGTCACCAGGCTCGCGCCGTCGGCCATCGCCGCCACCGCCTGGAACGGGGTCACCTCCTCGCCGCTGACCACCGGCAACCCGGTGTTCCACGACGCCTTGCGTGAGCCGTCCTGGTGGTCACCGAACTTCTGGGTCCAGCCCGCGTCGCTGTGGAAGAACGGCACGCGCGGCTCCGACGACACCGGGGCGACGTCCTCCGGTGGCGGCTCCGGCCGCTCGCTCGGCGCCCACACCTCACCGGCCGCCGAGGCGCTGGGCTTGAGGAAGATCGCACTCGCCCGGGCGACCCGCTGCCCGTCCTGGGTGAGCAGGGCGTCGACGAGGCAGATCCGCCGGCCCTCGCGCACGATCTCGGTGGTCACCAGGCACGGGTCCATCGTCGCGGGACGGAAGAGGTCGACGGTCATCCGGGCCGGTCGGAGGTCGTCGCGCCCCGCATCGTCCACGCAGTGCTCGATCGCGCGCGACAGGGCGCCGCTGATCGCCACGCCGTGCATCTGGTTGTCGCTCCACATGCTGCGGGCGATGCCGGTGGGGACGAGCGCGTCGCCGTCGGCCTCGAACAGGGACAGGTCCATGGCGGCATCCTGCCTCAGCGCAGCCGGTCGCCTCAGGCCGGCTCCCGGACGACCTCCAGCCCGAGCCAGCGCGCGAGCTCGGCGACCTCGTCGTCGACGGCCGAACGGATCGCCTTGGTGAACGGCACGTCCTGGTGGACGGCTGCCACGCGGAGCTCGCCCTCCTTGCGGTCGGCGGTGGCGTCGAGCTTCCCGACCAGCCTGTCGCCGTACAGGATCGGAAGCGCGTAGTAGCCCCAGCGGCGCTTGGCCGCGGGCTTGTACATCTCGAGGTAGTACTCGAACTCGAACAGCTCCGCCATCCGCGTGCGGTCGTGGACGAGTCGGTCGAACGGCGAGAGCAGCGCGGCCCTCCCGGCGAACGCCTCGTCGAGCAGGGACGGCTCCACCCGCCACTCCCCCGCCACTCCCTCGACCACGGCCGGCTCACCGGCCTCGCCGACGTCGACCGGCTCCCCCGGTGTCACCCGGGCACGGGCGCGAGCGATGCCGAGCGACCGGAGCCGGCGCTCGTTGCGCCGGGCGGGCGCCTCGGCCGACGGCACGACCGGGTCGTCGGGGTAGACGCGGGAGGCCAGGTCCCACAGGCGGTCCCGTCCGGCCCGGCCGGCCACCGCGACCTCGCCGCGGGCGACGAGCAGCTCGAGCAGCATCGTGACGTTCTTGCTGTTGGTCCAGCCGGTCGACCTCCACGGCTGGACGCAGGTGTCGGGCAGCTCGCGGGACGGCAGGGGCCCGTCGGCGCGGAGCCGGTCGAGGATGTCCTCGCGGCACCCGTTGTTGGCCTCGACCCAACCACGCCGGGCCTCCTGCCACTCGGCCAGCTCGCCGGCCCCCGGCCACTCGGCCATCTCGGCGCGGAACAGGACGAGGTCCTCCGCGGGTCGCAACGTCCCGCGCAGCTCGATGAGCCGCTGCTCGTCGACCGCGTCCCGCAGGTCCTGGGGCGAGTACGTCGAGCCGAGGCGGCTCCACAGCACCAGGTCGGCACTGGGCGCCACGGCGCTGATCGGGTCCAGCTGGAGGAACGACAACCGGCGGACGGTCTCGACGAGGTCGGTCGGCCGCTCACGGGTCAGCAGCTGCGCGCGCACCGCGACCCTGCGGGCATCGCTCCTGCTCAGCTGGTGAACCGTCGCCACCGGGTCAGGATAGGGAGGCCCGACGCCGCTTCGTGCTCACGGCACCTCGACGAGCGAGCTGAGGACGCTGGCGTTGCCCCCGAAGTCGTACAGCGTGAGGTCGGCCTGGATCGTCGTCCCGGAGTCGAGCGGCACGAACTCGTAGGTCAGGTTCGCCACGTCGGAGTAGAGACCCACGTCGGTCGTCGGCTCCCACAGCTGCTCGCCGTCAGCGGTGATCGTCAGCACGTCAGGCACCACGATCCCCTTGGGGTCGGGTGCGAGCTCGCCGTACCCGCCGGAGACCTCGTCGTAGGTGTAGAGCGTCTCGCTGACGAACTCGCCGGCCTCGATGTCGAGGACCAGCGAGAGCAGCGCGTCCTTGGGGTCGCTCTGCTGACGATCGGTGGAGGCGTAGTAGGTCATCGGCACGTCGAAGAACGCCGTGCTGAGGTCGTCGCTGAGATTGAGCTCGACGTAGGCGAGCGCCGAGTCCTCGCCGTCCGACAGCTGCAGGACGGTGAGGTCGTAGTTGCCCGAGACCACACCGCTCCCCGCCTCCTCGGCGAAGTCCGCGATCTCCTCGCCGAGGTAGGTGATCGAGCCGTCGTTGTTCGTCAGCGCGTAGCTGATCGTCGCCTCGGTGACGTTGCCGATCGTGGCTGCGTCGAAGGTGCCGGTGAGCGTGATGCTGCCGTCGCGGTCGAAGCTGACGTCCGGCCCCTGGTCGCCCTCGAGGAAGACCGGTTGCTCGTCGCTCGGGATCGCCTCGCCGACCTCGTAGTAGCTCTCGAGGAAGCCGCCCCACGGGTCGGCACTCTCCACGTCGGAGTAGGCCGGGTCCGCGAGCTCCTCGACCGGCGGCAGGTAGACCGACAGCCCGGTCGCCCCTGCGGTTCCCACTCCCTCGACACGGTCGAGCACGGCGTCGTCGAGGGCGGCGACCAAGGCCTCCGCCTGGTCGGCGACCTCAGGGGCGGAGTCACCGATCGACGACACGAGGAGACCCAGGTCGCTGAGGTGCTTGTCCTGCGACTCGTCCGGGCTCTTGCCGAAGGCGAGGGTCGTGGCCTCGGACTGGCCGACCGCCGGTGCCACCGTGTCGGACTCGTCGGTGAGCGCACCGGCGAACGTCTCGAAGGCCTCGTCGACCGCGTCCATCTTGGTGAGATCGAGGAGCGACAGCGTGATCTGGTCCTGGGTGCCCTGCTCCTCGGCCTGGCCTGCGAAACCGGCAAGCAGCTCTGCGCCGAGCTCGTCGGCGGTCGCGTCGGGGTCGTCGGCGAGCAGCTGCAGCGACCGGTAGTCCCACCCGTGTCCCGGCTCCAGCTCCTGGGAGGCCACCATCCGGTCCGCGAAGGGTGCCACCGCGCTCGCGACCTCGTAGTTGGCCATCAGGCACGCGTCGAAGCCGAGCAGGTCCAGCTTGTCGACGCCGGCCCGCTCCAGGCCGCTCGAGACGGCCTCGGTGATCTCGGCCAGGTCCAGCACGTCGAAGTCGCTGCCCTCGTCGGGACCGATGCCCGGCCACGACGCACCGTGGTCGGAGATGATCAGCGCGTAGTGCCCGGCGCGGTGGGCCTCGATGCCCTCGGCGATGAAGTCCGCCAGCACCTGCGGGTCGGCGGAGTTCACGTCACCCATGTCCTCGACCAGCTCGGTGGTCCCGCCCTGACCGATGTCGAGCACCCGCGCGCCGACCCAGTCGCCCTGGTCGAGCAGCGGGTCCTCGCCGTACTCGGCGGAACGGTCCATGAGCTCGCGGACCTGCAGGTTCTCGTTGGAGCCGACCTCGCCGATCTCGTTGACGTCCTCGACCATGAACGGCTCGAGGTTCGTGTCACCCATCGAGTAGTGCAGGACCGTCCACCCGTCACCCTCGCGGCCGGTGTGCCCGCCTTCGTCGCCGGACTCCTTCTCGGCGCCCGAGGCGCCTCCGCCGCTGCACGCGGCGAGAAGGAGCAGGGAGACGGTGGCGACAGCCAGACTGGGACGAGCAGGCATCGAGATCACCCCTGAGGGTAGGGCTGCGGGTCCCTGGCTGTCCGTGGAACGAGTTGGTGGCGAGTCGCTACTGTCGACTGATGCGGAGGTTCGGGGGCATGACGGAGCCTGGCAGTGCCTGAGGGTCACACCGTCCACCGGTTGGCGCGGGACCTCGGGGAGCTCGCGGGTGTCCCCCTGCGGGCGTCGTCGCCGCAGGGCCGGTTCGCAGACGGGGCCGCCCGGATCGACGGTGAGCACCTGGAGGGCACCGACGCCTTCGGCAAGCACCTCTTCCTCAACGCCTCCACCGGCAGCGTGCACGTGCACCTCGGGATGCAGGGCAAGTGGTTCCGGTACGCCGACCCGACGGCTCCGCCGCTGAAGCAGGTCCGGCTGCGGCTCGCCACCCCGGTCGTGGCCTGGGACCTGATCGCGCCGAGCGTGTGCGAGCTTCTCGACGAGGACGGCGTCCGGCGGGTCACCTCGGCGCTCGGTCCCGACCCGCTGCGGCCCGATGCCGACGCCCCCGCTGCGGTGGCCGCCTTGGCCGCGGACCCACGACCGATCGGCGCAGCACTCCTCGACCAGGCGGTGATCGCCGGAGTCGGCAACGTGTTCCGCAACGAGGCCCTCCACGCGGTCGGGGTCAACCCCGGACGCCCGAGCCGGGCCCTCACCCCCGACGAGCTCACGGAGCTGTGGGGCGTGCTGCAGGCGATGATGACCCAGGCCGTCGAGGACGGGCGGATCATCACCGTCGACTCCGAGGACCGGCTCGCCCTTCCGGAGTCGGAGTCGCGTCACGTCTACAAGCAGGACCACTGCCGGGACTGCGGCGCGCCGGTCACCGTGGCGACCGTGGCTGGGCGTACGGCGTACTTCTGCCCGGTCGAGCAGCCGGACTGAGCTGGGGCTGACTCCGTCGTGTCGGACCCGCAGGCCCGGGGCAGGCTGGAGCCGTGCAGACGTTCCTCCCCTACCCCGACTTCGAGCGCTCCGTCCGCGCCCTCGACGCCAAGCGGCTCGGGAAGCAGCGGGTCGAGACCATCCAGGTCGTGCGGGCGCTGACCGTTCCCGGCTACGGCTGGGCGAACCACCCCGCCGTGCTGATGTGGAAGGGGTTCGAGGAGGCGCTCGGCCGCTACGGCTTCGTCTGCTGCGACGTGTGGACCGAGCTCGGCTTCGGCGACACCTGCGCTCTGACCATCGCGACCGACCTGCGCCAGTCCGGGGTGACGCACGTCCGCACCCAGGACGAGCTGGCGGAGGCAGGCGCCCTGCCTCCCTGGCTCGGGGACGAGACCGTGCACCGCAGCCACCAGTCGGCGCTGGTGCGCAAGGACCCGGCGTTCTACCGGCCGATGTTCCCCGAGGTGCCGGACGACCTGCCGTACCACTGGCCGGTCCGCTCCCCCGCGGTCATCGAGGCCGAGCGGCGTCGAGCGGAGAACCAGGTGCGACGGCAGGAGCGGGCCCTGGAACGGCGTCGGCTCGAGGCGGAACGGCTGCGCCGCAAGCGCAGCAGGGCGGCCAAGAAGGCCTGGCAGACCCGGCGCAGCAACGCCGCCGCGCCGACCCCGGGAGCCTCGGAGGGCTGACCCCGACAGTCAGGCTGCGCACGTCCATGACCTAACCTCCGGTCCGGGTCTCTGCACCGTCTGTCGTGGTCGCGACGCCGAACGGTTCAGACTCCGCAGGTCGGGCGCCTCCCGGACGATCAGGAGGGGTGACCGTCCCTTGACCACCCCCGCACCTGAAGGACGCCCCTCCCTCATGGCCCTCTCCCTGCTCCGCGGACCCGACGCACCGCGCGCCCCCCACCGCCGTACCCGTCCGCTGGCTCGGCTCCTGTCCGTCGTCGTGCTCACGGCGCTCGTCGCCGGCCTCGCGACCGTCAGCTCGGTCGCCACCCCGACGGCCGGCGCACGGTCAGCGGCTCCCGAGAACCCGCTGGCGGACGGCCCGTGGGGCGTCTACACCGGCGGTCAGGACGGCGTGTACCCCGCCTGGCAGGCGGCCTCGGGAGACCGGAAGAAGCTGCTGGCGAAGGTCGCGCTCCGTCCCCGGGTCCGCTGGATGGGGTCGTGGATCCCGGCACGCGACATCGCGAGCAAGGTGCGCGACTACGTCGAGACCACCCAGCGGGAGGCCGGCACCGAGGACGTGCTGATCCACATGGCGGTCTTCGGTCTGTGGCCCGAGGGAGAGCTGAACTGGCGCAAGCCGCTGCCGGACGGCTACCCGCCCTACTACCGAAGCTGGGTCGACAACGCGGCACGGGCCATCGGCGACGCCCGGGTGGCGATGGTCCTGGAGCCCGACCTGGGGATCACCCGCAAGGACGGCATCTGGCGTCCGCGGGTCCGCTGGGAGATGACCGAGTACGCCGCGAGAGTGTTCGGGAAGCTGCCGAACACCCACATCTACCTCGACGCCTCCTCCGCCGACTGGCTGAAGGTCGACGTCGCGCGCGACATGCTGCTGGAGTCCGGGATCCGCCACGTTCGCGGCTTCGCGTTGGGCGCGACGCACTACACGGCCCTCGGCGACGAGATCGTCTACGGGCGGCAGCTCGTGGCGGCGCTGGCCGAGGCCGGCGTGCCCGACCGGCACTTCGTCGTCGACACCGCCGACAACGGCCGGCCGTTCACCTATCCGCAGTACTGGGCCAAGCACCCCGACGGCGACTTCAACAACTCCGAGACCTGCCGCACCAAGACCGAGCGACGCTGCAACACGCTCGGCATCCCGCCGACGGCCAAGGTGGCCGCGGCGGAGTGGGGGCTGACCGAGACGCAGCGGAAGTACGCGAGCCGGTGGGTCGACGCCTACCTCTGGTTCGGTCGCCCCTGGCTGTACCGGCAGGCGACGCCGTTCGACCTGCAGCGCACCTTGGACGTGGCACGCACGACTCCCTGGCAGTAGCCCTCACGCCCGGTCGAGCGGGCCTTCGAGGGGGTCAGCGGTGCAGGGACGGCTTCTGCCGGCGCACGAGCCAACCGGTGTAGGTGTCGAGCGGGGCGTACGACGGTGCCGGGTGCCGGTGCGCGTAGGCGGTCAGCGCAGCGACTCCGGCGGCAAGCAGGACGAGTTCCATGACAGCGGCTCCATTTCGGGTTCTCACTAGTTCCAACACCGTCGGGAGGACAGGTCTTCCGGAACAGCCGCCACGTCGATGTGAGGTGCGCGACGTCCACCGCTGGCTTGCCGCCGCACACGAAACAGCCCAGGACCCTCGCGGATCCTGGGCTGTTCTCAAGAGGCTGCCGATCACGCGGAGACGATCCCTGCCGGGACCGCGTCGTGACCGGTTGGTTGGTGGAGCTGCCGGGAATCGAACCCGGGTCCTCGAGCGCAGTGCCAGGTCTTCTCCGGGTGCAGTCCGTAAGACGTTTTCTCAGCCCCGACGCTCGTACGGACACGTCGTCGACAGGCTCAGTCGGATGAGAGTCCCGTGCCGCCCCTCCGACGAGGGCGACACAGCAAGCCTCCTAGCTGAGGCCAGAATCTGAGGCGGAGGCACACTCAGTCTGACCCGTCACGCTCGCTGTCAGGCAGCGAGGGTGAACGAACTGCGCTTAGCGTTGGCAGTTATTGGTTTCCATGCATCGTTAACGAGATAAGCATGGATCCTCGACCCGCTTCTCCTGGAACGAAACGTCCCAAGTCGAAACCAATCAGCCCCTCTTGAGTTGTCAATCTGCCGTGCAGTCTACAGGGGTGAACCGGTCCGACGGCACCTCTATTCCTCGCTGCATGTCCGGCCGCCGGTAGGCTTCCACGTCGCGCGACCGGACTCCGGCGGTCGGGTGTGTGCAGAGGAGGACCAGTGGGCGTGGCGGCTGTCCGCACCTCTGCGGCCGCCTGCCTGACCGCTGCCGTCGCCGTCCGGGCATCCACCTCGGAAGGGACCAGCCACCTCCTCGCTCGCATCACGTCGGATCCCGGACGCTGGCTGACCGATGCGGCCACCGGCTGGACGGTCGCAGGCACCCTCGGGGACGCGACGGCAGAAGGGATCCGCAGCCTGCCCCTCGCGGCTCTCGCCTGGCTCGGCGAGACCGTCGGAGCCCCGGCCGCGGCCGTGCAGACGGTCTGGTACCTCCTGGTGCTCCTGCTCGCGCTCCTCGGTGCTCTTCGGCTGGCCGACGCCGCGTCGGCCCGACGGAGCACCGACCCGGAAGGCGGGATCGGCGGTTCGTGGTCCGTCCACGTCGCTGCGGTGCTCTACGCCTGCGGCCCGGTGCTGCTGGCGACGCTGTCCGGATCCCCGGCGGACAGTCTCGTCGCAGCGGCGCTGCCCTGGATCGCGGCACCTCTGGTCTCCGGGGCGACCGGTTGGCGCCCCGTCGCCACCTCAGCGGCGTGGCTCGGTGTGGCGGGCGTGGGCAGTGCGCACTGGGCGGTGGCCGCTGCGCTCGTCGGGATGGTCGCCGCCGCGCCCCTCGTGCGCACACATGCCGCGCAGCTCGGCCGCTGGTTGCTGCTGGCAGTCCTTGCCTCGGCGTGGTGGGTCGCCATGCTCGTGTGGGAGCGCTCGCACGCCACGGACGTCACCGGACTGCTCACCGACACCGACACCCGCGACCTGGTCAGCGAAGCCCTCGGGGCAGCCGGCTGGAGCCTCGGCTGGCTGCTCGTCGCAGCGGCGGCCCCGCTGGTGATTGCGACCGCCGCCCTCGCGCTTCGCGCCGGTGGTCGAGGTCGCCCTCTGACCATCGGGCTCCTCGGCCTCAGCGCCCTCGCGATCGCAGCCCATCTCGGGCTCGAGCTGCCCGTCATCGCCGCCGACGTCTCCGACGGCGCACCGAACCCGCTGTCGCCGGTGCTCGCGTGGCTCGCGCTGGCTGCACTCGTGTCCTGGGCGCCGCTGGTCGAGCAGCTGCACAGCCGGCTGCCGGAGCGGGTCGAGGTGCCGGGCTCCGTGCGGCAGCTCCTTCCGGTGCTGGTCGCCGCGGCCGTGGTGGTCACGACCGTCGCCGGATTCGCGCTGGCCGTCCGCGAGCGACCGGCAGCAGCTGCCGCCACGTCGGCCGGGCTGTGGGACCGGGTGGCGCAGTGGTCGGACGACGCACCGGACGGGCGGGTCCTCGTGCTTCCGGCGGTCGACAGCCGGCTGGAGCCACAGGTCGCCGATGCCCTCGAGGGCCGCCCGTGGGTGGCACGGGACCCCCTGCCCCGCTCGAGTGCTGCCGGGACCGCCGCACTGGACCACGTGGTGTGGAGACTCAGCCGGGGCCTCGGCGGTCCGGGGACGCGAGCCGCGCTCGACGGGCTCGGCATCGCCTACGTGATCGTCCGCAACGACCTGCCGACCTCCGACGACCGGGTGCGTCCCTCCGCACTGGTGCGCCAGGCGCTGGTGTCCCAGGGCGCCATCCGGATGGCGGTGTTCCCCGCCAACGACGAGCGCACCGGCGAGGCGACGGAGGTGACGGACTTCGGCGTGCGGACCGAGGAGGACAGCGTCGAGGTCTGGTCGACCGGCCGGGCCCCCGGGTTGCTGCTGTACGACGAGTCGACGATCGTCGCCGCCGGGGACGCCGGAACCGCCGCCGACCTGGCCGACGCGGGGCTGGCCGGGTCCACCGCGCTCACCCTCTCGCCGCCCGACGACTCGGTCGTGGAGCTGCTCTCCGACAGCGCCCGGCGCCAGGACGTCGACCAGCGCGAGGCCCTGGACCCCTTCGGGCCCTACCTGATGGCCGACGCCGACCCCGAGGTGGTGCCGTCCGGTGCAGCTCGGCCACCGACCGCCTCGCGTCGCCTGACCGGGGTGCGCTCGATCAGCGCCTCCTCGTCGGCGGCCGACCTGGGCGCCGTACCTCGCCGGCCGGAGGCCGATCCCGTCGCGGCGCTCGACGGGAACGTCTTCACCGCCTGGCAGCCTGCCGACGGAGCCGGGGTCGGCCAGTGGTGGGAAGTGGTGTTCTCGGAGCCCACCGACTTGTCCGAGGCTACGGCCCAGCTGGTCCAGAACGTCTTCGTCGGCGGGATCGTCACCCGTGTGCGGCTGGAGTACGACGGTGCCTCGACCGAGGTGGACGTGCCCCCTGGCGGGCTGGTCAGCCTGGCACCGGCCGGCGTCGTCAACCGACTGAGAATCGTGGCGACCGACTTCGAGGCAGACGCTGCAGGGAGGACGAGCTTCGGGATCTCCGAGCTGACCGTGCCTGGGATCGCGGTCCGCGACGAGCTCGTGGTCAGCGGTCCAGCGACGCAGACGTGGCTCCTGGCCAGTCGCCCCAGCAGCCACGTGCGATGCGCACCGGCCGCACCCGGAGCCGGCTCGGCTGAGTCCGGTGCCGACCTGGATCCCGGCGATATCGCGACCGCGTGCGACCCCGGACTCTCGGTCGGCGGGCCGGACAACGGACCGATCGACCGCGTCCTGGACGTCGACGAGTCCGTTGAGGTGACCGGGCGGGTGTGGATGCGAGCGGCCGACAGCGACATCGCGGCGAAGATGGTGGACCTGATCGCCGAGCCGAGCGTCGTCGTCACGGGCTCGAGCGTCGCGGCACCGGACCTGTCGACCCGACCGCAGGCGGCTGCGGACGACGACGACACCACGGCCTGGCGGCCGTCACCCGAGGACGAGCAGCCGACCCTCACCCTGACCTGGGACTCGCCCCGGAGGGTGAACGGCCTGCGGATCCTGGTTCCGCCCGACGGTCCGGCGTCGACGCCGACAAGGGTCCAGGTGCAGGCTGCGGCAGCCGGTTCCTCCCCCGCTCCCCCGCCAGCGGAGGCGGACGTGACGACCGACGGAACCGTGCGGACAGACCCGGTCCGCACGACCCAGCTAACGGTCACGTTCCTGGCGGACGACGGGCTCACCTCCGTGGACACGCTCACGGTCGGCCGACGGCAGGTGCCCATCGCGGTTGCCGAGGTCGAGGTGCTGGGCGGGCCCGAGGTGGTCTACGACGACGAGCGGGTCCGGACGCTCCCTTGTGGCAGTGGCCCGAGCGTCACGCTCGCCGGGGATCGCGTGGCCACGTCGGCGACGGCGTCCGCGGACGACCTGGTCCGCGCCTCGATGGTCCGGGCGCGGCTCTGCGACCGGCCGACCCTCCCGGCCGGCCAGGTCCCGCTCAAGGTCCAGGCATCGAACCGCTGGGTCCCGCTCGGCATCGTGCTGTCAGGCCCCGACGGGCCCTTCGGCGAGGTCGACCGCGACTCGTTGCTGCCGCCCGGCGAAGCGGGCCCGCAGGTGCTCGCCGCGTTGCCGTCGGGCGCCGCCCGGGGCAGCGACGCGGTCCTCGACGTGCAGGGCGACGGTTCCGGCACCCTGACGCTCGCTGTCCCGGCCGGAAAGGGCTGGTCGGCGCGGGTGGGCGACCAGACGCTCGATTCCGTCACGGTGGACGGGTGGTCGCAGGGCTGGGTCGTCCCGGCAGGCACCGAGCAGGTCGTGATCGACTACTCGGCGGCGCGGTCGCTGCGGTGGGCTGTGGGCTCCGGACTCGTCGGCTGGGCAGCCGTGCTGGCGCTCGCGGTGCTCGGCTCGGTCTTCTCGCGGTCGCGCGGCTGGAAGAAGCCGCGTGACCAGGCGATCGTCGGGCGCTCCACCCAGGCGTAGGTCGCCGCGCTCAAGGGGACAGCGATGGCGAGGGTCAGCGTGAGCCGCCACACGAGCCCGACCGGTCCCGCAGGAAAGGAGACCTCCGGCGCGAGGATGGCGATGACGGGCAGGTGCCAGAGGTAGATGCCGTAGGACCACCGGCCCAGTGCCGTCATCGCTCGGGTGCCGAGAGCTCGGTTCAGTGGCGAGCGGGGAGGTCCGAGGACCGCGCCGACGAGCAGCGTGAGG
This sequence comes from uncultured Nocardioidaceae bacterium, assembly GCA_902805865.1. Lineage (GTDB taxonomy): Bacteria > Actinomycetota > Actinomycetes > Propionibacteriales > Nocardioidaceae > Marmoricola_A. The sequence continues at coordinate 3,405 of CADCUK010000061.1, read as the reverse complement.
GCGACGAGGGTGGCGCACGAGGCCCGCAACAGGTGTGCCTCGAGCCCGATGGCCTCGCTGAAGTCGTTCGGGACGCCGAGAGCCGAGGTGCCGAGCAGCGCGAACGCCAGGGCGAGCACCAGCACCGCCCACGGGTCGGAGGCAGTGCGACGGAGCCGGGGCAGCGAGGCGACCCCGGCTCGGTTGGCCTCGACAGCGTGCGCGACCAGGGCACCGCCCGCGAAGCAGAAGAGGTAGCCGGGCAACCAGTACGAGTAGGTGAAGAGCCGGCCGAGGTCCTCGGTGTCGACCCACCACCGCCATGTGAACGAGATCGGCAGCGCGCAGGCCAGGATCGTCGCGCTCGACCAGAACGCTGCTCGCGGGGACCGGCGCCGGGCCAGCACACCGACGAGCAGGCCGATGATCGGCAGCACGACGTACCAGGAGAGCTCCGTCCCGAGACTCCAGGTGTGCTGCATGGAGGCGCGCCAGTCGCCACGGTGGTAGATCCACGTCAGGGACACGGTCCGCAGCCAGTGCGCGATCCCGTCGGGCCGCGCCGGCGGGTGCACCAGCGTCACCAGGAAGAGCACGACGAGGTACGCCGGGAAGATCCGTGCCACCCGACGGAAGGCGAAGGTGCGGACGGAGGGTCGCACAGCCGTGCCCAGCGCCCACCTGGCCCAGGGCCGGTAGAGCAGGAACCCCGAAAGCACGAAGAGGCTGACCGGGCCGTAGTCCGGGATCCCGAGCCAGGAGTACTCCGTGAGGACCGAGACGTGGATGAGGACCACCATCAGCGCGGCGAAACCCCGCAACCCCGTCAACGAGGCGATCTGCGCGCTCTTGATGGACTCGTCGACGCCGCGGGGTGCGTCCTCCCACGTCACTGCGGTGCTGGCTACCACGCAGCGCATTGAATCACGCGCTGGAGCCTCGGATCGGGGCTGACTCCATCAACCTCAGGTCGCTGCAGGTCGTGCCGATCAGGGACGAATCCGCACAGAGGGGGAACACAGGTGACGCTCGGTCCGCGCAGGGCAATGACGCTGCTCGTGACCGGGGTGGCGACGACGCTGGTCGTGGCACCCGCGGCGGCCGGCGTGGTGCCTGTCGACGAGAGCACCCGGTCGCCGTACGCCTCACCGACGCCGTCCGGCACCGTCGCGGACCAGCCCGAGGAGTTCCTCCGGCGTGCTGCCCGGGGCCGGGTGGCCCTGGAGCGGCTCGGCGCCGACCTCCCGGAGGTGGCGGCGCTCAACGACCTGTCCGCCCGCGGGCTGCAGCGGCTGCTGCTCGAGGACGACACGGCCTGGGTGCACAGCACCGGCCGGGTGTTCTTCGTCGATCCGGCACCGACGGACATCGCTCGCGCGGAGCCCGCCGAGGCGCCCCACCCCTACGCCGAGACGTTCTCGTTGCACAGCAGACCCGGCTCGACGAAGACGATCTACCTCGACTTCGACGGGCACCACGTGAGCGGTTCCCTGTGGAACACCGACTCACAGATGCAGCTGCCGGCCCAGACGCATCCGGCGTTCTCCCTCGACAGCGATCCGACCACGTTCACCGAGACCGAGCGGGACGTCATCCAGGGCGTCTGGCAACGCGTCAGCGAGGACTACGCGCCGTTCGACGTCGATGTCACCACCGCAGACCCCGGGCTCTCCGGTCTCGTGCAGGACTACGGCGGCGATCCGACGTACGGCACGCGCGTGCTCATCTCGCCGAGCGACACGGCCGTCAGCGCGCTGTGCGGTGGCGGCTGTGGCGGCGTCGCGTTCATCGGCACCTTCAAGTACGGCGCCGACGCGTACCAGCCCGCCTGGGTGTTCCCGCAGAAGCTCGGCTGGGACACCAAGTCGATCGCCGAGGCCACCAGCCACGAGGTCGGCCACAACCTCGGTCTCCAGCACCACAGCACCTCGAACGCGACTTATTACAGCGGGCACGGCGCCTGGGCGCCGATCATGGGCGGGTCGTACGGGCGACCGATCAGCGAGTGGAGCCGCGGCGAGTACGCCGGCGCGACCCGCGCCCAGGACGACCTCGCGGTCATCACCCAGCACGGGCTGTCGACCCTTCCCGACGACCACGGCGACACGTCCGCGGGTGCCACCACCGTCGCCTCGACCGACCGTACGGCGACCGGCGTCGTGACCACCGCTGCCGACCGGGACTGGTTCGGTTTCCCGCAGGGCTGCTCGGGCCCGGTGACGGTCTCGGTGCTCCCGGCACCGACCTCACCGAACCTCGACGTCCAGCTCCGTCTGCGCTCCGCCGACGGGACGCTCCTCGCGACGAGCAACCCGGCGTCCGGCGTCGTCAGCCGCGACCTGGCCGGCGGGCTCGGCGCCGGCGCACAGGTCACCGCCACCGCCGGGACCACGTTGTACGCCGAGGTGGACGGCGTCGGGGCGGGCGATCCCCTCACCGACGGGTACTCCGACTACGCCAGCCTCGGCCGCTACACGATCACCTCCACCGGCTGCGCCGCTCCGGAGCCCGCGGTGGTCGCCTTCGGGCAGGCCACCCGGTCGGCCGACGAAGCAGCCGGCACCGTCGACCTGACCGTCACCCGCACCGGGAACACCACCGTCGCGGCGTCGGTCGACTACGCCCGCACCGGCGGCACCGCCACCTCCGGCACCGACTTCACCCTTGCCGCCGGCACCCTCGGCTTCGCCTCCGGCGAGACCACGAAGACCATCCCGATCACGATCACCGACGACTCCATGGAGGAGACGAGCGAGACCGTGCAGGTCACGCTCAGCAACCCCGGCTCCGGGACAGCGCTGGGGGCGGTCACGAGGTCGACGCTGACGATCACCGACGACGATGCTCCCGCCGTCGTCGCCTTCAGGGCCGGCACCGTGACCGCCAGAGAGGACGACGGCACCGTCGACCTGGTCGTCACCCGCACCGGCAACACCACGCGGAGCACCACCGTGGACTTCGCGCGGACCGGTGGCACGGCCACCGCGGACACCTACGTCACGCTGGTGGGCGGCACGCTGACCTTCACTGCGGGACAGACGCAGCAGACCGTCTCGCTGTCCCTCGTCGACGACGACCTCCCCGAGCCCGACGAGACCGTCACCGTCGCGTTGAGCTCCCCCGGTGCGGGCACCGTGCTGGGCCAGGTCAGCAGCTCGACGCTCACGATCACCGACGACGACGAGCGCGCCACCGTCGGCTTCGACCGGTCCCAGCAGGCCGTCGACGAGGACGCCGGCACGGTGCAGGTGACCGTCGTACGCTCCGGCAACACGCTCCTGCCGGCCTCGGTCGACTACGACCACACCGGCGGCACCGCGAGTGCGGTGAGCGACTTCCTGGGCAGCTCCGGCACGTTGACCTTCGCCCCGGGCGTGACCGAGCAGACCGTCGAGCTGGCTGTCGTGGACGACACAGTGCCCGAGT
>CADCUK010000060.1 GCA_902805865.1 uncultured Nocardioidaceae bacterium | reverse complement strand
CCACACCCGTGGGTGGTGCTGGGGGAGTGCTCGCTCGCCGGGGAAGTAGAGGTCCACCCGCTTGTCCGACCACGTGGAGGCCAGGTTGACGGCGCTGTTCACCGCTGCCGCTCCGCCACCGACGACGATCACTGACGAGGCTGCACGAAGTCGTTCGTGCGCAGCACGGAGCCCGCGCTCGACGTCGGCGGCAGTCTCCAGCCCCGGCTGCCGCCAGAACCCGTTGGTCACGCCGGTCGAGATCACCAGGACGTCGTACGGCTCGGCAACGGTGATGCCGTCAGGCAGTGCGACGTGCACACAGCGAGACGTCGGGTCGAGACCGGTCAGCGTCCCGTGCACGGTGCGCACGCCGTCGAGCCGGCTGAACCGGTCGAAGCCGATGTAGTAGTTCGCCGCCCACTCGTCCGGTCGGGTGAGCCGGGTGCCGAGCTCCTGCCCACTGACCAGTGCGGGCTTGGACGAGATGCCCACGACGTCGTGGTCGCGAGCGAGGTGGATGGCGGTCAGCAGTCCGGTGTCACCGAGTCCGGCGACGACCACGCGCGGCCGGCTCACGCGACGGGCTGAGCAGCTGGACGGCGCGGCGGCCGAAGCACGAAGCGCGGCACTCGGTCGACGACATCCTGGTAGCCGGGGCGGCGCTCGAGGCTGCGCTGCTCCATCATCGGGATGCTGGCCCCAAGGAACATCGCGAGCATCGCGGCTGCTCCGGCGAACAGCCACCAGGCGTCGCCCGGGGAGGCAGCCACGCCGAACAGGGCCAGCGAAAGCCAGAACGAGAACTCCCCGAAGTAGTTCGGGTGCCGCGACCAGCCCCACAGCCCGCGGTCCATCACCTGGCCCGGCTGGCGGTCGCGGACGAAGCGGTGCATCTGCACGTCGGCCACCAGCTCGAGCCCTACTGCGAAGAGCCCCACCACCAGAGCCGCCACGTCAAGCCAACCGACGTCGCGTCCCGATCGGGTCACCACGTAGACCGGCAGCATGCCGAGGAACACCTGCAGCGTCGGCACCAGATGGATCGCGAGGAGGTCGACCAGCAGGCCCCACCGCCCGGCACCCTCGCGGAGCAACGGGTAACGCCAGTCCTCGTGGTGCAGTCCGGGGAACGCGTAGACCCAGTTCGCGGTCAGGCGCACCGCCCACAGCAAGACAACCGCTGCGACCAGCGAGCCGCGCAGGACGTCGGGGTCGCCCGTCACCCACCAGAACAGCAGAAGCAGGGGAGGGGCGACGCTCCAATAGGCGTCGTAGAAGCTCGAGTTGGCGTAGGCGCGGCTGAACGCGAAGACCACCAGCGTCGCCAGGACGTCCGCGACCAGCGCGTCCAGCCACACCCAGGGGCTGTCCGGCCCCCACAAAAGCCAGGCGACGGCCACAGCGATCGCAGCGACGTACGCCGCCGAGATCCGCAGCAGTGACGCGCGCTTGTCCACAGCGGGCACAGTAGCGGTGCTCCGCCGGTCAGCGCTGCGCTCGCACCGGCCGCTCGAGCACCAGCTCCCGGCCGTCCTTCTCGTCCCACTGCTCACCGACGTGCACGAAGTCGAACTTCCGCAGCGTCGCCATCGACGCCTCGTTGTCCGGCGCGACACTGGCGCGGACGGTCCGCACGACCGGGTCGCCGGCCGCCCATTCGAGCGCGGTGCGCAGCATCGCGGTCGCGTAGCCACGGCGACGGTGCGCCGGGTCGACGGAGTACGCCACCTCGACCATCCCGTGCTCGTCCGGCGGGCCGTGGAAGCCGACGTGCCCGACCACCTGCCCGGAGGCGGCGTCCACCGCGGCCCGCGCGATCCAGTCGAGGGAGCGCGGGTCCTCGGCCACCTGCGCCAGACGGATCCGCCAGAGCCACCCCTCCTCCACGAGGTACGGCGACAGGGTCGCTCCGGCCGACCGCGACGCGGCAGGCAGGTCCCCTGCGACCAGCGCCTCCATCGTCGGGACGGACAGCCGGACCAGCTCGATGCGATGACCACGGTCGGGGCTCACGACGACAGCGTGGCAGAGGGCTGGTCCGGAAGGGGGCGCAGAGCAGTAACTGATCGCAGCTGGGCACGTTGACCCGTAGGTAACATCACTCGGGAGGGGACCCCATGCTTCGCCGTACCGCGCTCGCCGCCGGCATCACCACCTGCCTCACCGCCGCGCTCACCGTCACACCGTTCGGTGCCGCGTCCAACGCGGCCACCGGTCCGACGGTCACCAACGGGTGCATCACCAGCGTGCCGGACCCGGGCTCGGAGGAGCCGGTCGAGATCTGCTACTCCCTGTTCAAGCCCGCCGGCGCCAGCGCGGCGAGCCCGGTGCCGATGCTCATGCACAGCCACGGCTGGGGCGGGAAGCGCACCACCAACCCGTCAGGGCTGAGCGAGTACCTCGACGCCGGCTACGGGGTGCTGTCCTTCGACCAGCGCGGCTTCGGTGAGAGCGGGGGCCAGGCCTACGTGGAGAACCCGCGTGCGGAGGGCCGCGACGTCCGCAGGCTCATCCGGCTGATCAGCAAGCTCGGCTGGGTGCAGCAGGACGGACCCAGGGACCCGCGGATGGGCGCCGTGGGCGGCAGCTACGGGGGCGGCTACCAGTTCCTCGCCGCCTTCGAGAAGCTCCGCACCACCGGCAAGCCCGTCCTCGACGCGCTCGCCCCCGAGATCACCTGGAACGACCTCAGCCGCAGCCTCGCGCCCGAGGACGTCGTCCGCACCGAGTGGGCGCTGGCGCTGAGCGCGGCCGCGGTGCCGTCGGACTCCCTGCCGCACAACATCTACAAGGCGCTCGTCGAGGGTGCGGCGACCGGCACTTGGCCTGACGGCAGCACGCCGGGCGGCGAGAACCTCAACAAGTTCTTCAAGCGCAACGGCCCGAAGTGGCACGTCGACCACGGCCGGAAGCTCGACATCCCTGTCCTCTTCGGCCAGGGCACCACCGACGGGTTGTTCAACCTGCAGCAGGGGCTCACGAACTGGCGCACCGCGATCACGAAGAGCGCTCGTCAGGACAGCATCTTCGTCGGCTACAACGGCGGGCACGTCCTGCCCCAGGTCTTCCCGCGCGGCGTCAACGTCACCTCGGACCCCTGCAGCGAGAAGCTCGGCGGTGGGAGCTTCCGGGCGCTGTCGATCCGGTTCTTCGACGAGATGCTCAAGGGCAAGGACACCGGACTGAACGGGTACGGCAAGCTCCACATCGCCACGCCCGACAGCACCTGCTCGACCGTCGGCTCTGCCGCCCCCGACACCGCAGTCGACCTCGGCACGGTCCTCAGCCCGTCCGGTGCCGGCGCACCGCTGCCGTACGAGGTCGCGAAGGGCCCGATCAACATCGCGGGGTCGTCGTACCTCACCGCGAAGATGACCGCACTGCCGGGCAACCGCGCCTTCTACGGCCTCGCCGTGGGCACCTCGCCCGCAGACGCCCACCTCGTGCAGAACAACGTGATGCCGCTCAACGTCAGGGAGCTGGCCGACGGCACGCAGGAGGTCCGGATCGAGCTCCCGGCGGTCGCGGTCGACGTGCCGGAGGGCCAGAACCTCTACCTGCTCGTGAGCGCGCTCAGCGACACCTTCGTCGGCATGAACGGCCGGGTGCCCGGCGCGATCGTGCTCGACCAGACGAAGGTGCACCTGCCGGTCCGGTGAGTCGTCGGCCACACCGCTCCGCACCGCGGTTGGTGCGGCCACGATGGGGTAACCACGCCGCATGAGCTTGATGGCCCTGACGTTCTGGTTGCTCACAGCCATGGGCGGCTTCTACATGATGGCCGTGGCCGCGCGGACCGGGAACACGCACTCCGGCGCGACCGAGAGCCACCTGCCGTCGTTCGTGATCTTCACCCACATGGCCATGGCCCTGACCGGGCTCGCGGTCTTCGGCCTCTACATGGGAACCGCCGCCGACGGCCTCGCCTGGGGTGCCCTCGGCATCCTCGTGCTGGTCGCTGCATCCGGGCTGCACATGTTCTACAAGTGGACCAAGGACCGGCGGGGGAGCGAGGCCGAGGTGGCCCGGCGCAAGGAGCGGCTCGCCGAGCAGCAGATCCCGTCGCCGGTCGTGCTCATCCACGGCGCCAGCGCCTTCGTGACGATCCTGCTCGTCCTGCTCACCGCGCTGAAGATCGGCAACTCGCCGTGACCGTGTGACGGGTGCCGATCTGCTGGGGACCCAGGTCCTGATCCTCGGGGACAGTCGGTCAACACCTCCGAAAGGAGGCCACGAATCCGGCTCGGCAGGCTTACGCTCCGCTCATGGCGCGACTGACCGGTCGGATCCAGACACGGGTCCGTGAGCGGCTGATGCGTCGCGTGGGTCCGATGGACCTCTCGAAGGTCGACCGCGTCCCGGACCGGCTGGTCTGGCCGTTGATGCGCGATCGCTTCGATCCGCTGCCACGGCTGGGTGCGCTGCGCGAGAAGGCGCCCGTCGACAAGCTCACCTCCTTCCTCGGCATCGACGTCTGGCTGGTCACCGGCGACGCGGAGGTCCGCCAGGTGCTGTCGCACCCGACCGCGTTCAGCAACGACATCCGCCCGTACGTCGGCAGCCGCGGCGACGCCTCCTCCGGGGACATCGGCGGGCTCGGGTTCACCGACCCGCCCGACCACACCAGGCTCCGCAAGCTGCTGACCCCCGAGTTCACGATGCGCCGGCTCGGGCGACTGCGCCCGCGGATCACCGGCATCGTCGACCAGCAGCTCGACGCGCTCGCGGCCGCCGGCGACAAGGCCGAGCTGGTCCGCGACTTCGCCTTCCCGGTGCCGTTCCAGGTCATCTGCGAGCTGCTCGGCCTGCCGGTCGAGGAGCGGGAGACGTTCCGCTCACTCGCCTCTGCGCGCTTCGACGTGACGTACGGCGGGGCCGGCGCGCTCGGCGCCATCTCAGGGTCCCGTGAGTACCTCATGGACTTCACCCGGCGCCAGCGGCTCGACCCGGGCGATGGGCTCGTCGGCCAGATCATCCGCGAGCAGGGCGACACCATCAACGACTTCGACCTCGCCGGCCTCGCCGACGGCGCCTTCACCGGTGGCCTCGAGACCAGTGCCAGCATGCTGGCGCTCGGCACCGCCGTGCTCCTCGAGCGACCGGAGGTCTACCACCGGCTCGCCACCGAGCCGGAGTCCGTCGACCGGATCGTCGAGGAGCTGCTGCGCTACCTCAGCGTCGTGCAGGTGGCGTTCCCGCGCTTCGCCAAGCAGGACATGGAGATCGGCGGCCGGAAGATCAGCGGCGGCGACGTCGTCATGTGCCACCTCACCGCCGCAGGACGCGACCCCCGGATGGGTCTCGACGACTCGTTCGACCCCGACCGCAAGCCGGCCGCCACCCAGCTCGCCTTCGGCTACGGCTTCCACCGGTGCGTCGGTGCGGAGCTGGCGAGGATGGAGCTGCGGATCGCGTTCCCGGCTCTGGCGCGCAGGTTCCCCGACCTGGCGGCGACGGCGCCGTCGGAGTTCCGCCACAAGTCGATCGTCTACGGGCTGGACTCGATGCCGGTGCGGCTCGGGACTGCCGCCGCCGTCAACGGCGCGTAGGTCGTCGAGCGCTGCCGTACCGGTCGCCCGATGCCCGCGGCGATCTCGGTCAGCTCGGCGACGGTCTTCGCCGAGCCGTGCTCGGAGCCTGCCATCCTGCTGATGGTCTCCTCCATCAGCGTGCCGCCGAGGTCGTTGCACCCCGACTGCAGCATCAGCCGGGTGCCCTCGACGCCGAGCTTCACCCACGAGGTCTGGATGTTGTCGATCCGCCCGTGCAGCATGATCCGGCTGACCGCGTGCACCGCGAGGTTGTCCCGCAGCGTCGGCCCCGGCCGGGCCACCCCAGCCAGGTAGATCGGCGCGCTCGTGTGCACGAACGGCAGCGGCACGAATTCCGTGAACCCACCGGTCTCGTCCTGGATCCGCTGCAGCACCCGCAGGTGGCCGACCCAGTGCTGCGGGCGGTCCACGTGGCCGTACATCATCGTCGAGCTGCTCGGCAGCCCCACCTCGTGCGCGGTGGTGACGACCTCGATCCATGCGCTCGTCGGCAGCTTGCCCTTGGTGAGGATCCACCGGACCTCGTCGTCGAGGATCTCCGCGGCCGTCCCGGGGATCGAGTCGAGGCCGGCCTCCTTGGCGGCGGTCAGCCACTCGCGGATGCTCATCCCGGTCCGGGCCGCCCCGTTGACGACCTCCATCGGGGAGAACGCGTGGACGTGCATGGCCGGGACCCGGGCCTTCACCGCGGCCACCAGGTCGAAGTACGCCGTCCCCGGCAGCTCCGGGTCGATCCCGCCCTGCATGCACACCTCGGTCGCGCCGAGCTGCCACGCCTCTTCGGCCCGGTCGGCGACCTGGTCGAGGCTGAGCGAGTACGCGTCGGCGTCGGTACGCCGTTGGGCGAACGCGCAGAAGCGGCAGCCGGTGTAGCAGATGTTGGTGAAGTTGATGTTCCGGTTGACGACGTAGGTGACGTCGTCGCCGACGGTGTCCTTCCGGTAGCCGTCGGCGATCCGCCGGACCTCGTCCAACGCCGCCCCGTCGGCTGTCATGAGGGCCAGTGCCTGGTCATCGGTGAGGCCTCTTGGGTCCTTCTCCGCCTGCCTCAGCGCTTCGGTCACGTCTGGTCCGTACGACGGCGCCGCCGCGGGCAACCACCCGTTCCGCTCCTTCGTCGCTCCACGGAGGCCAGGCCCATCCACGCCCACGGCGGCGCCGTCGCCCGGCCCTGCGGTGCCCGATCCGCCGTCCGGCCCGGTGTCGTCGCTGCCGTCTATGGCGCGCGCCTGGTCTCGGAGGCTGTCCCAATCTCCGTAGACGTCGTCGAAGTCGGTGCGGCGATCCGCTGAACGGCCCTCGGTGTCGATAGATGCATGGAGATCTGTTCTGCCGCTGCTCGTGAAGCCGCCGTCGGGCTCCTGCCAGGGCCGGCCCTCGGGGCGTACGCCGGGGCGGGCGAGGCCGGTCTCGTCGGCCAGGGCCGCGACGTGTCCACGGACGCGGGGGTCGATCCACGGCTCGCCGGCGCGGACGTACTCGGGGTGCACGGTGAGCCGCTCGCGGAGCTCGAACCCTGCGTCCTCGGTGAGGGTGTGGAGCCGGTCGAGCGAGGGCCAGGGGCGCTCGGGGTTCACGTGGTCCGGGGTGAGCGGGGAGACACCGCCGAAGTCGTCGACGCCGGCGGCGAGCAGGGCGCGGCACTCGTCGAGGTCGACCAGGTTCGGCGGAGCCTGGACGCGCATCTTCGGTCCGAGGACGAGCCTGGCGACGGCGATCGCAGCGAGGTACTCCTCGAGTCCGAGGTCATCGGTCGACCGCATCGCGGTGTCGGGCTTGGCCCGGAAGTTCTGGACTATGACTTCCTGCACGTGCCGGTGCTGCTGGGCGACCTTGCGGATGGCGAAGATCGACTCGGCACGCTCCGCCGGAGTTTCCCCGATGCCGACAAGAATGCCGGTCGTGAACGGGACGGCCAACCGGCCGGCGTCCTCGAGCACGCGCAGCCGCACGGCGGGGTCCTTGTCCGGTGACCCGTAGTGCGGCTGGCCCTTCTCGGTGAACAGCCGCGTGGAGGTCGTCTCCAGCATCATGCCCATGGACGGCGACACCGGCTTGAGCCGGTTCAGCTCCGCCCACGACATCACGCCGGGGTTGAGGTGCGGCAGGAGCCCGGTCTCCTCGAGGACCCGCACGGCCATCGCGCGCAGGTAGTCCAGCGTCGAGTCGTAGCCGTTCTCGTCCAGCCACCGACGAGCCTCGGGCCACCGATCCTCGGGACGGTCACCGAGGGTGAACAGCGCCTCGGTGCAACCCAGCTTCGCGCCGGCGCTCGCGATCGCCAGCACCTCGTCGGGGGAGAGGTACGGCGCCTTGCCCTCCGCCGCGAGCTTGCCCGGCACGGTCACGAACGTGCAGTAGTGGCAGCGGTCCCGGCACAGGTGCGTGAGCGGGATGAAGACCTTGGGGGAGTAGGTCACGACGCCGGGACGGCCGGCAGCCTGCAGCCCGGCGTCCCGGACCCGGGCGGCAGCGGACATCAGCGCCGTGAGGTCGTCGCCACGGGCGCCCAGGAGGGCGGTCGCCTCCGCCACGTCGAGCGCAACACCACGGTCGACGCGAGCCAGAGCCCGTCGTACCTGCTGAGGGGTCGGCGGCGACTCGATCACCCGGCGAGGGTACGCCACCGACACGGGGCTCTCGGAGGCGAGTGAGGCGGGCCGGCCGGCTCCGGGCCACCGGCCTCCGGGCGTCCGCGACGCGTGTCGTCGGCCACGGGTCGTTGCCATCTGACACTGATGAATGTTACATGTTTTGTTGTCATCATTGTCAAACGGATCGAGGACCCTCGTGGCCCTGTCAGAGCTGACCCATGACCGCGCAGGCTCGGGCACGCCCGTGGTGCTGCTCCACGGCGTGGGACACCGCCGTCAGGCCTGGGAGCCGTTGTTCGAGCGCCTCGCCGAGCAGTACGACGTCATCGCGCCCGACCTCGCCGGCTTCGGTGACTCCGCGCCGTACCCCAAAGGCGTTCCCTACGACATGGACAACGCGTGCGCCGACCTCTCCGCGAACTTCGCGGCATGGGGGTGCTCGAAGCCGCATGTCGTCGGGAACTCGCTCGGCGGAGCCATCGGTCTCGAGCTCGGTGCGCGGGGCCTCGTCGCGTCGGTGACCGCCCTGAGCCCCGCAGGCTTCTTCGGCCAGGTGGACAGGTACCGCGCGCTCGGGCTCCTCAGCCTGCTCCGCTCGACCAGCCAGCTGCCCGACCCGGCGTTGCGGACCGCGACCCACTACCCGCGGATTCGCCGGGCTATCGGGTCGCTGCTGTACGCCTACCCGGAGCGGATGGACGCGAGCACGAGCTTCGGCGACGCGGTTGCCCTGCGGAGTGCCGAGGCGTTCTGGCCGACCATCCGGTCGGGGCTGCGCTACACGTTCCGCGACGACGTGGACGTCCCGAC
>CADCUK010000059.1 GCA_902805865.1 uncultured Nocardioidaceae bacterium | reverse complement strand
GCGCGGTCCGCCGAGCCGACGCGGACCCCGTCCCCAGAACCGGTCGCGACGCAGACCACCGAGGCACCGACCCCGACGAGGACGGAGGCTCCGGTCAAGCGCACCGGCGCCGCCGCCCGCGTGCCGCGCCGCGTCATTATGGCGCAGCTGGCCAAGCGCGCGGAGCGCATCGCCGCGTCCATGGCCAGCGCCTCTCCCGAGGTCGAGGTGCTGCCAACCGACGTCGACCCCGACTCCAACCGCGGGCTCGGATATCGCTTGATGCTCCAGTTCGGCTTGGCGGCCGACCAGTGGCAGTACCTTGACGCGTTGTGGCAGCGCGAGTCCGGCTGGAACCACCTGGCCGAGAACGCCTCCTCAGGTGCCTATGGCATCCCGCAGTCGCTGCCGGGCTCGAAGATGGCGGACGTCGCTCCCGACTGGCGCACCAACGCAGAGACCCAGATCACCTGGGGGCTGGCCTACATCGCCGCGCGCTACGGCAACCCCCAGGGCGCGTGGGGACACTCCCAGCGCGTCGGCTGGTACTGAGGACGTTGGTCGGCTCGTGCCGACCCGTTGCGCGCACGAACAGGCGGCTCGGGTCATTGATCCAGACCTCCTCGACCTCAGGGTCCTTCAGGTAGGGCTGGAGCGGACCGAACCCGGCGACATTCGCCACGAGCGCGTCGACGAGGTCCTCGTGGTCGGTCACGGGAAGGACAGCGCGGTGAGGCTGAGCTGGTCACGCTCCCGGACCAGACGCTCCGCAAGGCGGCGTACTGCCTGGGTCTCGAGCTGGGAGTCGACACCCTCGCGCCGGACCTGGGCACGCAGCGCATCATCGAGCGTGCTCAGCACGTCCTCGTCGAGCGCGGAATGCACCAGGCTCATGTCCCCCGTTGACCCTTCGTCGGCCTCCCGACGACCAGTCTCGTCGTTCTTGCTTCCGGTCCCACCCCCCTCGTCTGCCCGCTGTGGACAAACGGTCACGGGCCACGCGGCTCAACGCGTCACCCCGCACCCTGGACCGGAGGTCCCGCCCGCACTGGCCCGAACGGCCATATTCGCCGCGATCCGCGCGGGGTGGGATGGAGAGCACGCTAGGAGACAAGCTCTCCACTCTTGCTTGCGAGGAGTCGTCATGAAGCTGTTCCGCCGGGTGACCCCTGCTGTCGCAGTGGGCGCTCTCGCCGTCGCCTTGATCAGTGGCGGCTCCGCCGTAGCAGGCTCGCTGATCACCAGCGCCGAGATCAAGGACCACACCATCCGGATGGTCGACCTCAGAGATTCAACGGTCGAGCAGCTGCAGGGCCAGACAGGCGATACCGGTCCGCAGGGTCCGCAAGGTCCGCAGGGTCCGCAGGGAGCGGCCGGGACCGCGCGCGGCTGGGCGCTGCTCAAGCCGGACGGCACCGTGATGTACCACCGCGGCACCTTCGACAACCTCGTGGTCACCCACCCGGCGCCCGGCGTCTACTGCCTCGACGCCAAGCCCGGCACCAGTATCGGCCTCGGCAACTACGACCCGGTGATCGCCACCGCTCACGGCCAGGACTTCGCCAAGATCGTGGCCACGGTGAACACCGAGTACGGCAGCACGTGCAACCCGTACGGCGGCCACGGCGTGTTCACGACCAACCTCAGCGGGACCGCCACAGACGCGTTCGTCGTCATCGCCCTCCTCTGACCGGCAGCTACGGGACGTCGCGTCGGTGGAACGACACCATCGACGCGGCGCCGAGGTGTTCCGCCACCCGGGCTGACCGTCGGCGCCGTCTACACCTTCACCGTTCGAGGCGACCCACGTCGTGCGCTGTGCCATTAGGTCAGCCGTCCGCTTCGATCTGCAACGCAAATTCATCTCAGTACGCCTAGCGCTGCACCGACGAAGAACACCACCGCACCCACGGTCCGGACCCGGTCGGCAACGAGCAACCTGCGCAGGAGTGCAGGATCCCTGCCGTCGGCCAGCCGTCCGTGGGTCGGCCCTGCGACGAGCGCAGTCGAGAGCAAGGCCAAGCCGGCTCCCGCCGCAGCGAGAAGCGTCCAGGGGTCGATCCAGGTTGCGAGCAATGCCCAACCGGTGGCGAGCACCAGCGCGCCGTACACGATCACCACCACCGGGGTGATCGATCGCGTGTGAGCGGAGTGCGCACGATCCCAGTCGGGCGAAAACGCGAGCGTCGGATAGACGACGAGCGTGACGGTCAGCTGGAAACCGAGATGGACGGCGGCAGCCGCGAGCAGCGCCACCGAGGCGGCGTGGACGTCCAGCATGGCCTCAGGCTGTCACGTCGGGCCAACCGGCCCACTCGAGTGAAGGCCCATCCCTCAGTCCACGGACAGGTCGGCGCACCGCGCGGCGTCGTACTCCTGATCGACCGCCGATTCGCGCAGCACCGGCTCGGCGCGGTGGCGACCGAAGTTCCACTCCAGCCAGTCGTCGTCGTTCGGCTCGCGCTCCGCCAGGACACATCGCCCGAGGTCGGCCGGCAACGACTCCAGCACCGGCACGGCGTCCGCGGACAGGCTTCGCAGGTACGCCAGGTCGATCTTGCCCGTCGACTCGTAGCGGTCGACGTTGTGCTGGGCGACCCACGCATCAGGGTTGATCGCGGCGAGCCCGAGCAGGAGAACGGCGCCGCTGAGCAGAGCGGCTCGGGGAAGCCACGCCGCGCGCAGGGTCACCCCGGCGGCCAGGACCCCGAGCACCAGCAACCCCAGCCATCCCTCGAATACGTCGACCAGCAGGCGGAGCTGGGTGAAGCCGTAGGCCTCCTGGTAGACGTGCATCCGGTACAGCGCCGAGGCGACCACCACCAGCGTCAGCACGCAGAGCAGACCGAGCGCAGAGCGCAGCCAGCCGCGGTCGGAGGAAGTGACCCGCGGCGCCTTGCGTGCGGCAGCCCACACCACGAGCAGCGTCAACGCGGTGGCCAGCGTCAGCTGGCCGAATCCCTGGTGCACGTACTCCGCATAGGTGAGTCCGGTCGTCCGCTCGAGGTAGTCGTGCCCGCCGAAGATGACCGTCGCCTGCGCGAGCAGGAACACCACGAACACCGCGTCGACGAGCAGCACCGGAGCCAGCCACTCGAAGCGGTGCGCGACCGGACGGACCGGCGCCGCGGCCCCGTCGATCCGCGGCGGGTTGATCGCGAGGTAGGTCCCGGCCAGCACCATGCCGCCCACCGCGACGGCGATGAAGGCCCGCAGGACGAACGTGTCCAGCTGCAGGTCCGGGACGACGGCGCCGGCCCACTCGGCGAACACGGCGTCGGCCGAGGCGAAGAGCAACCCGAAGACGACGAGCGCCAGCGCCGACCAGACGACGGTGCGGAGCGCCGCCGCGCTGTTGCCACGGCCGCTGACGCCACGCATCGAACGACCGAGCCACGGAAGACCGCGCAGCGCCGAGAGCGGCCACGCGATCCCCGCCAGCACGAAGGAGGGCAGCGTCCGCCCGTGGACGAGCGCGGCGAGGGCGACGACGCCGCCGACGAGGACGCAGAGGAACACGATCCAGTCGGCGTCACGAACGACGACGGTCGCGGCGAGGAGGGCGCAGAGCGCCGCGCACGCCAGTGTGTAAGCAGAGGTGCGGTGACGGCTGAACGCGAGGAGCACACCACCCGCAGCGAGCAGCACCAGGAACATGCCCAGCCCGCCGTCACGGAAGGGCAGGACGATGCCGGCGAGGAGACCGACCGCCACGCTGCACAGCACAGCTCGTACGTCGCCGGGCACGCCGCCGTCCGGCCAGAGCCTCCCGAAGAGCGTGTCGAGCGCCGGCTGCTGCTCCCAGGCGGGTGCCGGGGGCACCGGGGCTACCGGCTGCCCCAGCCGGGGCGTGACCGACGACGCAGCAGCGGCGCTACGGACGGGCGTGCTCGTCACGTCGCTCGAGGAGGTGTGGCGCGGTTCCCGGGGCAGCTCCACACGGACGCAGGCCCCGGCACGAGCCGGCTCGGGATCGACGAAGTGGATGGTGCCGCCGTGCAGGTCGGTCACCCAGCGGGCGATGGCGAGCCCGAGCCCCGTGCCGCCTCCGCCGTCGGCGTCGGTCAGCGTGCCGAAGCGCTCGAAGACACGGTCCCGGTCGGCAGCAGCGACTCCCGGTCCCTCGTCGGCGACCTCCAGCCGCCAGCCGGAGCCCGTGTCGTCGGCGGTCAGCCGGACGAGCCCGCCCGCGGGGCTGTGCCGGGACGCGTTGTCGAGCAGGTTGGCGACCAGCTGGTGCAGCCGCGCCGGGTCGGCGTGGACCGTCAGGCCACGAGGGGTCACGGCGACGTCGTACCTGACCTCCCGGCCGGTCACGGTCGCCTCGGCCACGGCTCGGTCGAGCAGCTCCTGGACGTCCACCTGCCTCGTCGACAACGGCGCCTTCCCGGCGTCCACCCGCGCGAGGTCGAGCAGGTCGTTGGCGAGCGCGCTCAGCCGTTCCGCCTGGTCGAGCGCGGCGCGCAGCGCCACCGGGTCCGGCTCGGCGACGCCGTCGACGAGGTTCTCGAGCACCGCGCACAGGGCGGCGAGCGGGGTGCGCAGCTCGTGGCTGACGTTCGCGACCAGCTCACGGCGCTGCCGGTCGACCGCAGCGAGATCCTGGGCCATCCGGTTGAAAGCGCGCGCGAGCTCACCGACCTCGTCGTTGGAGGTGGCAGTGACCCGGCCCGAGTAGTCGCCGCGAGCCATCCGTCGA
This sequence comes from uncultured Nocardioidaceae bacterium, assembly GCA_902805865.1. Classification (GTDB taxonomy): domain Bacteria; phylum Actinomycetota; class Actinomycetes; order Propionibacteriales; family Nocardioidaceae; genus Marmoricola_A. The sequence goes on along the minus strand of CADCUK010000059.1, from coordinate 4,297 downwards.
GCTGCCGCGGTCATCTCCCGGAGCGGTGAGGTCATCCCGGTGGCCAGCAGCTGGGTGACGCCGAGCGCGAGCGCCACGGTGACCGGGAGGCTGAGCCAGAACGGCACTCCCCCGCCGTTGCCGATCGACGCGACCACGGAGGCGATCGTGACGCTCACGGCCACGAGCAGCCCCAGCTTCAGCTTGACCGACGTGACCTGGTCGAGGAGCGGGCTGCTCATGAGTCGGTGACCGGTTCGAGGGCGTAGCCGACGCCGTGCACGGTGCGCACCCGCTCCGCACCGATCTTCGCGCGCAACGCCTTGACGTGGCTGTCGACGGTCCGGGTGCCGGAGGCGCCGGGCCAGCCCCAGACCTCGGCGTAGAGGTGCTCGCGGGTGAGCACGACGCCCGGCTTGGCGGCGAGGCAGACCAGCAGGTCGAACTCCGTCGGGGTCAGGTGCACCTCGTCGCCGGCGACGAAGACGCGGCGAGCGGCTGCGTCCAGCCGCAGGTCCCCAAGATCGGACGTCGGGTGCGACGCCAGCTCGGCGGCCCGCTCCACACGTCGGAGCAGCGCGGCGACCCGGGCCACCAGCTCACGCATGCGGAACGGCTTCGTCAGGTAGTCGTCGGCCCCGACGCCCAGTCCGACCAGGATGTCGGCCTCGTCGTCGCGCGCGGTCAGCATGAGCACCGGCACCGGGCGCTGGGCCTGGATCCGCCGGCAGACCTCGTGGCCGTCGAAGCCCGGCAGCATCACGTCGAGGAGCACGAGGTCGGGCGCGGTCTCGCTGAAACGGGCGACGGCTGCCGGCCCGTCCCACGCCTGCACGACGTCGTACCCGGATCCGCGCAGCCGGTCGGTGACCGCCTGGTTGATCACCGGCTCGTCCTCGACCACGAGGATCGTGGACGCCCGCGCGCTCAGGGGTCCGACGACCGGTCCGGATGTTGGCATGCTGCGAGCCTAGGAGCCGCGCCGGTCGGAAGGCGGGGACAACTCGTGAAGGTGTTGTGGAGGTTCGGGCGGAGTTGCAGCACCCGTCACCGCAAGGCGGCCCACGGGTCCTCCCGCCGCCACACCGTCGGGAGGTGGAGCGACACCCCCTGCGCCTTCGCCAGCTCACCGAAGATCCGCAGCGTCACGTCGAGGTCGTCACCGGCGTAGGGAAGCGCCCGGAGCGGCTCGTCGAGCGGCCGGAAGAAGTCGTCCCAGTGGATCAGCACCACGCTGCGAGCGCCGGTCTGCTCGACGGTCTCGGCCCAGTACGTGCGGATGTACTGCTCGTCCTGGAGACCGAGCTGGCCCACGCCGAGGTACGCCACCTCGGCCTGCTGACCGGCCAGGGAGCCCGCGACGTAGCCGGCGCTTCCCTGGACCAGCGCGCGGCGCCCGCTCGCGTGCTCGACGAGGACCGACCAGGCCTCGCCGCACTTGTAGGCCGCCGCCTTCACCGGCGGGACGACCGGTTCGGTGATCCGGCCGGGGAACCTGTCGGGCGGGCAGTGGTGCGACTCGACGAGAGTGAGCGTAAAGCCGCCGAAGGTCAGCTGCTCGGCCGGCCGGACGACGCGGATCCGGTCCTCGGGGAGCCCGTGGCCGCGACCGACGTTCGCAGCGGACTCACCGCCCACCAGCACCGCACCGGTCCGCTGGGCCACCACCGCCGAGTCCAGAGCGTGGTCGAAGTGGGTGTGCACAGGCACGACCGCGTCGAGCCTGCCGATGCCTGCTTCGCCGAGGACCCGGTCGATGCGGGCGTGGTCCGGGGCGATCTTCCGGAGTCCGACCTGGAGCAGCGAGGGACGGCTGAAGTACCCGTCGGTCAGCACCGCCGACTCGCCGTCGTCGAGCAGCAGGCTCGAGACCCCGAGGAACGTGACGCCGAGGGCTCCGTCAGCCGCCGGGACGTCGAACAGCGCGGCGTACCGCTCGAGGTCGGGACGACCCGTCCTGAGGCGCATGGAGCGCACGCTACCGCCGGCCGGCCGGCCCGGACGGCTGGCTACGCTGACGTGGTGACGACCCGCCCCGCTCTCCCGTGACCGACCGCACCGGCACGCCGAGCGCCGCCGTGGTCGGCAGCGCTGCTGCGGGGAAGGCGACGCACCTCTCCCGGCTCGGGGTCACAACCCGGCTCCTGGACGAGGCCACCGAGCCCGACACGGTGCGGATCGAGCTGGCGGTGGGCACCGGCCGGGCAGATCTCGCCTTTGTCGCTCCCGACGAGTCGCTGCACCGGCTGCTCCCTGCTCTGCGTGACAGCGGAGTCCCGGTCTGGGTGGATCTGGCCGACTGGGACGGCGAGCGGAGCCGCGTCCATGATCCCTTCGTCGAGGCGGCCAGCTGTGTGTTCCTGTCCGACATCGAGCTCGACGACCCGTTGCGTACGGCGGAGCAGCTGGTGCCGGGCAAGGAGCTGGTGGTGATCACGCACGGCAAGCGCGGCGCCACCGCGTTCTTCCCTGACACCGAGCCGTTCTTCGTCCTGCCCCACGACGTCGGGCCGGTCGTGGACACCGCCGGCGTCCGGGACGCGTTCTGCAGCGGCGTCGCGTACGGCTTCGTGCACGGCTGGGACTGGCCGCGTGCGCTGCGCGCAGGTGCCGTGGTCGCCGGGGGCTGCGTGGCGGTCCCGTCCGCAGTCGACCCAGGACTCACGACCGAGTGGCTCCACGCGCAGCTCTGACCCCTCAGGCGCTAGACCGCCGGCCCGACGACCGCGAGGGTCTCGGGCTGCCGGAAGAGGTTGCGGGCCAGCGTGTGCACGTCGTCGAGGGTGACGGCGTCGACCCGGCCGATGATCTCGTCGATGCTCGGCAGCTCGTCGTACAGCAGCTCCGCCTTGGCGATGCGCGACATCCGCGAGGCCGAGTCCTCCAGACCGAGCACGAGGCCACCACGCAGCTGGCCCTTGCCGCGGGCCAGCTCCTCCTCGCTGATGCCGTCCCGGGCGACGAGCTGCAGCTCCTCGCGGACCACCTTGAGGACGTCCTCGAGCTTGCCCGGCAGGCACCCGGCGCCGACGCAGAACGCCCCGGCATCGGTGTAGTGCTGGGCGAACGAGTAGACGGAGTACGCGAGGCCACGGCGCTCGCGCACCTCCTGGAACAGCCTCGAGGAGGGGCCACCGCCCACCGCGGCGTTGAGCACGCCGAGGGCGTAGCGGCGGTCGTCGGCGCGCGCGAGACCGTTGACTCCGACCAGGACGTTGACCTGCTCGAACGGCCGCTCGATGTGTGCCTGCCCAGGGGCCACCTTGCGGAAGCGGGCAGCGCGTCGGGAGGGCGCGGGTCGGTTGGCGACGTCGGTCAGGAAGCCGGAGCGCGAGAAGGCCTTGCGCACCTGGCGTACGACGGCCGCGTGCTCGACGTTGCCGGCGACCGCGACGACCATGTTCTCGGGCCGGTACGCCGTCCGGTAGAACCGGGCGATCTGTGCCCGGGTCAGGGCGGCGATCGTGGTCGCTGTACCTGCGATCGGCCGACCCAGCGACGACGAGCGCCAGGACAGCTCCGAGAACAGGTTGGTGACGACGTCCTCGGGGTCGTCGTCGTGCATGGCGATCTCGTCGAGGATCACCTCACGCTCGGACTCCACGTCGGCCGGTGTGATCGTCGAGGACGTGATCATGTCGCCGAGCACGTCGACCGCCAGCGGCAGGTCGACGTCGAGCACCCGTGCGTGGAAGCAGGTGTACTCCTTCGCGGTGAACGCGTTGAACTCGCCGCCGACCTCGTCGAGCGACACCGAGATGTCGAGCGCCGACCGCGTCGGCGTACCACGGAAGAGCAGGTGCTCGAGGAAGTGCGAGGCCCCCGACATCGTCGGGGACTCGTCCCGGGAGCCCACGCCGACCCAGACGCCGATGCTGGCGGAGCGGACCCCGGGCATCGCCTCGGTGACGACCCGCAGCCCCCCGGGGAGGACGGTGCGGCGGACCGTGGTGACCACGGATCCGCCGGCGTCCTTCTCCCTGAGGAGCGTGCGGGTCGTGCCGGGCTTCTGCTGTGCCCCTTGCGGGACCCCGTGAGGGGTACTGGTCGCCAAGGTCAGCGACCGCGCTGGTTACTCAACGTCGGAGCCCTCGGAGTCCGCGGCCTCGGCACCCTCGGTCGCCGACGCGTCGTCCTCGACGACCGGCACCAGCGAGAGCTTGCCGCGGTCGTCGATCTCGGCGATCTGGACCTGGACCTTCTGGCCCACGCTGAGGACGTCCTCGACGGCCTCGACGCGCTTGCCGCCGGCCAGCGAACGGAGCTTGCTGATGTGCAGCAGCCCGTCCTTGCCAGGGAGCAGCGAGACGAACGCACC
>CADCUK010000058.1 GCA_902805865.1 uncultured Nocardioidaceae bacterium | reverse complement strand
GTCACCCGAGGCGCTGGTGGTCTCTTACACCACCGTTTCACCCTTGCCCGCACCCCGGCGTGAACGCCGGGGCCGTTGGCGGTCTGTCTCTGTGGCACTGTCCCGCGGGTCACCCCGGGTGGGTGTTACCCACCACCTTGCCCTGTGGAGCCCGGACCTTCCTCGACGCCAGGTCTCCCTGCCGCCGCGGCCGCCCGGTCAGCTCATCCGCGTGTCGAGTGTAGTGGTTTCGAGACGCTCGCTGCGCTCGCTCCTCAACCACCGAGCTCGAAGAGGACCTTCCGCTCGGCCGGGTCCGCCTCGACCAGCCGGACCGTCACGTCAGTGCCGAGCGGCAGCTGCGACCCGTCGGCGGAGCGCACCCTCGCCTCGACCGCCGGATCCACCACCATCACCTCGCCCACCGCAGGATCCTTCTCGCTCACCTGCACGACCATCGCTCTGAACTCACGGCCGACGTGGTCCTCCAGCACGACCGCCTCGACCAGGTCGAGGACTCCACGCTCGTACTGGTTGGCACGGCGCGCGGAGGCGCGCATGGTCTCCGGGAGCTCGTCGAGCCGTTCCCTCACCCACTCGGGGACGGCTGCTCCGGCGGACAGGGCGACACACACCTCGCCGGTGTATCGGTCGACGAGCCGGCGAAGCGGAGCCGTCACGTGGGAGTACGTCGATGCGAGAGCCGAGTGCATCGGCTGCTCCGGCAGCGCACCGTCGAACGAGACGTAGCCCGACCCGCGCAGCAGCGACGTGCTCGCGGTGAGCACCGCTGCATGGTCCGCCCGGGCCGGGTCGAGGCTGCGGAGGAACTCCGGGGGTTCCATGCCCTCGGGCCAACTGACCGCGAGCGCCTTCGCCACCCGCTGGAGGCGCTGCACGTCCCTGGGGTCGGTCGGCGTGAGCGTTCGCAGGGTGCCGACCTTGCCCTGCATCATCAGGTGGGCGGCTGCCATCCCCGTCAGCAGGGAGATCTGTGCGTTCCACCCCTCGACCGGCAACGGCTGGCGGAACGACAGTGCCCAGCGCCCGTCCTGGCAGTCGACCTCCTGGTCGGGAAGCTGGAGGCTGATCCCGCCACGCTCCCGCTCGCGTGCCTGGCGCAGCTGGCCGACCTCACGCAGCAGCCCGAAGACCGGATCCGCGCGACCCGCGTCCAAGTCGGCCTGCACGCCTTCGTACGACAGCTTGGCGCGGCTGCGCACCATCGCACGCTCGACACTGACGTCGGTGCCCTCGCCCGAGGAGTCGACCTCGAGGGTCCACAGCAGCGCCGGCCGGTCTCCGTCCGGCAGCAGGGAGCAGACGCCCTCGGAGATCGTGGGCGGGTGGAGGGGAACCTTCTCACCGACGCCGTACAGGGTCTCCCCCCGGCGGTGCGCCTCCTCGTCGATCGCGCCACCGGGGCGGACGAACGCGGCGACGTCGGCGATCGCGTAGTGGACACGGAAGCCGCTCCCGCGGCGTTCGATGTGCAGCGCCTGGTCGAGGTCCTTGGAGGTCGGCGGGTCGATCGTCACGAAGGGGATGTCGGTCCGGTCGATCCCCGGCAGCCTCGGAGTCCCGACTGCCTCGGCGGCCTCCGCCTCCACCGCAGGAGGGAAGGCCACATGGACCTCCAGCTCGTCGTGCAGGGCTCGCAGCCCGCGTCGCAGGGCCTGGTCCTCGGCTCCCTGGATCTCCGGGGAGACCCGGACGACACGTCTCGGCATCCCCCAACCTTAGGGTGGTCCGCGTGCTGATCCTGCTGCCGCCCTCGGAGGGCAAGTCCGCCCCCCGGCGTGGCAAGCCCCTCGACCTCGGATCACTGAGCTTCCCCGAGCTGCACGCGGCGCGCGCCGAGGTGCTGGAGGGGCTGGTCAGGTTGTGCACGGACGGTACGGCGGACGCCGCCTCGGTCCTCGGCCTCGGCCCGACCCAGGCCGACGAAGTGGCCCGCAACGCTCGGCTGAGGACCGCTCCTACGGCGCGGGCCGACCACGTCTACAGCGGCGTCCTGTACGAGGCGCTCAACCTGCCGTCGTTGGACGTCGCTTCCCGACGTCGCGCGACCAGTCGGCTGGCGATCACCTCAGGACTCTTCGGCCTCCTCAGGCCCGCGGACCGCATCCCGGCGTACCGCCTGTCGGGGTCGGTGTCGCTCCCCGGCCTCGGTGCCGTGGCCCGGCACTGGGCCCGTCACCTGGCGCCTGCGGTGGAGGAAGCAGCGGGCAACGGCCTGGTCGTCGACCTGCGCTCGGGTGGCTACACGCCGTTCTGGCGGCCGACGAAGACCGAGGCCCCTCGTGTGGTCACGGTCCGGGTGCTGCACGAGGTCGGCGGCACCCGGAAGGTCGTGTCGCACTTCAACAAGGCGACGAAGGGGCGGCTGGTCCGTGACCTCCTCGTCGACGGCTCGACCCCCAGGTCGCCCGGCCGGCTCGCGGAGCTGCTCGGCGACCTCGGCTGGAAGGTGGAGGCCGGCGAGCGCCCGACCCAGCTGGACGTCCTCGTCGACGCCCTCTAACGACCGCCCTCAGCGGACGCCGGCGCCGCCGAACAGCTCGCCGGACGGCTGCCCGTTCATGAGGCGTACGACGGCGCGGCCGTCGGGATACCAGGCAATCACGGTCACCGACGCCGGTGAGATCTCCGTCCGGAACAGTGAGGACAGCGGCATCTCGAGCGCCTGGTGGGTGAGCAGCTTGATCGGGGTCAGGTGCGTCACCGCGATGACGGTCCGCCCACGGTGCGTCTCGAGCAGCCGCTCACGGGTCTGCTCCATCCGCGACGCCATCGAGACCAGCGAGTCGCCACTCCCGCCGGCGGGCCGGGCGGGGTCGCTCATCCACGTCGCAAAGGCGTCGGGGTCGCGCTTGACCACGTCGGCGTACGACAGCCCCTCCCAGGCCCCGAAGCCGGCCTCGAGCAACCCGTCGTCGGTCGTGACCGGCAGCTCCAGCCGCGCCGCGACGATCTCGGCACTCTCGTGCGTGCGGCGCATCGGCGAGCAGAGCAGCGTCGGACCGGCAGCCGCGAGCGGCGCGAGCCAGTCGGCGGTGGCGCGGATCTGCGCCCGCCCGTCGTCGTTCAGCGAGGGGTCCGCCCCGGTGCGACCACTGAACAGCCGCGCGCGGGTGTGCTCGGTGTCGCCGTGCCGGACCAGCACCAGGGTCGTCGGCGCGTCCTGCAGCCAGGGGGGCGTGGGGACGGCCGGACCGGGGCGCTGCGCCTCCGAGAGCTGGTCCTCCGACCCGGTCCCGACGGGCGCCGGTCCCCCGACCACGACGCCCTCGGGGCCGTCGAGCGCCTCGTTCGCGAGCCGGTCGGCCTCCTTGTTCTGCTCCCTGGGGACCCAGACGAAGCGGGTGCCGAACGGCGCCAGCTTGTTCGCCTCGACCGCCAGCGGCCGCATCGAGGGGTGCTTGATCTTCCAGTTCCCGGCCATCTGCTCGACGACCAGCTTCGAGTCGAGACGGACCTCGAGGTCCGCCCCCTCGGCGTACTCGCGGTAGAGCTCGAGACCGGCGATGAGCCCGCGGTACTCGGCGACGTTGTTCGTCGCCACCCCGATGCGCTCACCCCGCTCCGCGATGACCGCACCGGTCTCGGCGTCCCGGAGGACGGCGCCGTACGCAGCGTTGCCGGGGTTGCCCCGCGACCCGCCGTCGGCCTCCACGATGACGGCCTTGAAGCGACCGGGCATCAGATCCCGGACTCGCCGGTGCGGACCAGGATCCGGCTGCACTCCTCGCACCGGACCACCTCGTCGGACGGCTGCTTGGCGATCACCGCGAGGTCGCCGCTGTTGAGCTCCAGGCTGCACCCCTCACACCGGCGGGCCCGCAGCAGCGCCGCTCCGACGCCACCCTTCTGCTCGCGCAGACGGTCGTAGAGCGCCAGGAGGTCGGCGGGCATGCCGGCGACGGCGGCCGAACGATCCCGGCCGACCCTGGTCGCCTCCTCGTCGATCTCGGCCAGACGCTTGTCCCGCGCCTCGCTCAGCGCCGTGACCTGCTCGTCGGTCTCGGTCAGCTGTCGGCGCAGCGCGTCGAGCTCCCGCTGGGTGTCCTCGAGCCGCTGCATCACGTCCAGCTCCTCGTCCTCGAGGTCGCTGATCCGACGGTCCAGCGAGACCAGCTCGTGCTGGAGCCGTTCGAGGTCCTTGGGGTTGCCCACCGCCCCGCTGTCGAGCCTCTGCTGGTCCCGCACCCGGCGCGCCCTGACGTGCTCGACGTCGGCGTCGGCCTTGCGCTGCTCGCGGGTGAGGTCGTCGACGAGCACCTGGAGGTCGCGGGCCTGACCGTCGACCGCGGCGCGGGAAGCCAGCAGCTCACGGAGCTCGGCGGCCTGGGGAGGGTTCTTCGCCTGGTGACGCAGGGTGTCGAGCCGGCTGTCGAGCTCCTGCACGTCGAGGAGCTTCAGCTGGGCGAACGGGTCGGCTTTCAGGACGGGCTCCTCGGTGGTGCAGGGACGGGTCAGGCGCGGAAGGTCCAGGGGTCGGTCACGAGCGTGCTCACCCGGGTCTCCACCGTATCCCCCGCCGCGGCTGCCGCCTCGGCCACCTTGCGGGCCACCACAGGCAGCCAGCTCCACTCCGCGGCCCAGTGCGCGATGTCCACGAGGGCCGGTCCGCCCTCCTCCAGGAACTCGCCGGCCCGGTGGTGCTTGAGGTCCGAGGTCACGAACACGTCCGCACCGCTGCGCCGGGCCTCCTCGAGCAGCGACTCCCCGGACCCGGCGCCCACGGCCACGGTGCGCACCTGCCGGTCCGGGTCCCCCGCGACGCGTACGCCGTGGGCGGTCGGTGGGAACGCGCCGGCGACCCGGGCCGCGAGCTCCCGGAGCGTCACGGCCGCCTCGAGGGTCCCGACGCGGCCGTGACCACGCGTCGCCGGCGGCAGGCTGCCGGTGACCGGTCCGCCAGGGATGTCGACCAGCTCGACGAGGTCGAAGGCCGGCTCCTCGTACGGGTGGGCTGCGCGCAGCGCCTCGACGACCTGGCGACGCAGCGGACGCGCGTACACCGACTCGACGCGGACCTCCTGCACCATCTCGAGCTCTCCCACGTGCCCGATGGCGGGGTCGGCCCCCTCGAGGGGCCGGAACCGGCCCTCCCCCGGTGTGCTGAAGGTGGCGGAGTCGTAGGCGCCGATGGCGCCGGCACCGGCGGCGGTCAGTGCTCGGCGCACCTTCTCGGCGTCCTCGGCCGGGACGAACACCACGACCTTGTCGAGCCCGCCGCCGTCGGTGGGGACGAGGACCTGGGGGTCACGCAGGTCGAGTGCCCGAGCGATGGCGTCGTTGACGCCGTCCGCCGGCACGTCGGCGTTGGTGTGCGCGGTGAAGAGCGCGGTGCCGTTCGCGACGAGCCGGTGCAGGACCCGGCCCTTCGGGCCGGTGGCCGCCACCGAGCTGACCGGCGTCAACAGCAGGGGGTGGTGCACGACCACGAGGTCGGCCCCGTAGTCCAGCGCCTCGTCGACCACCGGCATCACCGGGTCGACCGCGAACAGGACCCGCCGTACGTCCTGGCCAGGGTCGCCGCAGACGAGCCCGACCTTGTCCCACGGCTCGGCCCAGCGGGGGTCGTACCAGCTGTCCAGGTGGGCGATCAGGTCCGCGAGCCGCATGGCCGCGAGCGTAACGGCGATCGACGCGGTGGGCGCAGAGGGGATCGAACCCCCGACCACCTCCTTGTAAGGGAGGTGCTCTACCGCTGAGCTATACGCCCCAGAAGCGGTGCGAGCCTACGCGAGCCGGTCGGCCGGGCAAAAAGGGACGGCCGCTGGCGTCTCGGGTCACCAGCGGCCGTCACGCATATTGAACACGGTCAGGCTGCCCCTGTCACCGCAAACCCCGAGAAGATGAGGAAAATTACCTGCTCCTCAGGAACTCCAGGGCCCCGAGGTAGTCGTCCACGCTCCGTGCGTCCGGCATCGCGTTGTGGACGAACCAGCGGATCGTGCCGTCCTGGTCGATCACGAATGTCGACCGTTTGGAGCAACCGAAGTCCCCGTCGAAGACGCCGTACGCCGTCGAGACCTCCCCGTGCGGCCAGAAGTCGGTGAGCATCCGGTACTCGATGCGCTCCCGGTCGGAGAAGGCCCGCAGGGTGAACATCGGGTCGCAGGAGACCGTGAGCAGCTCGACCCCGGCACGGGCCAGCTCGGGCGCCGCCTCGCGCAAGGTGGACAGCTCGCTGCTGCACACCGGGCTGAAGGCCGACGGGAAGAACACCATGACGACAGCCTTCGACCCGCGGAGCGCCGAGAGACGCACCCGCTGGCCGTGCTGGTCACGCAGCTCGAAGTCGGGGGCCTGGGCGCCCACCTCGAGGGCGGTCACTCCTCGGCGTCCTGCTCGTCCTGGCCGCCCTCGTCGCCCTGGTCGTCCTTGCTCTGGGCGTCCTCGCCGTGCTCCTGCAGCTCACGCTTGAGCAGCTTGCCCGTCGCGTTGCGCGGCAGCTCGTCCATGAACACGATCTCGCGCGGCACCTTGTAGCGCGCCAGGTTCGCCTTCACGTGGGCCTTGAGGTCGTCCTCGCTGACGTCCTTGCCGTCCCCGAGCACCACGAACGCCTTGAGGCGCTTGCCGTAGTCGTCGTCGTCGACACCGATCGCTGCCACCTCGTGCACCGCCTCGTGGCGGGTGAGGCAGTCCTCCACCTCGGCCGGGAAGACGTTCTCGCCACCGGAGACGATCATCTCGTCGTCGCGGCCCTCGACGAAGAGATGCCCGTTCTCGTCGATCCGGCCGACGTCGCCGCTGCTCATCAGCCCGTCGATCATGTCCTTGTTGCCCCCACCGGTGTAGCCCTCGAAGAGCATCCCGTTGCCGACGAAGATGCGGCCCGTGGTCCCCTGCGGGACCTCCTCGTCGTTCTCGTCGAAGATCTTGATCACCGCGCCGTGCGGAGGCTTGCCGGCCGTCCCCGGGGCCTCCCTGAGGTCCTGGGGCGTCGCGACGGTGGCGTAGGCGACCTCCGTGGAGCCGTAGATGTTGTAGAGGTTGTCGCCGAACTGGTCCATCCAGTTGATCCCGAGGTCACCAGGCAGCGCGGAGCCGGACGCCGCGACGACCTTCAGGCTGGACAGGTCGTAGGAGTCCAGCGTCTCCTGCGGGAGCTTCATGATGCGCTGGAGCATGACGGGGATCACCACCAGCGAGTCACACCCGTGCTCCTGCACCGCCTCCAGGCAGCCCTCGGGGTCGAACTTGCGGGTGAGGACGATCTTGGACTCCAGCAGCATGGAGAGCGCCATGTGCGCGAACCCCCACGTGTGGAAGAGCGGGGCGGCGATGTGACAGGTCCACCCCCGGCGCAGCGGCATCCTCGACATCAGCGCGACGGCGTCGTCGATGCCGGCCTTGTTGCGCGGGGCGCCCTTCGGCGTCCCGGTGGTGCCCGAGGTCAGGATGATGATGCGCCCCTGCGACTCCGGCAACGGGAGATCCGCGCCGGCGGAACCCTTCTCGATCAGCTCCTCGACGGTGGTGTCCCCGTGCGGGTCGCCGTCGGTCCAGGCGATGACGCGCGTGACGTCAGCCGCCTCGGCGAGCATCTCGCTGAACTCCTCGTCGTGGATCACCACCGACGGGCCCTCGCGCTCGAGCACCTCGACGAGCTGCGGGCCGGCGAACGCGGTGTTCAGGTAGAGGATGTCCGCACCGAGCTTCGCCGCGGCCAGCGTCGAGTCGATGAAGAACCGGTGGTTGCGGGCCATGATCGCGACGGAGTCGCCCTGCTTGACGCCGAGGTTGCGGAAGGAGTCGGCGAGCGCCGTGCCCCGGTCGTCGATCTCCTTGTAGGTGAGCTCTCCGAGCTCGTCGACGATCCCAACGCCGTTCGGGTTCCGGAGGGCGAGCGCAGCGAAACCACCGGCCGGGCCGACACCCCAGTCCTTGAGCGTCTTGGCCAGCTTCGCCAAGGTCACCGGCGAGTAGGGACGGATGATGCCGCTGCCGGCAAGAACCTTGACCTTGGTGGCCTGGTCGGCGACCAGGGTCGCTGCCTGCTTCGTGATGCGCACGTCGAGAGCTCCTACTCGGTTGGGTCAGGTCACTCGCCTGGACAACGGCGGAAGGCGCAGCGGGTTACCCGGAGGCTTGTCGGTCCGCTGGGCTCAACGGCTCGCCGACTTGGGGGCCGCCAACCGCGTCGCGGTCCAGTCCCTGCTGACCTCGGGGGTGGTGGTCACGGCGAGGCCGGCCACGGGCGCAGCCTCGGTCACGTCGGCCGCGTCCACGGCGTTGGGCCTGCCGACCTTCGGGGTCAGCAGCCAGACGACACCGCCCGCGGCCAGGTCGGTGAGGGAGTCCATGAGCGCGTCGACCAGGTCGCCGTCCTCGTCACGCCACCAGAGGATCACCGCGTCCACGACGTTGCCGTAGTCCGCATCGACCATGTCCGCGTCGATCGTGTCCTCGATCTGCACGCGCAGCTCGTCGTCGACGTCCTCGTCCCAGCCAAGCTCCTGGATGACGGAGCCGGGCTTGAACCCCATCCGCGCACCTGCGTTCTTGGTGTCCGCGCCGCCGGGGGTCGCGCTCAAGTCGGGCTCCTCCACTCTGTTCGCGCGGCTGACCTGGCAGTCCTCCGCTGACGATGTTCCGTGTAGTCCACCGGAAGTGTGCGCCGCGTGCAAGCCGTTCGGTCAGGAATGGACCGTCCTCGCCTCCTGGGAGCACCCCTCTGGAGCACCGTCGACGGGTCGTTCGAGCGGGACGAAGGGGCTCGTGGAGCGCTACTCGAGGTCGGTCATCACCAGGAGGTTCCGCCCGCTGTTCATCTGCGAGCCGGAGATGCGGCGGAGGTCGAGCAGGTCCGCGACCAGGTTGCCCATCATGCCGTTCCGCACCGGCTGGGGCTCGGTGGCGTAGCTGGTGCGGCTGTCCCCCGGGTCGGCGTACGACGAGTTCACGGTGTAGAGGTCACCGCCTGCAGCGACCCCGGTGCCCCACACCATGAACGGGATGGTGTAGTTCACCGGCTGGGTGGCGTCGCTGTGGTTGTGGCCGAGGCCTCCGTGGTCGGAGGTCAGGACGACCGCGAGGTGGTC
>CADCUK010000057.1 GCA_902805865.1 uncultured Nocardioidaceae bacterium | reverse complement strand
CTCGAGCTCGCCGCGGATCCGGTCGGCCTCCGCACCCTTACGGCCGATGACGATGCCCGGCCGGGCGGTGTGGATGTCCACGCGGACCCGGTCGCGGGTGCGCTCGATGTCCACCTTGGAGATGCCGGCGCGCTCGAGGCCCTTGGACATCATGCGGCGGATCTTGACGTCCTCGCCGATGTAGTCCTTGTAGAGCTTGTCCGCGAACCAGCGGCTCTTCCAGTCGGTGGAGATGCCGAGGCGGAACCCGGTGGGGTGAACTTTCTGACCCATTACTCGGCACCCTTCGTGCTGCTCTGAGACGCGGCGTCAGCCGCCTGCGGCTCTGCGCTGCTCTGGGACTCGGCCGGCTGGGCCGCCGGAGCGGCCTTCTTGGCCGGCGCGGCCTTCTTGGCCGTGGCCTTGCGGGCCGGCGTGGTCACCTGGACCGCCTCGACCGCCACGGTGATGTGGCAGGTGCGCTTGCGGATCCGGTACGCCCGGCCCTGCGCCCGCGGCCGGAACCGCTTGAGCGTCGGGCCCTCGTCCACGAAAGCCTCGCTGACCAGGAGCGCGTCCGGGTCGAGCCGCTCGTTGTTCTCTGCGTTCGCAATCGCGCTCGCGAGCACCTTGTAGACCTGCTCACTCGCCGCCTGCGGCGCGAACTGCAGGACCGTGAGAGCCTCCTTCGCGGGCAGACCGCGGACGAGGTTGATCACACGGCGCGCCTTGTTCGGCGAGATGCGCACGTGGCGCGCAACCGCCCGCGCGCCCGGAAGCGCCGGAGCGTCGCCCTTGACTGGCATCGCTGTAACCCCTTGATCCTCTTTATCCGTGTATCTGCTTAGCGACGACGGCTCTTGCGGTCGTCCTTCTCGTGACCCTTGAACGTACGGGTCAGAGCGAACTCGCCGAGCTTGTGACCGACCATGGCCTCGGTGATGAACACCGGGACGTGCTTGCGCCCGTCGTGCACCGCGATCGTGTGCCCGAGCATGTCGGGAATGATCGTCGAGCGCCGCGACCAGGTCTTGATGACGTTCTTCGAGTTCTTCTCGTTCTGGACTTCCACCTTCTTGAGCAGGTGGTCGTCGACGAACGGGCCCTTCTTCAGGCTGCGAGGCATCTTTTAACTCCCGTTACCCGCGCTTGCGGGTGGCGTAGCGGCGGCGAACGATCATGCGGTCGCTCTCCTGGCCCTTGCGGCGGGTACGGCCCTCCGGCTTACCGGCGGGGTTGACCGGGTGGCGACCACCTGAGGTCTTACCCTCGCCACCACCGTGCGGGTGGTCCACCGGGTTCATGGCGACACCACGGACGGTCGGGCGCTTGCCCTTCCATCGCATGCGGCCGGCCTTGCCCCAGTTGATGTTCGACTGCTCGGCGTTGCCGACCTCACCGACGGTGGCGCGGCAGCGCACGTCGACGAAGCGCATCTCGCCGGACGGCATCCGGAGCGTGGCGCGGGTGCCCTCACGGGCGACCAGCTGGGCCGAGTTGCCGGCCGAGCGGGCGATCTTCGCGCCGCCGCCCGGACGCAGCTCCACGCAGTGGATCGTCGTACCGACGGGGATGTTGCGCAGCGGCAGGTTGTTGCCGGGCTTGATGTCGGCCCGGACGCCCGCCTCGACGTTCATCCCCTGCTTCAGGTCCTTCGGCGCGATGATGTAGCGCTTCTCGCCGTCGGCGTAGTGCAGCAGCGCGATGCGAGCGGTGCGGTTGGGGTCGTACTCGATGTGAGCGACCTTGGCCGGCACCCCGTCCTTGTCGTAGCGACGGAAGTCGATGATGCGGTAGGCGCGCTTGTGACCGCCACCCTGGTGCCGGGTGGTGATCCGGCCCTGGTTGTTGCGGCCGCCCTTCTTGGGCAGCGGACGCGTCAGCGACTTCTCCGGCGTGGTCCTGGTGACCTCGACGAAGTCGGCGACCGACGAGCCACGACGGCCCGGGGTGGTCGGCTTGTACTTACGGATTGCCATGTGTTCTCAGTCCTCGTCCTTGCCCGGCCCTCAGGCCGGTCCTCCGAAGATGTCGATCCGCTGACCCTCGGCCAGGCTCACGATCGCGCGCTTGGTGCTCGCACGACGGCCCATGCCGAACCGGGTGCGACGGGTCTTGCCCGGCCGGTTCAGGGTGTTCACGGAGGTGACCTTGACGTTGAACACCTTCTCGACCGCGATCTTGATCTCGGTCTTGTTGGCTTCCGGGTGCACCAGGAAGGTGTACTTGTTGACGTCGAGCAGGCCGTAGCTCTTCTCGCTGACGACCGGCGCGATCAGCACGTCGCGGTGGTCCTTGTGGAACGTACTCACTGGCTGACCTCCTCGCTTGTCGCGCTGGCCTTCACGGACTTGCCCTTCGCGGGCCCGGCGACGAAGACGTCGTACGCACCCTTGGTGAAGACCACGTCGTCGGAGACGAGCACGTCGTAGGTGTTGAGCTGGTCGACCGCGAGCAGGTGCACGCTCGACTCGTTGCGCAGCGACAGCCAGGTGAGGTTGTCACCGCGCTCCAGCACGACGAGCACCTTGCGGGACTCGACCAGGCTGGTGAGCGAGGCGATCGCGGCCTTGGTGGAGGGCTTGTCGCCCTCGACGAAGCCGTCGACCACGTGGATGCGGCCGGCGCGTGCCCGGTCGGAGAGGGCGCCCCGCAGAGCGGCGGCCTTCATCTTCTTGGGGGTGCGCTGGTCGTAGCTGCGCGGCTGCGGGCCGTGGACGGTGCCACCGCCGGCGAACTGCGGCGCACGGGTCGAGCCCTGACGGGCGCGGCCGGTGCCCTTCTGCTTGTAGGGCTTGCGGCCACCGCCGCGAACCTCGCCGCGGGTCTTGGTGGCGTGCGTGCCCTGGCGCGCAGCAGCCTGCTGGGCCACCACGACCTGGTGGATCAGGGGGATGTTGACCTGGACGTCGAAGATCTCGGCGGGGAGGTCAACCTGGACGACGTTGGCGCTCACTTGGTCTCACCCTTCTTCGCGGCCGAGCGGAGGATGACGAGCCCACCCTTGGGGCCGGGAACGGCACCCTTGAGCAGGACGATGCCCTTCTCGACGTCGACGGCGTGGACGGTGACGTTCTGGGTGGTGACTGCGTCGCCACCCATCTGGCCGGCCATCCGCATGCCCTTGAACACCCGACCGGGCGTCGAGGCGCCACCGATCGAGCCGGGCTTGCGGTGGTTGCGGTGCGAGCCGTGCGAGGCGCCCACACCGTGGAACCCGTGGCGCTTCATGCCACCGGCGAACCCCTTGCCCTTGCTGGTGCCGGTCACGTCGATGACCTCGCCGGGAGCGAAGACCTCGGGGGTCAGCTCCTGGCCGACGGTGTACGACGACGCGTCGGCGGTGCGGATCTCCACCAGGTGCCGGCGGGGGGTGACCCCGGCGGCGGCGAAGTGACCCGCGGACGGCTTGCTGACCTTGCGGCCCTCGATCTCGCCGAACCCGATCTGCACGGCGTTGTAGCCGTCCTTCTCGGGACCGCGGACCTGGGTCACCACGTTGGTGGCAGCAGCGATGACGGTCACGGGGACGACGCGGTTGTTCTCGTCCCAGAGCTGGGTCATGCCGAGCTTGGTGCCCAGCAGCCCCTTCACGTTGCGTTCAGTAGTCATTGGATCTCAGGCCCTCAGAGCTTGATCTCGATGTCGACGCCGGCCGGGAGGTCGAGCCGCATGAGCGAGTCGACGGTCTTCGGCGTGGGGTCGATGATGTCGATGAGGCGCTTGTGCGTGCGCATCTCGAAGTGCTCGCGGCTGTCCTTGTACTTGTGCGGCGAGCGGATGACGCAGTAGACGTTCTTCTCGGTCGGCAACGGCACCGGGCCGGCAACCTTCGCACCAGTGCGCGTGACCGTGTCGACGATCTTGCGCGCCGAGGTGTCGATCACCTCGTGGTCATAGGCCTTGAGCCTGATGCGGATCTTCTGTCCCGCCATCAGCCATCCTTACTCTTCGTCGTTGAATGCTCCCCAGCTCCGACCCCCGCGGTCGGGCGTGTCGCGCCACGTGGACACGCACAGGAACCCGACTGCGTCAGCAGCTTCTGTTGGAGTTGGCACCCGACACGACGTCGGGTTGAGAAGGGCCTCACGGTGCGGTGCAGGCACGATGATCCGCCGCAACCAGGAACACCGATTCAGCAGTCAAGTTCTTGCCCGCACCCCGGCGACCCCGCCGGAGCAACCTGAACATCTTGGCAGAGACCGTCCAGCAGATCAAATCGGCCCACTGGGTCGAACCGGCGCTCGCGCGAGGTCGAAGCGGCACTCACGTCAGGTCGAGACGGCGCTTGCGCTGGATGTCGGGGGCGCCGCTCGCGTGACCGCCTACTCAACCATGCGCGAGCGCCCACTCGAACTTGCGCGAGCGCCCACTCAACGGAGGAGGGTGTCGGTTCTAAGGTGAGCCCATGATCGACCGCGACCGCCTGGGCCGACTCCGTGCCGCCGAGGAAGAGACCTTCGCCACCAAGCACCCCCGCTCCGCCGAGCTGGCGGCCGAGGCCGGGCACAGCCTGCTCGCCGGGGTGCCGATGCCGTGGATGACCCGGTGGGCGGGCGCGTTCCCGGTGTTCGTCGACGACGCGCGCGGAGCACGGTTCACCGATGTCGACGGCCACGAGTACGTCGACCTCTGCCTCGGGGACACCGGCGCGATGACCGGGCACGCCCTCCCCGCGGTCGCGGACGCCCTCGCGGAACGGGCCCAGCACGGGTTCACCACGATGCTCCCGAGCTCCGACGCCGCCTGGGTCGGCGACGAGCTCGCCCGCCGGTTCGGCCTGCAGAGCTGGCAGTTCGCGATGTCCGCGACCGACGCCAACCGATTCGTGCTGCGATTCGCCCGCTTCCTCACCGGCCGGCCGAAGATCTGCGTGATGGACTGGTGCTACCACGGCACGGTCGACGAGACCCTGGCCGTCCTCGACGGGGACCGCGTGGTCCCCCGCCCCGGGGCCCTCGGGCCCCAGGTCGACGTGGCGGTCACCACGCGGGTCGTGCCGTTCAACGACGTGGCTGCGCTCGACAAGGCCCTGTCGTACGGCGACGTGGCCGCCGTCCTCATGGAGCCGGCCCTGACGAACATCGGGATCGTGCTGCCCGAGGAGGGCTACCTCGACGAGGTCCGCGAGGTCACCCGCCGGCACGACGTGCTGCTGGTCATCGACGAGACGCACACGCTCTGCGCCGGTCCCGGTGGAGCCACGCGGGCCTGGGGACTCGACCCGGACATGCTCGTGGTGGGCAAGCCGATCGGCGGCGGCGTGCCGGTGGCGGCGTACGGCATGAGTGAGGCGGTCGCCGCCCGGATCGAGCCGGCGATGAAGGCCCACGAGATCGACGTCGCCGGGGTCGGCGGCACCCTGACCGGCAGCGCCCTGGCGCTCGCCGCGGCCCGGGCGGCGCTGGGCAACGCGCTGCGCGAGGAGGACTTCGCTGTCGCGATCCCGCTGGCGACCCGGTGGACCGAAGGTGTCGCGAGAGTGATCGAGGAGTACGGGCTGCCCTGGCACGTGCAGCAGCTGGGCTGCCGGGCGGAGTACTGGTTCTGCCCGCCGCCGCGCGACGGCGCGGCCGCCGCTGCAGCTGTCGACGACGAGCTCGAGGGGTTCATGCACCTGTGGGCGCTGAACCGGGACATCCTGCTGACGCCGTTCCACAACATGGCGCTGTTCTCCCCGCAGCACACCGAGGCCGACGTCGACCGGCACACCGAGGTGTTCCGCGGAGCCGTCGAGGCGCTGCTCGGCGGCTAGACCCTGCGGTAGCAGAAGTCCTGGATCGGCCGCCCCTCGGCGACGCCGCGCCGCTCGAACTTGGTGACCGGACGCTGGTCCCACCGAGGAGTCCGCCCGCCCTCGAGCTGCGGCTCGGCGTCCAGCACCGACTCGATCTGCTCGGCGTAGTCCGGCCAGTCCGTGGCCAACCGCCAAGCGGCACCCGGCGCGAGCCGCGAGGCTGCCAGGGTGGCGAACGCCGGGGTCACCAGCCGGCGCTTGTGGTGCCGCTTCTTGTGCCAGGGGTCGGGGAAGAACGTCCACAGCTCCGCCAGCTGTCCGGCGTCGAAGAGGTTCTCCATCGACCACACCGCGTCGACCGAGACCAGCCGCACGTTCGCGACGCCGGTCTCCTCGAGGTGCAGGAAGGTGCTCGCCACTCCCGGCCGCCAGACCTCGAACGCCAGCACGTTCGCCTCCGGACGCGCGGCTGCGAGGGCGGCCACCGCCTCGCCGTTGCCGGAGCCGATCTCGACGACGAGCGGCGCCTGGCGACCGAAGAAGCGGTCGACGTCGAACGTCTTCTCGTCGACGGCCGCCTCAGGGACCAGCCAACGGCCGGCGTTCCGGTCCCACGCAGCCTGCTGCGTCGGGTTGAGCCGGCTCCCCCGCCGGGCGTACGTCGTCAGCACCTGCAGCCGTCGGCCGTCGTCCATGAACTCGGTGCCGGGGCGGGCGGGGCGGACCTTCTCGGGCACCCTCGGAGCCTACCGAGCCCTACTCCGCGAGCCGAACGTCCGCCTCCGAGAACGCCACCGGTGTGCAGGCCGCGTCGGCGACCGGACACAGGTAGACCACGATGCCGTCGCCCTCGGCCGCGGTGACAACTGCGTAGTCCTCGTCGAGCCAGCCGACCGACTGCGGCGCGCCTCCGATGCCGGTCAGCACCACCGGCTCTCCACTCGCCGGCCACAACCGCACGGTGGCCCCGTCGACGCTGACGATCCCTCGGGCGTACGGCGCCAGGCGGCCGACACCCGGGACCTCGTCGACGAGCTTCGCCGGGCCGTGTCCGGAGTCGTTCCACACGGCGGTCGTCACGTCGTAGACCCGGGTGACGTCGTCGCGACCAACCACCGTGACCAAGTCGCCGGCGGTGTCAGAGATCGCGCCGTCGTCGACGCGGTCGGTCGGCATGTCCGCGATCACCTCGCGCTTCCAGAGCTCGAGCTGTCCCTCCTCGAAGACCAGGACGCCCTGTTCCGACACGGCGGAGACCGACGAGCCCGGCACCAGCTCGGCTTCCTTGACCCGCCGGTCCGCCTTCAGGTCCCAGACCGAGAAGCCGTCCCCCGTCTCCGACCAAGCCAGGTAGCGCCCGTCCAGGGACAGCGCTGCGCTCTGCACCGGACCGGTGGTCGGCAGGGCCACCGGTCCGGCACCCGGCTCGAAGGTGAACGACCCGTCGCCCTCTCCGGAGCTGAGAGCGGCGGTCCACACCAACCGGTTCTCGGCATCGATCGACAACACCCCCTCGGCGGTGAAGCCGATGACCGACTCTGACGGCCCCAGGTCGTGCACCTCGCCGTCGGGCGTCGCGGCCACGAGTCGCGCGCCTGCGTTGTAGTACAGGGGTGCGCGCAGCTCCCCCGGGTAGAGCTCCGGCGCAGCGGCGTCAGCGACTCCCGTGCTCCCGTCCGGTCGGTCCGCGCTCGGGCCACCTTCCAGCATCGGAGGTACGGCGACCAGGGCGACCGCCGCCACCCCGGCCGCGAGGGCCGCTCCGACGGCCAGCCGACCCGCTCGACGGCTGCGTGCTCGGCGTACCTCGCCCCGGAACCGCACCTCGTCGAACGGCGGGACCTCGACCTCACGGCCCTGCGCCGTGAACATCTCCCGGACCTGCTGCGTCACGTCTGTCATCCGACCTCCTCTGCCATCGCCGACCGGTCCCCGAGCGCGGTCCGCAGCCGCTTGAGCGCGTGGTGGGTCTGGCTCTTCACCGACCCGACCGAGCAGTCCAACGCCGCTGCCGTCTCGGCCTCGGACAGGTCCTCGTAGTAGCGCAGGACGAGTGCGGCGCGCATCCGCGGCGGGAGGTCGCAGACCGCGCGCCAGAGGACGGCGTGGTCAGCCAGTCCGGTGAGCCCACCATCGTGCCCGGGGTCGGGCACGACGTCGGTGACCACGCTGCGACCGCGCTTGGACCAGCCGCGCGACGCGGCGTTGACCAGGGCACGTCGGACGTAGCCCTCCGTGGCCCGGCGGTCGCGGATTCGGCCGTAGCCGACGTAGGTGTTCGCCAGCGCGGTCTGCAGCAGGTCCTCGGCGTCCTGCCGGTTCCCGGTCAGCAGGTATGCCGACCGGTACAGCGCAGACCACCGCGCAGCCACGAACTCCGCGAACTCCGCCTCGTCAGCCGCCCGCACGGCACTCCCTCACAACGTCCACAACATCTAGGAGACACCAGCAGCCGGAAAGGTTGGCTGCGCCGCGCGAGCGCCCACTCGACCTCGCGCGAGCGCCGCCTCGAGGGTGGAACGGCAAGAGGCCCGGACCCCCTGACGGGATCCGGGCCTCTCGGCAGTGCAGCTGTCAGGCAGACATCACTTGGTGATGTTGGTGACCCGGCCGGCGCCGACGGTGCGGCCACCCTCACGGATCGCGAAGCGGAGGCCTTCCTCCATCGCGATCGGCTGGATCAGCTCGACGGACATCTCGGTGTTGTCACCGGGCATGACCATCTCGGTGCCCTCGGGAAGGGTCACGACGCCCGTCACGTCCGTGGTGCGGAAGTAGAACTGCGGGCGGTAGTTGTTGAAGAACGGCGTGTGACGGCCGCCCTCCTCCTTCGAGAGGATGTAGACCGAGGCCTCGAAGTTGGTGTGCGGGGTCGTCGTGCCGGGCTTGATCACGACCATGCCGCGCTCGACGTCCTCGCGCTTGGTGCCACGGAGGAGCAGACCGACGTTCTCGCCCGCCTGGCCCTCGTCGAGGAGCTTGCGGAACATCTCGACACCGGTGACGGTCGACTTGAAGGACTTCTCGCGGATGCCGATGATCTCGACCTCCTCGTTGACCTTGACGACGCCACGCTCGATACGACCGGTGATGACGGTGCCACGACCGGTGATCGTGAAGACGTCCTCGACGGGCATCAGGAACGGCTTGTCGATGTCGCGCTCGGGCTGCGGGATGAACTCGTCCACGGCCGCCATCAGCTCGGCGATCGACTCGCCCCACTTCTCGTCGCCGTTCAGCGCCGGGAAGGCAGCAACGCGGACCACGGGGATGTCGTCACCGGGGAACTCGTACTCGCTGAGGAGCTCGCGGACCTCCATCTCGACGAGCTCGA
>CADCUK010000056.1 GCA_902805865.1 uncultured Nocardioidaceae bacterium | reverse complement strand
GGACCACGGTCTGCTGGTCGGTGGTGGTGCCGGCGCGGGTCATCGCGACCGGCGTCTCCGGCTGCCGGCCGGCCTCGATCAGCTTGCGGGCGATCTCGCCGATCGGCTCGCCGGCGGCGAGGAGCACGAGCGTCTTGTCGTCGGCGTACCACGCCCAGTCGATCTTCGCGTCCGAGCACGACACCACGGCGATCTCGCGGTCGTTCTTCGTGGTCAGCGGGATGCCGGCATAGGCAGGCACCGCCGTCGCGGAGGAGACGCCTGGCACGACCTCAAAGGCGATGCCGGCCTTGACGCAGGCCTGCACCTCCTCCGGACCGGAGGAGAGGACGAACGGGTCGCCGGCCATCAGGCGTACGACGCGCCGCCCCGACTTGGCCTGGCGCACGACGACCTTGGCCCGGGCGGCGTGGGTGAGGAGCTGCCCGTCGGTGCCGAAGCCCCCGTCCACGACCTCGGCGCCGGGTGCCAGCGCAGCGACCAGCTCGGTGTGTCCCGGCACCTCGGTGATGACGACCTCGGCGTCCCGGACGAGCTCGACAGCACGCACGGTCAGCAGGTCGGGGTCCCCGGGGCCGCTGCCCACGAACGCGACCTGCCCGGCCGGTCGTGCGCCGGCCGCGCCGTCGCGGGTGCTGGAGCTGGTCTTCACGGTGTTGCTCACGTCGATCTCTTGCCCGTTCTGCTTGCTTGCGGTGGTCTCACACGTCTCACTGGCCTCCGGTCGGAGGCGGCTGCGTCAGGTCACAGGACTCGTGTCCGTCAGCAGCGTTCCTGCGCCGTCCTCTGTCATCTCGGCGGCCAGCCGGCGGCCGACCTCGAGCGCCTCGTCCGGGTGGCCGCTGGCGGACCTGCGGACCGAGAGGCCGCCGTCCGGCGACAGCGCCACCGCCCGGATCCAGAGCTCGTCGCCGTCCTCGCCCTCGACGATCTCGGCCAGGGCGCCCACCGGCGCGGAGCAGCCTGCCTCGAGGTCGGCGAGCACCTTCCGCTCGGCGGTGACCGCGAGACGGGTCGCCCGGTCCTCGAGCACCGAGCGGAGGAGCTCAGCGAGCTCGGTGTCACTGGCCCTGCACTCGACCGCGAGCGCACCCTGCCCGGGCGCCGGCAGCATCTGCAGGGGGTCCATCACCTCGGTGACCTCGTCGAGGCGGCCGATCCGGGCCAGCCCGGCCCGGGCCAGCACGACCGCGTCGACCTCTCCGGACCGCACCTTGCCGATCCGGGTGTCGACGTTGCCGCGGACCGGCACGATGTCCAGACCGAGCCCGAGCGCGTGCAGCTGCGAGGCACGGCGGGGAGAGCCGGTGCCGACCCGGGAGCCGACGGGGAGCTCGCCCAGGGTGAGCCCGTCGCGGGCCACGACCACGTCGCGCGGGTCCTCGCGCAGCGGGACCGCGGCCAGCGTGATGCCGTCGGCGGGTCCGGTCGGCAGGTCCTTGAGCGAGTGCACCGCGACGTCGACCTCTCCGCGGAGCAGGGCGTCGCGCAGCGCAGTGACGAAGACACCGGTGCCGCCGATCGTGGCCAGCGGTGCGCGCGACACGTCCCCCTCGGTGGTCACCTCGACGAGGCTGACGTCGCGGTCCACCGCCGCGGAGAGGGCATCGGCGACGTGGCCGGACTGGGTGCGGGCCAGCACGGAGGCGCGGGTGCCGATGCGCAGCACGCCGG
Organism: uncultured Nocardioidaceae bacterium; assembly: GCA_902805865.1. Lineage (GTDB taxonomy): Bacteria > Actinomycetota > Actinomycetes > Propionibacteriales > Nocardioidaceae > Marmoricola_A. The sequence continues at coordinate 7,376 of CADCUK010000056.1, read as the reverse complement.
CGCCGCTCGTCGTGGGGGTCGTGGTCCCGGTCGTCCTTGTGGTCATGGCCGCACCCCGTCCGCGCGCGTGACCGCGTCCACGGCCTGCTGGTCGAGCGCGAACAGCTCCGCGAGCGCCGCGGCGTAGGACACGGCTCCGGAGGAGTTGGCCAGCTCCTTGACCCGCACGGTGGGCTGGTGCATGAGCTTGTCCGCGACCCGGCGTACGGCGAGCCCGAGCTCGGCACGCACCTCCGGCGCCAGGTCGGGCAACCGGCTGTCGAGCCGCGCCAGCTCGGCCTCGACCACTCCGGTGGCCATCGTGCGCAGGGCGATCACGGTCGGAGTGACGCTTGCCAGCCGGCGTGCGTCGAGGAACGCCTGGATCTCCTCGGCGACGATCCGGCGGACCCCGAGCACGTCGGCGATCCCCTCCGGGTCGTTCTCCGACAGCTCCTCGGCCAGCAGCCGCAACCCGATGAGGTGCACGCCTGGCAGCTCGGCGACAGCCGGGTCGACGTCGTGGGGCAGCGCCAGGTCGACGACCGCGAGCGGGGCGTCGCTCCGGCGGGCCGCCCGCACCTCGTCGGCAGTCAGCACCAGTCCGACCGAGCCGGTGCAGGACAGCAGCAGGTCGGCACCGGCCACCTCGTCGGCCAGTGCCTCGAGGGGCGCCGTTCGTGCGGCGTACTGCCCGGCGAGCCGGGCAGCCCTGCCCGCCGTGCGGTTGACGACGACGATGTCGGCGACCTCCAGCCGCGAGAGCGTGGCGACCGCGAGCGAGGCCATCGCGCCGGCGCCGACCACGACCGCTCGCCGTCCCGCCAGCGGACCGACGTGCTGGGCGGCGCGGTCGAGGGACACGGAGACAAGGGAGGGAGCCGCCCGGTCGATCCCGGTCTCGGCGTGGGTCCGCTTCGCGACCCGGAGGGCCTGCTGGAAGGCGGCGTTGAGCGCCGGCCCGGCGGTGCCCAGCTCCTGCGCGAGGCGCAGCGCCTCCCGGACCTGTCCGAGGATCTGCCCCTCGCCGACGACCATCGAGTCGAGGCCGGCCGCGACGTGGAAGAGGTGGGAGATCGCCCCGTCGTCGTAGTGCACGTAGAGGTGCGGCACCACGTCGTCGGTCGGCTGCTCGGCCAGCTCGCAGAGTGCCAGGCAGATCGCCTCGACGCTGCCGTGGAACCGGTCGACGTCGGTGTAGATCTCGATGCGGTTGCAGGTGGCCAGCACGGCCGCCTCCTGCACGTGCTCGGTGAGCTGCACCGAGTGGATCAGCTTCTCGACCTGGCTGGCGTCGAGCGGCAGCCGCTCCAGCAGCTCGACCGGCGCGGTGTTGTGGGAGACGCCCACGACGAGGACGCTCATGCGCCCACCGCCTTCCGCTGCTCGTGGTAGGCCAGGATCTGCAGCTCGATGGAGAGGTCGACCTTCCGGACGTCCACGCCGTCCGGCACGGCCAGCACGGTCGGGGCGAAGTTCAGGATGCTCGTCACGCCGGCACCGACGAGCCGGTCGCAGACCTCCTGCGCCGCAGCGGCGGGAGTGGCGATGACACCGATCGCGATGCGCTCGCGGGTCACGATGTCCTCGAGGTCGTCGAGGCCGCCGATCGGCAGCCCACCGACCTCCTCGCCCACCCGAACCGGGTCGGCGTCGAGCAGCGCGACGATGCGGAACCCCCTCGAGGAGAACCCCGAGTAGTTCGCGAGCGCGTGGCCGAGGTTTCCGATGCCGACGATGACGACGGGCAGGTCCTGGGTCACCCCGATCTCGCGGGCGATCTGGTAGCGCAGGTACTCGACGTCGTACCCGACACCCCGGGTGCCGTAGGAGCCCAGGTAGGAGAGGTCCTTGCGGAGCTTGGAGCTGTTGACCCCGGTCGCGGCCGCGAGCTCCTCGCTGGAGCAGGTGCCGATCCCGCGCTCGGACAGTCCGACGAGCGCGCGGAGGTAGACGGGCAGCCTGGCCACGGTCGCCTCGGGGATCCCCCGGGTCCTGGCGTCGCTGCCGTCGCTGCGACCCGCGACGGGTCGCGGCAACCCCTGCTCCGGGGTGCCCCGCGTGGCACGTGCTGGACTCACGGTGCTCCTGGCTAGCCATCGTCCGACCGTCCGACAGACCGTCCGGCGGTTGGGTCCCCCGCGTCGCAGCGCGGTGAGGACCCACCCACTTTAGGAGTTTGTGAACGCTGGGCCCAAATCCGTCCAGGAACTCGCTAGCACAGCGTGACACTGCTCACCCCAGCGGGGTTCCCGATCGGCGTCAGCGCCGCAGCGCCCGGGCCAGCCGCTCCGCGTCGACCCGCCAGAAGTCGTGCTGGCTGCCGTCGACGAACGTCACCGGGATCTCCTCGCCGAACCGCCGCACGAGCTCCGGGTCGGTGGTGATGTCGACCTCGACGTACTGCTCCCCGAGCTCCGAGCACACCCGGGCGACGACCGTGCGGGCGTCGTCGCAGAGGTGACAGCCGGGCTTCGAGTACAACGTCACCCGGGGTGTCACTCGATCAGCCCCATGCCCTCGCGGCGGAGCACCGTGCGCAGCCGTCCCTTGGCGATCTTGCCGGTCACGGTCCTCGGCAGTGCAGGGACGACCTCGACGCGGACCGGCTGCTTGAAGCGGGCGAGCCGCCCCTCGCACGCGGCCCGGACCCGCTCCTGGACCTCGGCGACGTCGGCCTCGGTCGCCGGGTCGAACCGCTGGGGGTCCGGCCGCACGTAGGCGACGACCGCCTCCCCGGTGAGCTCGTCGGGAACCCCGACCACCGCTGCCTCCAGGACCCCCTCGACCTCGGTGAGGACCTCCTCGATCTCGCTCGGGTAGACGTTGAACCCGGACACGATCACGATCTCCTTGAGCCGGTCGACCAGGAACAGGTCGCCGTCCGCGTCGAGGAAGCCGACGTCGCCCGTCGCCAGCCAGCCGTCCACCGGGCCGTCGGCGGCGTCCGGCCAGTAGCCGTCGAAGAGGTTCTCCCCCGCGACGTGGATCTCCCCGGGGTCCTCACCCGACGGCGTGCCCCCGCTCTCGTCGACGAGGCGGATCGAGACCCCCGGCAGTGCCGCGCCCACGGAGCCGGGCTTGACCCGCGTGCTGCAGAGCGTCGAGGTCACCACGGGAGCCGCCTCGGTCAGGCCGTACCCCTGGTGGACGGTGATCCCGGCGCGGGCGGAGAACTCCGTGACCAGGTCCGGGGACAGCGGCGCCGAGCCGGACATCAGCGTGCGGAGGCCGGAGAGCCGCTGCGCGAGCCCCTCGACCGAGCGCCAGTGGGCGAGCACCGGGGGCGCAACCGGCAGGACGGTGACCGCGTGACGCTCGATGTCGTCGAGCGACCCCAGCGGGTCGAAGGTGTCGGCGATGACCATCGTCGCCCGCTGGTGGAGCACCTGCCCCAGGACGGCGTTGAGCCCGTAGACGTGGAACATCGGCAGGACGCCGTACACGACGTCGTCCGGGCCGACCATCGGCGGCTGCACCCGGGCGGCCTGCTCGATGTTGGCCAGCAGCGCCCGGTGGCTGAGCATCGCGGCGCGCGGCACCGAGGAGGTGCCGGAGGTGTAGAGGAGCACCGCCAGCGACCGGGGGTCGCGTGCCGGTGGCACCGGCTGCGGCTCGACCTCGAGCAAGGTGTCGAACGCGACCTCGCCCGGGGCAGCAGGGACGTCCACCGCCACGACCCTGGGTACGACGGAGCGGGCGCGCAGCTCCTCGTCGGCGCGGACGGCCTCCTCGAGCCCGGTGGCGACCGAGCGGGCGGCGTCGATCGTCGTGGAGTCGGCGATGATCAGCCGCGCGCGGCTGTCCGCGACCGTGCGCACGAGCTCCCCGGTCGCCGCCCTCGGGTTGACCGGCACCGCGACCAGGTGGGCACGCAGCGTGGCCAGGTAGGCCGTGACGAAGTCGGAGCGGTTGGCGGTGGAGATGACCACCCGGTTGCCGGCGACGAGCCCGAGCTCCCCGAGGCCGGTGGCGACGCTGCTGACCGCACCCTCGAGCTCCGCCCAGGTCGTACGCCGGTCCGTCCCCGCGTCGACCAGGGCCACCCGGTCCGGCGACGTCGCGGCTGCGCTGGTCAGCAGCTCGGCGAGGTTCGCTGTCACACCGGCGAGTCTGGCACACGGCTAGGGTGTGCCCGTGACGTCCGGACAGCCACGGCACGGCCGCCAGCGCAGGGACCTGCGTGAGCGCTCGCGGCTCGCCGGCGAGGCTGCCTTCGCGGTGCGCGAGGTCGAGTCCTCCCTCGAGCCGCCGGCCGACCCGACCGCCGCCGCGTTCTTCGACGTCGACAACACCATCATCCAGGGCGCCTCGATCTTCCACCTCGCCCGCGGGCTGCACCGGCGAGAGTTCTTCACGACCCGGGACATCCTCGGCGCCGCCTGGAAGCAGGCCTACTTCCGCGTCGTCGGCGTGGAGGACCCCGAGCACGTGGCCGAGGCCCGCAGCTCGGCCCTCAACTTCATCAAGGGCCACCGGGTCGAGGAGCTCGAGGCGATCGGCGAGGAGATCTTCGACGAGTCGATGGCCGAGCGGATCTGGCCGGGCACCCGTGCCCTGGCGCAGATGCACCTGGACCAGGGTCAGCGCGTGTGGCTGGTGACCGCCGCACCGGTCGAGATCGCCAGCACGATCGCCCGTCGACTCGGCCTGACCGGAGCCCTCGGCACGGTCGCCGAGCACGTCGACGGTGTCTACACCGGGCGACTGGTCGGGGACATGCTCCACGGCCCCGCGAAGGCGGTCGCGGTGCTCGCGCTGGCCGAGCAGGAGGGGCTCGACCTCAGCCGCTGCTCGGCGTACTCCGACTCCCACAACGACCTGCCGATGCTGTCGCTGGTGGGCGACCCCTGCGTGATCAACCCCGACACCCGGCTGCGCGACCACGCTCGGGCCCAGGGATGGCGGATCCGGGACTACCGGACCGGCCGCAAGGCTGCCCGCCTCGGTCTGTTTTCGGCCGGGGTGGCAGGCGCCGTGACGGGGAGCGCTGCGGCGGCCATCGCGCTGCGCCGACGCTCCCGGTAGCTGCCTCGGGAGCGGTTCGACGGGTGCCGCTGAGCGGGCTGAACCTGCAAGAACGATTTGTCCACGCCTAGGCCCAAGGGCCCGATGCATAGTAACCTGGGGGCGCGACCGTAAGAGGACCGGGGGTGGGCCTCGACTGGTCGTCGGCCGTCGGGGGGCCGCCGCTCACCAGAGGGAGATCCATGGACACGCGCGACGCCGGCATCGGGCGCGGTCTGAGCGACCTCCGATGGGCTGTCGCGCAGGCGCTGGGACTGGTCCCGGCCACGTCGCTGGCCGGCGGGCCCTCCATGCTGCTCTCCGACACCATCGTCGAGGCGGGCGCTTCGACGCCGGGCCGCTCGGCGCGGACCCCCGGAGGCAAGAAGGGCGGAGCCGGGCACAGCCCGGACAGCCCGGATCGCGGCCCAGACCACGCCGACAGCGACCTCGCAACCTCCTCGGCGGCCGACGAGGCCGAGGCGACCAGGCTCATCGCGCTCGTCGAGCTCGCCAGGAACGGCGACGCCGACGCCTTCGGGCTGCTCTACGACCACTACCAGGGGTCGGTCTACCGCTTCCTCTACTACCGGGTCGGCTCGGTCGCCCTGGCCGAGGACCTGACCTCGGAGACGTTCTTCCGGGCGCTGCGGTCGATGAGCTCCTTCCGCTGGCAGGGCAAGGACTTCGGCGCGTGGCTGATGACGATCGCCCGCAACCTCACCACCGACCACTACAAGTCGAGCCGGACGCGGCTGGAGACCACCACCGAGGACATGTCGCCGCACGACGCCGCGACGGAGGGTCCCGAGGCGGCCGTCCTCGCGTCGTTGACCAACGAGGCCCTGCTCACGGCGCTGAAGCAGCTGCCGGCCGAGCAGCAGGAGTGCCTCATCATGCGCTTCCTCCAGGGGCTGTCCATCGCGGAGACAGCCAAGGTCCTCGGCCGCAGCGACGGCGCGATCAAGCAGCTCCAGCTGCGTGGCGTCCGCAACCTGGCGAAGCTGATGCCGGAGGGGTTGCGATGACCCCGACAGGTGCCGAAAGTCCCGTAACCAGGCCACCACGCGCCTCGTTGAACCGTGTGGAAGAACGAAGCCTGATGACAGGAAACCTGCGATGACCTCCCTGCTGAGCGCAAAGAAGCGCGCTGAGGAGTTCGCCGCCGTCGTCGACGGAGGTGCGGACGAGTCGACGCTGCGCTCCGAGCTCCGCGAGCTCGTCGGGGTGGTCGGCACGCTGCAGCGTGAGGCGCAGGTCGGAGCTCAGCTCGCCCCTCGTTCCGAATTCACCGCGATGCTGCGCGAGCAGCTGATGGCCGAGGCGGCCACCGCGCTCTCGAGCGACAACATCCTCAAGCTCCCGCCGCGCACGAAGGGCACCCGCGAGCGCCGGATCGCGCTCGTCGCGTCCTCCGTCGTCCTCGTCGGCGGCACGGCGGGCATGGCCGCCGCCGCCCAGAACGCCCTGCCCGGTGAGGCGCTCTACCCGATCAAGCGGGGGCTCGAGAACGCGCAGACCGGGCTCGCCACCAACCCTGCGGACCAAGGCCAGGACCTGCTCGCGCAGGCGAACAACCGGTTGGTCGAGGTCCAGGGACTCTTCGACAGCTCCGGGAACCTCACCCAGGTCCCGGCCACCATCGACGACTTCACCCGTCAGGCCCTCGAGGCCTCGGACGTCCTGATCAAGGAGTACGAGACGAGCCAGGACGAGGCGGTCATCGTCGAGCTGCGCCAGTTCGCCAGGGACAACCTCATCGAGCTGCAGGAGCTGTCGAAGACCGCGGACACGGAGTATCAGGACGAGCTCGCCACCGCCGCCGAGGCGCTCACCGCGATCGACGCCCGTGCCCGGGCCATCTGCTCTTCGTGCGCCGAGGACCTCGACACGCTCGAGATGCCGACGTACTTCCTGGTCGCCAACGAGGCCCGCGTCGCGATCGACGCCGCCCGACGGGTCGTGGTCGACAACACGCACCCGGTGCCCGACGGTGCCGTCTCGAGCGAGCCCAAGGGCGACCGCAAGGACAAGGAGCCGGCAGGCGACGGCGACGGTGGGAGCACCGGCCAGGCCGTCCCGGAGACCAGTCCCACCGAAGGCCCTGACACCGACCCTGAGGGGACCGACACCGAAGGTCCCAGCACGGAGGGCAACGACGACACCGAGGGCCTTCTGAACCCTCCGCAGTTGCAGACCGACGGTGGCGGCACGCAGGCAGAAGGCCCCGGGAGTTTGCTCGGCAGCGGCTCGGATGGCGGCGGCTCGAATGGCGGCAGCAAGAACGGCGGCGCCGACGGCGACGTGGAGAACGTGATTCCCAAGGATCTCCAGGACGCGGTCGAGACCCTGGTGCCCTGAGCACCAGCGTTTCCTCCGGCCCCGTGACC
>CADCUK010000055.1 GCA_902805865.1 uncultured Nocardioidaceae bacterium | reverse complement strand
GGGGCGGGTCACCTGCTCAGGCTATCGGCGGGGAGGCGACGACCGCGCCCACGGACGGCACTCTCTAGCATGGTGTCCCGTGCCCGAACCCACCTCGTCCCTGCCGATCCGTGCTGCTCAGCAGCCCACGGACGAGCCGCTGTCGATGGTGGAGGTGCAGGCGCGGGCCCAGCGAGAGCTGGCTCGGGTGGCCGAGGTGACCGGTCCTCTGGGTGAGCGGTTCGCCGCAGCGGGCGAGGAGCTCGCGCTCGTGGGCGGCCCCGTCCGGGACGCGATGATCCGCCGGTTGCAGAACGACATCGACCTGACCACGTCGGCGCGTCCGGAGACCACCGAGTCGCTGCTCGAGGGCTGGGCGGACGCGGTCTGGGACATGGGACGCGACTTCGGCACGATCGGCTGTCGCAAGGGTGACTGGACCATCGAGATCACCACGTACCGCTCCGAGAGCTACGACCCGTCGTCGCGCAAGCCCGAGGTGGTCTACGGCGACTCGCTCGCGGGTGACCTGGGCCGCCGCGACTTCACGGTGAACGCGATGGCGGTGTCGCTGCCGGACGGAGCGTTCGTCGACCCGTTCGGCGGGCTCGTCGACCTCGCGCACCGCAAGCTCCGGACGCCGGGCCGTCCGGAGGACTCCTTCTCCGACGACCCGCTGCGGATGATGCGGGCCGCCCGGTTCGCCGCCCAGCTCGGCTTCGAGGTCGACCCCGACGTCGTCCGGGCGATGACCGAGATGGCCGACCGCATCACGATCGTGTCCGCCGAGCGCGTGCGTGACGAGCTGGTGAAGCTGGTCTGTGCGCCGTACCCCCGGGCCGGGCTGACGCTGCTGGTCCGCACCGGGCTCGCCGACCGGGTGCTGCCCGAGCTTCCGGCGCTGGCCCTCGAGCGCGACGAGCACCACCGGCACAAGGACGTCTACGAGCACACCTTGACGGTGCTCGAGCAGGCCATCGAGCTCGAGGACCGGCTGCCCGGCGGCGGCCCCGACTTCGTCACCAGGTTCGCCGCACTGCTGCACGACGCCGGCAAGCCGCGCACCCGCAAGTTCCAGCCCGACGGCACGGTGACGTTCCACCACCACGACGTCGTCGGCGCCAAGATCACCCGCAAGCGGATGAAGGCGCTGCGCTTCTCCAACGACACGATCGAGGCGGTGTCGCGGCTGGTCGAGCTGCACCTGCGGTTCCACGGCTACGGCTCCGGGGAGTGGACCGACGCGGCCGTACGGCGCTACGTCCGGGATGCCGGCGACCAGGTGGATCGCCTGCACGTGCTGACGAGGGCCGACTGCACCACCCGCAACAGGCGCAAGGCCGATCGGCTGCGCCGGACCTACGACGACCTCGAGGCCAGGATCGCGGTGCTCGCCGAGCAGGAGGAGCTCGAGTCGATCCGTCCGGACCTCGACGGCAACCGGATCATGGAGCTGCTCGGGATCGGCCCGGGCCGGGAGGTCGGCGAGGCCTACCGATTCCTCCTCGAGCTCCGGATGGACCGTGGGCCCCTCCCACCCGAGCAGGCCGAGCAGGCTCTCCGGGACTGGTGGGCGAGCCGCTGAGACGCTGCCGGTCCAGGACTCCGGTCCTGCCGGCACGTGACTGGCGTGTCCCGCACCACACTCTGCAGCAACCGTCCGCGGAGTGGGTACGGCTGGGACATGGCAACGGACGTGGACATCATCGAGACCGTGAACGCCCCGCTCGACGTGACCTTCGCCTATGTGGCGGACTACCGGACGATCCCGGAGTGGATGTTCGGGGTGAAGAAGTTCGAGCCGGTGACCGACAAGGACTACGGCCAGGGCTCGGTGTTCGACGTCAGCCTCTCCCTGGGGGTCCCGATCAACACGCGCATCGAGACCGTCGAGTTCGAGGAGGACAAGGTCATCGGCATGGACTCCGTCAAGGGGTTCAAGGCGAAGTCCCGGTGGTACTTCGAGGCCGACGGGCCCGACCGCACGAAGGTCACGGCGAAGGTGAGCTACGAGCTGCCCTTCGGACCGGCGGGTCGCGGCATGGGCAAGATCATGCAGCCGTTCGTCAAGCAGGCGGTCAACCACATCAGCCAGCACCTCAAGGCCAACCTGGAGAACCGCACCACCCGCTGAGGACAGGCCAGGACAGGCACCGTCAGGCGCGCACCGCGCTGGTCGACCTCCAGTAGACGGCGGCGGTGGCGAGGTAGCCGCCCGACAGCACGACGAGGACAGCGCGTGACCGGCCGTCCTCGGGGAGCACGACCGCAGCGGTGGCCGCAGCAGCGACGAACGCGACGTTGAAGATCACGTCGTAGAGCGAGAAGACCCGGCCGCGGTAGGCGTCGTCGACGCCGGTCTGCACGAACGTGTCGACGCAGATCTTGATGCCCTGCGACGCCAGGCCGAGCACGAAGGCCGAGACCAGGATGCCCGGCTCCGTGAACAGGCCCGCCGGGAACAGCTGACAGGCCCCGGCCAGCACGAGCAGGAACGTCACCCACGACCGCGGTGCGAGGTGCTCGGTGACGACCGGGGTCACGAACGCCGCGGCGACGAAGCCCGCGCCGCCCACGAGTGCCGCGGTGGACAGCGCGGCGAACGCCGCGTCGGCGTCGTCGGCCCCGTAGAAGTGGTTGCGGTAGAGCAGCACGAGCATCACCGAGGCGATGCCGAACCAGTAGCGGTGCGACGCGATCACCGCCAGCCCGGAGGCGGGCCCTGGTCGGCTGCGGAGATGGCGCAGCCCGGCGAGGAGGCCGCCGACCACGCTGCGCACCGCCTCGGCCACCGCCGGTCGAGCCGGGTCGAAGTCGGGTCCGAGCAGGTCGCGGGGGATGCGCAGCGCCAGCAGCCCGGCGACGCCGTACAGGACGGCCGCGGCCAGCAGCACGGTGACGTCGCCGTCGAGCCCGGCCTCCTGCCCGGCCGCCCGGATCCCGCCACCGCAGGCGAGACCGACGATGAAGGCGAGCGTCCCGGCGGTGGGCGTGAGGGCGTTGGCGGTCACCAGGTCGTCGGGGGTCACGGTGTGCGGGAGCGCGGCCGACAGACCCGCCAGCAGGAAGCGGTTCACGGAGAGGCAGACGAGCACCACGGCGTAGAAGACCGGGTCCGGCAGGTCGGTGGCGACGACGGCGGCGACGGCCAGGACGATCACGACCCGGGCGAAGTTGGCCCGGGCGAGCACCTGGCGGCGCGACCAGCGGTCGAGGAGCACCCCCGCGAAGGGGCCGAGCACCGAGAACGGCAGCAGCACCACGGCGAGCGCCGACGCGATCGCCGCCGGTGACGGCTGCTCGTCGGAGAACAGGGCGTACGACGCCAGGGCGACCTGGAAGACCCCGTCGGTCAGCTGGCTGGCCACCCGCACGCTGAAGAGCCTGCGGAACCACACCCCACCCAGGAGGTGGACGAGGTGCGCCGGTGCGGACATGCGACCGATCCTCCCAGCCGCGGTCCCCGCCCCGGGAAGCACGACGCCCCGCCACCCTGAACGGGCAGCGGGGCTCGAGGTGCCTGAGGTGGTGAGGGGCTCAGCCCTCCTTGATGACCTGCGTGCCGGCGAACTTGTCGGTCCAGGGCTGACGCCGCTGCTGGTCGCTGTTGATGCCGACGGCGATCATGATCACCGCGACCAGCTGGCCCAGCGACCCGATGAGCCCGCCGACGAACGGCACGATGCCGGCGAGCGGCAGCGCCAGCCAGATGTTGCGCTTGACGGACTCCTGGACGGTCGGCTTGCCGCCGGCGGCGCCCTCGACGTGCAGCTTCATGACCATCTTGCCGAGCGTCCTGCCCTGCTGGGTCTCCATGTAGACGAAGTAGCCGAGGCTGATCGCCACGCTCAGCACGGCCGAGACGATCCCGGCCAGGATGCTGTCGCCGTACCCGAAGTAGGCGGTGCCGTCGGAGCCGAGCACGGCCCCGACGATCACCACGGAGACGATGATCGCGTTGACGATGCCGATCAGCACGTGGTCCATGAGCCGGGCCAGGAACCGGTCGAGCAGCTCTCCGGGCCGCCTGCCACCGGGTTGCGGCATGCCGCCGTAGCCGGGCCCGCCCTGGGGCATGGCGCCGTACCCGGGTCCGCCCTGGGGCATGCCACCGGGAGCCGGGGGGACGTATGCCTGCGAACCGCCCGCAGTCGGGGCGTCGGTCGGGGGCGGGGTGCTGCCACATCCCGCTCCCGCGCCCGGCGGGGGTGGCGGCGGCGTGGAGCCGCCGGCGCCGGCAGGGTTGGTGGGACCAGAAGGCTGGTAGTCGCTCATGGTCGGAATGTAGACCCACCCAGCCGCGCCGCACAGCAGGCTAAAGGCCCAAAAAGTCACGAGCCGCGCACCTCGAAGCGAGAGGTGCGCGGCTCGCACTCAGCAAACCGTCGACGGCAGGGCCGTCATCAGCGCAGGTCAGCGCAGGGTCAGCGCAGGGTCAGCGCTCGACCTCGCCGCGGATGAACGCCTCGACCTGTGCCCGGCCGAGGTCGTCGGCCATCTGGACCGGCGGCGACTTCATGAGGTACGTCGAGGCCGAGAGGATCGGTCCACCGATGCCCCGGTCCAGGGCGATCTTGCAGGCCCGGAGGGCGTCGATGATGATGCCGGCGCTGTTCGGGGAGTCCCAGACCTCGAGCTTGTACTCGAGGTTCAGCGGGACGTCACCGAAGGCGCGGCCCTCGAGCCGGACGTAGGCCCACTTGCGGTCGTCGAGCCACTGGACGTAGTCCGAGGGACCGATGTGGACGTTCTTGGCGCCGAGGTCGTGGTCGATGTTCGAGGTCACGGCCTGGGTCTTGGAGATCTTCTTCGACTCCAGCCGGTCGCGCTCCAGCATGTTCTTGAAGTCCATGTTGCCGCCGACGTTGAGCTGGTAGGTGCGGTCGAGCACCACGCCGCGGTCCTGGAACAGCTTGGCCATCACCCGGTGGGTGATCGTCGCGCCCACCTGGGACTTGATGTCGTCCCCGACGATCGGGACGCCGGCCTGCTCGAACTTGAGCGCCCACTCGGGGTCGGAGGCGATGAACACCGGGAGGGCGTTGACGAAGCCGACGCCGGCGTCGATCGCGCACTGTGCGTAGAACTTGTCGGCGTCCTCCGAGCCCACCGGGAGGTAGGAGACCAGCACGTCGGCATTCGTGTCCTTGAGGACCTGGACCACGTCGACGGGGGTGTCGTCGGACTCGTCGATGGTCTCGCGGTAGTACTTCCCGAGACCGTCGAGGGTCGGGCCCCGCTGGACGCTGACACCGAGCGGCGGCACGTCGCAGATGCGGATCGTGTTGTTCTCCGAGGCGGTGATCGCCTCGGAGAGGTCGAACCCGACCTTCTTGGCGTCGACGTCGAACGCCGCCACGAACTCGATGTCGGAGACGTGGTAGTCACCGAACTTGACGTGCATGAGCCCGGGAACGTTGTTGTCCGGGTTGGCGTCCTTGTAGTACTCGACACCCTGGATCAGCGACGTGGCGCAGTTGCCCACGCCCACGATGGCCACTCGTACAGAACCCATCGGGCTCTCCTTCGATCAGTTGGTTTCCGTCGGTTTGCTGAGCTGGTCACGCATGGAGCCCCCGTTGCGCTCCACCGCGATCAGGCTCGAGAGCCAGTGCACCTCACGCTGCACCGACTCCAGGCTGTGGCGCAGGAGCTCCACGGCGTAGCTGTCGGTCTCTCGCGAGCGGGCCAGCTGCTGCTGGGCGTGCGCCAGGCGTTCCTCCATGCGGGCACGGCGCCCCTCGAGGATCCGCAGCCTGATCTCCCGGTCGGTGCGACCGAAGAAGGCGAAACGGACGTCGAAGTTGTCGTCCTCCCACGTGGTGGGCCCGGCGTCGGACATGACCTTGGCGAACTGCTCGTCACCGGCGGGCGTCAGCTCGTAGACGATGCGCTGCCGACGGCTCACCACGGCGCCCGCTTCCGGCGCCGTGACGTGCTCGGTGATCCAACCGGCCTTGAGCATCTTCTTGAGCGCGGGGTAGAGGGAGCCGTAGGACAGCACCCGACCCCAGCCCAGCGTGAGGTTGAGCTGCTTGCGCAGCTCGTACCCGTGCATGGGGTTCTCGTGCAGCAGCCCGAGGACTGCCAGCTCGAGGGTCTCCCCGCGACGGGTCACGTTCCGTTCACCTCGCCTTGGCTTGCCTGACTATCGAACAGACGTATCGTAGCGATATATCGCGCGAGCGCGAAACGCGCCACGACGTGTCGGTGTGACCTCGGTTGCAAACGCGTCACGATGGTGCGGACGCGGCGTGGATCACCTCTACCCTGGGGTGTTGCCCCATCGGTCCTGGGGCACACCTGTGGCAGACGTCGAACGGCCGCCCCGTCCAGGCAGGCCCTGCAACCCGAGAAGGTCACCCTTGAGCTCGCAGACCAAGCAGCCGAAGAAGAGCGCGCCGAAGCCGAAGGGCAAGTGGTCCTCCGGCTGGCGGCGCTGGCTCAAGTGGGTCGGCATCGTCGGCGCGTCGGTGTTCGTCCTGGGGCTGGTCCTGCTCGCAGTCGCCTATGCCCGCACCGACATCCCTGACCCGAACGAGGGCTACGAGGCCCAGACGAGCTACGTCTACTACGCGGACGGCAAGACCGTCCTGGGCAAGTTCGCGGAGCAGGACCGCACCAGCATCGAGCTCGACGACGTCCCGACGCCCGTGCAGGACGCGGTGGTCGCCGCCGAGGACCGCACCTTCTGGACCAACAAGGGCATCGACCCGAAGGGCATCCTGCGGGCTGCCTTCAACAACGCCTCCGGCGGCAGCACCCAGGGCGCGTCCACGATCACCCAGCAGTACGTGAAGATCTTCTACCTGACCCAGGACCAGACCTGGTCCCGGAAGGCCAAGGAAGCGATCCTGTCGCTCAAGATCCAGCGGCAGATGAGCAAGGAGGAGATCCTCGAGGGCTACCTCAACACGATCTACTTCGGCCGCGGCGCCTACGGGATCGAGGCCGCTGCCCGTGCGTACTACTCGAAGCCGGCCAAGGAGCTGACGCTCCAGGAGGGTGCGGCCCTCGCGGCGATCATCAACTCGCCCAGCGCCTCCGACCCCGCCGGCGGCAAGGAAGCGCGGACGCGGCTCAAGGAGCGTTACGACTACATCATCGACGGCATGACCGAGATGGACACGCTGCCGGCCGAGCTCGTGGGCACGCAGAAGGCGTACCGGCTGCCGGAGTTCCCCGAGATCCCCGCGCAGAGCCAGTACGGCGGCCAGCGTGGCCACGTCCTCAAGCTGATCCGGACCGAGCTCCTCCGGCTGGGGTTCAGCGACGAGGAGATCGACGGCGGTGGCCTCCGGGTGACCACGACGTTCACCAAGCAGGCGATGCAGGCCGCTGAGGAGGGCGTCTTCGAGCAGCGTCCGGAGGACCTGCCCGAGCTGCACGTCGCCGTGGCGTCGGTCGAGCCCAAGACGGGGGCGGTCCGAGGGATGTTCGCCGGCCAGGACTACCTCAAGAGCCAGCTGAACTGGGCGGTCGCCGGCGGGGCCCCTGGCTCAGCGTTCAAGCCGTTCTCTCTCGTCACCGGACTGACCTACGGCTTCTCGCTGCAGTCGACCTTCAACGGCAGCTCGCCGCTGGACATCGGCGGGACGGAGTTCAACAACCAGGGCGAGGGGCTGGGCCAGAGCTACGGCATCGTCAGCCTGCTCGAGGCGACCGAGCAGTCGGTCAACACGGCGTACATCGACATGGTCGACACCATCCCGGACGGGCCGTCGCAGGTCGTGGACAGCGCGGTGGCGATGGGGATCCCGCAGGACGCTCCCGGGCTCGACGAGAACCTCAGCATGGTGCTGGGCTCGGCCACGGTCAGCCCGATCGACATGGCCAACGCCTACGGCACGATCGCGGCCGGCGGGCTCGCCAAGGACGCCTACGTCGTCGAGAGCGTGGAGACCGCCGACGGCGAGCCCCAGTACAGCCACTCGGAGAAGACCACGCAGGCGATCAGCGAGGACGTCGCTGCCGACGCGTCGTACGCGCTCCAGCAGGTGACCACCTCCGGCACCGGCACCAACGCGAACACGATCGGTCGGCCCACCGCCGGCAAGACCGGCACCGCGACCGACGACGAGGGCAGGGTGCGCTCGTCGTGGTTCGTCGGCTACACCCCGCAGCTGGCGACCGCGGTGATGTACAGCCGGGGCAACGGCAACGAGCCTCTCGACGACTACCTGCCCACGTTCTACGGCGGCGAGTACCCAGCCCTCACCTGGGCGGCGGTGATGAGCCGGGCGCTCGAGGGACAGGAGATCCTCGAGTTCCCCGAGCCGGCGTTCCTCGAGCAGACCGTCGAGGGCAACGAGCCGACGCCGACGGCGGTGCCCGAGCCGACCACGTCGGCCCCGGAGCCGACTCCCACGGAGACCGACACCCCCGAGCCGTCGAACACGCCCGAGCCGAGCCCGACGCAGTCGTCGGCGCCGCCGACGAGTGCACCGCCGTCCTCGAGCGCACCGCCGACCTCGAGCGCGCCGCCGACGAGTGCACCGCCGACCCCGACCCCGTCGCCGACCCAGTCCCAGGGCGGCGGGCAGGAGGACAACCCAGGGGGCGGTGGCGGAGGCGGCAGGCCAGGAGCGGGTGGCGGTCCCGAGTAGCCTGCCCGGGTGAACGGTCAGGGGAGCGCCGAGCAGGTCGTCCGGCCGTCGCACGAGGACCCGTTCCTCCGCGCCTCGAGCGAGGTCGTGGGCGGCCCCGCCGGACGGCGGACCGCCGGACACCCGTGGTGGACGCCGGTGCGCGTCGTGCTGGCCGTCGCCTGCGTCGCCTGGTTGCTGGCGATGGTCCAGAAGGCACCCTGCGCGGCTGACGGCTGGGGCGGCGAGAACAGCCGGTACGCCCAGATGTGCTACTCCGACGTCCCGTACCTCTACGTCGCCCGTGGCTTCGCGGAGGCCGCTGTGCCGTACGCCGACTCCGCCGGTCGATACCCGGACCTCGAGTACCCCGTCCTCATCGGGTACTTCTCGCACTCCGCCGCCCTGGTGACCCAGGCGCTGCACGGTTCACCGGACCTCGAGGCGAGGCGGGCCATGCCCGTGGAGAGGTTGTACGCCCTCCCGGGGGTCGAGTCCGAGCGGCGCAACTTCTTCCTCGTCACCGCGGTGCTGCTCGCGCCGTTCCTGCTGCTGTCCGCCTGGTTCCTCGCCGGAACCCACCGCGGCAGGCCCTGGGACGCGCTGGGGTTCGTGGCAGCCCCGGTGCTGGTGCTCACCGGGCTGGTGAACTGGG
>CADCUK010000054.1 GCA_902805865.1 uncultured Nocardioidaceae bacterium | reverse complement strand
CCTCGCGTAAGCGCCGTCTCGACCTCGCGCGAGCGCCGTCTCGACCTCGCGCGAGCGCCGACTCGACCTCGCGCGAGCGCCGTCTCGACGGTGGGGTCAGACGGCGCGGGGGCCGGCGTTCTCCTGGGCCCGGTCGACGAGGTCGCGGAGCAGCCGGGTCACGGCCTTCGGCTTCTCGAGCGTGATGAAGTGCGTGCCGTACATCTCGACGTAGGTCGCACCGTCGATGCGGTCGGCCGCGCTCCGCAGGTCGTGGTGCGAGGCGAGCAGGTCCCACCGGCCCGCCAGGAACGCGGTGGGCACGTCGATCTCCGACAGCGACACCCGCCGGTGCTCGGCGGCGGCGACCGCGAGGTGGCCGTACCAGTCGACGGGCGTGGTCAGGAACTCCCGCACGGCCCGCTTGACGTCCTTCGGCCTCGCGGTGGGAAACATGAAGCCGCTGTAGCGCAGGACAGTCGTCGAGATCGGCCCCATCGGGATCCGTCGGGCCACCGGCGTGAGCACCGGGCCGGCATGCTTCATGACCCGCGCGACGTTGACGCCGATCGGCTCGCGCAGGAACCGGGGGATGAACAGGGGAGCACCCATCGAGGCGAAGGTGCCGCCAGGGACACCGGCGACCGCGAACAGCCCGCTGACGCGCTCGGGGTGACGCACCGCCACCTCGAACGCGGTGTTGACGCCGATCGACCACCCCGCGACCACGCACTTGTCGACGCCCGCGTCGTCGAGAACCGCGAGGGCGTCCTCGACGAAGGAGTCCATGCCCACGCGGCTCTCGTCCTCGGGACGGGAGCTCCGACCGATGCCGCGGTGGTTCCAGGAGATGACACGCAGCCCGCACTCGGGATCGAGCAGGTCGGGCCAGGCGAACGGGTTCGTCCCGAGCCCGTTGCAGAGCAGCACCGTCGGGCCCTCGGCCACGTTGCTCCACGCCTCGATCACGGTGCCATCGGCGCTGGTGACCTTGTGGAAGCGGACCTTCTTGCGCCTCGGGTCGATGCGCGGCTTGGCGCCGAGGACGGTCGAGGACGGCGTCTCGGCTTGGGCAGACATGGCGGAAGTCTGCCGGAACCGAAACGGTTTGGGGCCGTTTGGTGCCTCAGATCACGTCGCGTCGTGCCGAGCCGACCGAGCCGACCGAGCCGACCGAGCCGGCTCCGCTCACCGTGGCGACAGCGGCAAGCGCGCGGGCGGCGAGGAACTCCTCGACCTCGTCGCGCTCCCGTCGCCGTTCGGTCAGGGCGGTGGAGGCCACCATCGCGTTGCGGCGCGAGCCCTGCTGGGTCTCGACCGGCCACGCCAGGACGGACCTGACCATCCGTCGTGGTGAGTTCATGGCTCCTCCTCCAGCTGCCGGGGGGCCGGGACCCTCGGGTCCCGATCGCTGACCACGACGCTAGGGAACGCATGCTGCCCCGACGTCAACGTCGTGTGACGGTCTCGTGAACTGCCGTCCACGGTCCGGGTGAGGCCGACACGCGGCACCGGACAACCCCCTGTCGCCCGGCCCCGAGACGGCGTAGTTTGCCGAGAGGACGGGGCCGGGCGTCCGGCCCGCTGCGCCGTACGCCGTGGAGGTGGCTGTGAGCGAGACCGTGCTGATGATCGGGACACGCAAGGGGCTGTGGCTCGCCCGCAGCACCGACCGCCGGAGCTGGGAGGTCACCGGCCCTGACGACGTCATGGGCGAGGTGCACTCGGTCGGCTTCGACCGCAGCGCCGAGACCCCACGCCTGCTCATGGGGAGCCGGCACTGGCACATCGGGCCGCAGGTGATGCACTCAGACGACCTGGGCAGGACCTGGTCGGCCGCGCCCGACGGCGGGGTGGCGTTCCCCGAGGACACCGGCACCACGGTCGAGGCCATCTGGTCCCTCGGGTCGAGCGCTGCGGAGCCCGGTGTGGTCTACGCCGGCACCGAGCCGTCGGCGCTCTTCCGCTCCACCGACCGGGGCGAGACCTTCGAGCTCGTCCGCGGCCTCTGGGACCACCCGCACCGCACGGAGTGGGCACCGGGCGGCGGCGGCCAGGCGATCCACACGCTGCTGCCGCACCCGACGGACGCCGACCGGATGCACGTGGCGATGTCGACCGGCGGGGTCTACCGCACCGCCGACGCCGGACAGAGCTGGGAGCCGGCGAACCGGGGGATCAAGGCGGAGTTCATGCCCGAGGAGGTCAGCTTCCCCGAGTTCGGGCAGTGCGTGCACAAGGTGGCCAGGTCGCCGCACGACCACGAGGTGCTCTACGCGCAGAACCACGGCGGCGTCTACCGCTCCGACGACGGTGGGGACAGCTGGGTCTCGATCGCCGACGGGCTGCCGGCCGAGTTCGGGTTCCCGGTGGTCACGCACCCCCGCGAGGACGGCGTCCTGTGGCTCTTCCCCCTGGAGAGCTCCTACCGGCGGTTCCCTCCGGACCGGGCCTGCCGCGTGTGGCGCTCCACCGACTGCGGCGCCACCTGGGAGGAGCAGGGCAAGGGGCTGCCCGACGGCGGGTTCTTCGCGGGCGTCATGAGGGATGCCATGTGCGTGGACGAGGGGGAGCCGGCCGGGGTCTACATCGGCAGCCGTGACGGAAGCGTCTACGCGAGCCCGGACGAGGGCGCGTCGTGGATGCCGGTCGCCGAGCACCTCCCCGACGTGCTCTGCCTGCGCGCAGCGACGCTCTGAGCCCGTCCCGCCGAGTATTGCCCACCGAGCTGTTGCGCGCCCCGCGCGGAGCTCGGCGGACATTTCTCAGGGCTGGGACGTCGGCGTGGCGATCCGGGTCGGCTTCGTCCTGCCGCGCACGGTGACCGGCTCGAGCTCCTCCCAGCAGGCGGCCTCCTGGTCGTCGGCCGCGGCGACCACCGCAAGGCTCGCCACCACGCGGTTGGGGACCTTCTTCGCCAGCCCCGTCAACCGCGCCGCCTCGTTCACGGGGTCGCCGATGACCGTGTACTCGTAGCGCTCGGCTGTCCCGACGTTGCCGGCCACCGCGGACCCGCACGAGACGCCGATGCCGGCCTTGATCTCCGGGACCTCCTGGTCGAGGCGGCGGCCCATCAACCGGGCCGCCCGCAGGGCCGAGGTCTGCATGTCGTCGACCACCACCGGGGCCCCCCAGACCGCCAGCGCGGCGTCGCCCTCGAACTTGTTGATCCAGCCCTCGTGCTCGTGCACGACCTCGATCACGACGTCGAAGAACCGGTTCAGCAGGGCGACCACCTCCTCGGGAGGCCGGTTCTCGGCGAGGGTCGTCGAGCCGATGATGTCGACGAAGAGCACCGCGACGTCACGTGCCTCACCGCCGAGCTGCACACCTTGCTCGAGCGCCGACCGGGCGACGTCGGCACCGACGTGGCGGCCGAACAGGTCCCGCAGCTCCTCGCGCTCCTTGAGCCCGTGCAGCATCTCGTTGAACCCGGCCTGGAGCATGCCGATCTCGGTGCCGTCGTAGATCGGCACCTCGACGTCGAAGCGGCCCTTCTCGACCTGGGCGTAGGCCTTGCGGAGGTTGCGGATCGGCGCGCTGCTCGCCTGCGCCGCGACGTACGACGACAGCCCGCCCACCGCGATCGTGATGCCGCCGAGGACGATCGTGGTCAGCGCGAGCTGCTGGGTGTCCACGTTCTCGTGGTCCACCAGAGAGACGATGCCCACGAGCACGATCCCGAGGACGGTGAACGAAGTGCCCAGCGCCCACGCGAACATCGAGCGGCTGGCCACGCTGCGGACGTAGCGGCGTTCGGGGAACCCCTGCTTGAGCACCCTGCGGGCGACCGGGCGCAGCGACCGCTCGGCGAGCAGGTAGGTCAGGCTGCTGGTGGTCCAGCCCGCGAGCCCGACGATCAGCAGGATCGAGAGCCCGAAGAGCCACGAGTGGCGGACGTTGAAGGCAAAGAATGCAAGGGATCCCAACGCCCAGAGGAGCGCCTGGAACAGGAAGATCCGCCGTGGCGCCGAGAGGACCCGCCGCTGGTCGTCCTCGGTGGGCTCGCCGCTCGGGCGGAGCATCAGGACCACCGGGTGCAGCCGCCGCCATGCGTGAAGGATCCCGACGCCGCCGGCGACCAGCACGTAGATCGCTGCGAGCACCAGGTTCTCGATCCGCACCCGCATCTCGTCGGCGATGTCGGGCATCGGGACCACCAGGGTGGTGAGCACGTAGACGACGCCGACCCCGATGGCGTTGGAGCCGCCGAGGCCGAAGCCGAGCGCGAGCCGCACCTGCCACTCGGCCGAGCGGCGCACGAACCATGCACGTGCGGTGCGCACCGCAGCAGCCGTACGCCTGAACGTCACCCCGAGACGGTATCCAAGGACGGGCGCGCCCGCTCGTAGACTCCGTGTCATGTCAGACACCCCCCTCACCAGTGGCGCCCCCGACATCAAGCCCCGGTCGCGCGACGTCACCGACGGGTTGGAGCGCGCCGCGGCCCGGGGGATGCTGCGTGCGGTGGGCATGGGCGACGAGGACTGGGAGAAGCCGCAGGTCGGCGTCGCGTCCTCGTGGAACGAGATCACTCCCTGCAACCTGTCGCTGGACCGCCTGGCCAAGGCGGTGAAGAACGGCGTCCACGCCGCGGGTGGCTACCCGTTGGAGTTCGGCACGATCTCGGTCTCCGACGGGATCTCGATGGGGCACGAGGGGATGCACTTCTCGCTGGTCTCGCGCGAGGTCATCGCCGACTCCGTCGAGACCGTGATGATGGCCGAGCGCCTCGACGGGTCGGTCCTGCTGGCCGGCTGCGACAAGTCGCTGCCGGGCATGCTGATGGCCGCGGCCCGGCTCGACCTCGCGTCGGTGTTCCTCTACGCCGGATCGACCATGCCGGGCCAGGTCGACGGCCAGGACGTCACGATCATCGATGCCTTCGAGGCCGTCGGTGCGTGCCTGGCGGGGAAGATCAGCCGCGAGGAGGTCGACCGCATCGAGCGGGCGATCTGCCCGGGCGAGGGCGCCTGCGGCGGCATGTACACCGCCAACACCATGGCGAGCGTCGCCGAGGCGATCGGGATGTCACTCCCGGGATCGGCCGCTCCGCCGGCCGTCGACCGGCGGCGTGACGGCTTCGCGCACCGCTCGGGGCAGGCCGTCGTCGAGCTGCTGCGCCGGGGCATCACCGCGCGCCAGATCATGACCAAGCCGGCGTTCGAGAACGCGATCGCGGTGGTGATGGCGCTCGGCGGCTCCACCAACGCGGTGCTCCACCTGCTCGCGATCGCCCGCGAGGCCGAGGTGGACCTCACCCTCGACGACTTCACCCGGATCGGCGCGAAGGTCCCGCACCTGGGCGACCTCAAGCCGTTCGGCCGGTTCGTGATGAACGACGTCGACAAGGTCGGCGGCATCCCGGTCGTCCTCAAGCTGCTGCTCGACGCCGGCCTGCTCCACGGCGACGTGCTCACGGTCACCGGGAGGACGATGGCCGAGAACCTCGCCGAGCTCGACCCGCCCGCGGTCGACGGCGACGTCATCCGCGAGCTGGGCAAGCCGATCCACGGGACCGGTGGCATCACGATCCTGCACGGCACGCTGGCGCCGGAGGGCGCAGTGGTGAAGTCCGCCGGCTTCGACGACGAGGTCTTCGAGGGGCCCGCCAAGGTCTTCGACGGCGAGCGTGCGGCGATGGACGCGCTCGAGCAGGGACGCATCGAGCACGGCGACGTCGTGGTGATCCGCTACGAGGGGCCCAAGGGCGGTCCCGGCATGCGCGAGATGCTCGCGATCACCGGCGCCATCAAGGGCGCCGGGCTGGGCAAGGACGTCCTCCTGGTCACCGACGGCCGCTTCTCCGGCGGCACCACCGGCCTCTGCGTCGGCCACATGGCGCCCGAGGCCGTGGACGCCGGGCCGATCGCGTTCCTGCGCGACGGCGACCGGGTCCGGCTCGACGTAGCCGGCGGCCGTCTCGACGTAGCCCTGACCAAGGAGGAGCTCCACTCGCGCCGCGAGGGGTGGAGCCCCCGTCCGCCGAAGTACACGCGCGGCGTGCTCGGCAAGTACGCCAAGGTCGTCCAGTCCGCCGCGCACGGCGCGGTCTGCGGCTGAGCCGCGGCGACCCATGGGCAAGGTCCACGAGGAGATCGACGACAGGCTGCGCGCGTTCATCGAGGCGCAGCAGGTGTTCTTCGTCGGCACCGCGCCGGCGGGTCCGGAGGGGCACGTGAACGTGTCGCCCAAGGGGCTGGTCGACACCTTCCGGGTCGTGGACGAGCACACGGTGGCCTACCTCGACCTCACGGCGAGCGGCGCGGAGACGATCGCGCACCTGCGCGAGAACGGCCGGATCGTGGTGATGTTCTGCTCCTTCGACCGGTCGCCGAACGTGGTGCGGCTCCACGGCCGGGGCCGGGTGGTCGGGCTGTACGACGACGAGTACGCCGACTGGGCAGCCCGGTTCCCGGAGAACCCCGCCGCGAGGGCCGTCGTCGTCGTCGACGTCACCCGGGTGGCGAGCTCGTGCGGCTACGCCCTCCCGCTGCTCGAGCCGGTGTCGGAGCGGGACATCCTCACGCCGAACATGGCTCGCCGAGGACCCGAGGGCGTCGTCGAGTACCGCCGCAACAAGAACCGGGTCAGCATCGACGGGTTGCGCGCGTTCGACGACGACCCGGCTGTCGTGCCGCCGGGGTAGCCCACCTGGGCGGTTCGCAAGAGACAGAGGTCCCGGAACGGTCGATTTTGCCCCCGGCGCGGCTCCGGCTCGTCACAATCGACGTATGTCGTTGGGAGCGAGCTCGACCCTCGTCGGTCTGGTCGTCGTCCGCGGCGCCGGGGCGCCCATGGTGCAGCGACGGCTCCCGCGGCGGTCCCCGGCATCGGTGGGCCGGCGCGAGCGGTTCGCGTTCGAGCTGCAGCCGGAGTGGGTGCCCCGCGACCTCGGCACGTTCACCCCGGTCGACGAGGGCTGGCTGCTCACGAACATGTCCCGGGCGTGGATGCGCGTGGAGTCCGACTTCATCCTCAGCGGATCAGTCGTGCTGCGTCCCGAGGCCATCACGATGCTGCAGCGCGGCGACTTCAAGATCAGGTGGGAGGGGTTCGACCCCCTGGCCCTCTCGGTCACAGTCCGCACCCGTCGCCTTGACGACCAGCGGATCCCCTATGCGGTCGACAGCGTCGTCGACGGTCGGTCCGAGGGTTCCGGGAGCTACCTCGGGGTGACCGACGCGCCGATGACGGCCGCGCTGCGCTACCGGCTGGCTGTGCTCTTCCGCCACCTCATCGAGAACGAGCTGGAGCCCCGGAACCTGCTGGAGCGGCGGGCGGAGGCCCTCGGCATCACCGTGGAGGAGCTGGAGGCGACAGCCCACCGGTGCCGCCGGCGGCTCAACGCCGTGCACAACCTGGACCTGCAGAGCATCGAGGAGCTCGGCGACCACCTCGTCCGCAAGAGCGACGAGCTGACGAAGGACGACCTCGAGCCATGATGTCCGAGTCCGAGGTGTCCGTCTGGCGGGACCGGCGTACCAGATGTTGGGACGGGTGGCATCCTGGCTTGACGGAGCAACACGGTCGCGGCGAACGTTGAGCCATGCACCTTGACGTACTCGTACGGACGCGACGCGCCGACTGACGGATCACGAGCCGCCAGCGCGCGCGTCGACCCTCGTTGCCCACCGGGCCGCGGGGGTTTTTTGTTGGTGTGAAACCCTCGGACGGGGCGTCCGGGAGCGACAGAGGGCCGACCGAGGCCCGGTGACGGAAGACCTAAGGAAGGCCAGCGATGAGCGAGCAGCCAGCGCCCTCGGAGACGGTGAGCGGGGCCCAGAGCCTGATCAGGTCGCTCGAGGCGGCCGGTGCCGAGAACGTCTTCGGCATCCCCGGCGGCGCGATCCTGCCGGCGTACGACCCGCTCTTCGACTCGGTCAGGCTCCGCCACATCCTCGTGCGCCACGAGCAGGGCGCGGGGCACGCGGCGCAGGGGTACGCCGTCGCGACCGGCAAGGTCGGCGTCTGCATGGCGACCAGCGGTCCCGGTGCGACGAACCTGGTGACCCCGATCGCCGACGCCTACATGGACTCGGTGCCGATGGTCGCGGTGACCGGTCAGGTGGCCAGCGGCGCCATCGGGACCGACGCGTTCCAGGAGGCCGACATCCGCGGCATCACGATGCCGATCACCAAGCACAACTTCCTCGTCACCGACCCCGCCGAGATCCCGCGCACCGTCGCGGAGGCGTTCTACATCGCCTCCACCGGCCGCCCCGGCCCGGTGCTCGTCGACGTCTCCAAGGACGCGCTCCAGGCCGGCACGACCTTCCGGTGGCCGACCGAGCTGAACCTCCCGGGCTACCGCCCGGTGACGCGCCCGCACGCCAAGCAGGTCCGTGAGGCGGCCCGGCTGATCGTGGAGGCCCGCAAGCCGGTGCTGTACGTCGGTGGGGGAGTGATCCGCGCCGGGGCGTCCAAGGAGCTCCGCGTGCTCGCCGAGTCCACCGGCATCCCGGTGGTGACCACGCTGATGGCCCGCGGCGCCTTCCCCGACTCGCACCCCCAGCACCTGGGGATGCCGGGCATGCACGGCACCGTCGCGGCGGTCGGTGCCCTGCAGCGCAGCGACCTCATCATCAGCCTCGGTGCCCGCTTCGACGACCGCGTCACCGGACTGCTGAGCTCGTTCGCCCCGCACGCCAAGGTGATCCACGCCGACATCGACCCGGCCGAGATCGGCAAGAACCGGTTCGCGGACGTGCCGATCGTCGGCGACGCGCGCGAGGTGATCGCCGACCTCGTCGTCGCGCTGCAGGCCGAGCAGGAGGCCGGGCACACCGGCGACTACGAGGGGTGGGTCAGCTACCTCGCCGGGGTGAAGAAGCAGTACCCGCTGGGCTACGACAAGCCGACCGACGGTTCGCTCGCGCCGCAGTACGTCCTCGAGCGGCTCGGCCGGATCGTTGGCCCGGAGGCGATCTACTGCTCCGGCGTCGGGCAGCACCAGATGTGGGCCTCGCACTTCATCGGCTACGAGAACCCGCAGACCTGGATCAACTCCGGCGGGCTCGGCACCATGGGCTTCTCGGTGCCGGCCGCGATGGGTGCCAAGGTCGGCCGGCCGGACACCACGGTGTGGTCGATCGACGGCGACGGCTGCTTCCAGATGACCAACCAGGAGCTCGCGACCTGCGCGATCGAGGGCATCCCGATCAAGGTCGCGATCATCAACAACGAGTCGCTCGGCATGGTCCGGCAGTGGCAGACGCTGTTCTACAACGAGCGCTACTCCAACACCGACCTCAACAGCAAGC
>CADCUK010000053.1 GCA_902805865.1 uncultured Nocardioidaceae bacterium | reverse complement strand
AAAGGACCCCGTGAGGTAGCCCTCCATGCTGATGTCCCACGGCTCGGCGATGAGCTTCACGTCGCGCAGCACCGGGTCCTGGCCGACCGCGGCGAGGAACGCGCTGCGCCGGTCGACGGTGTGACCGGTGCGCGCGAGCGCCGAGGCCAGGTCGAAGCGGAAGCCGTCGACGTGCATCTCGGTCACCCAGTAGCGCAGCGAGTCCATGATCAGTCGCAGCGCGCCGTACCCCTGGGAGTCGACGGTGTTGCCGCAGCCGGTGACGTCCCAGTAGGAGTCGTCGGTGTGGCGTGCGCGCTTGTAGAAGCCGATGTCGTCGAGGCCACGGAAGGAGTACGTCGGCCCCGAGGCATCGGCCTCCGCGGTGTGGTTGTAGACGACGTCGAGGATCACCTCGATGCCCGCTGCGTGCAGGCTCCGGACCATCTCCTTGAACTCGGTCACCTGCTGGCCGCGGTCGCCCGAGGAGCTGTACGCGGCGTGCGGGGCGAAGTAGCCGATCGGGTTGTAGCCCCAGTAGTTGGTGAGTCCTCGCTCGGTGAGCGCCAGCTCGTCGAGGAAGTGGTGCACCGGCAGCAGCTCGACAGCGGTGATGCCGAGGTCCTTCAGGTAGTCGATGACCGGCTCGCTGGCCAGGCCGGCGTACGTCCCGCGCAGGTGCCCGGGGATGCGGTCCAGGAGCTTCGTGTAGCCCTTGACGTGGAGCTCGTAGACGACGGTGTCGCGCCACCGGTGCCGCAGCAGGCGGTCGTCACCCCAGTCGAAGTCGTCGGAGGTCACCACCGAGCGCGGCACCACCGGGGCGGAGTCGAGGGTGCTGGCGGAGGTGGGGTCCATCCGGTCGTGCGCGAAGAGCTCCTCGGTCCCGCTGACCCGGCCGCTGATCGCGCGGGCGTAGGGGTCCAGGAGGAGCTTCTCGGGGTTGAACCGTCGGCCCCGGTCGGGCTGCCAGGGCCCCTGGGCACGGAACCCGTAGAGCTGTCCGACCGGCACTCCCGGGATCGCTCCGTGCCAGACACCGAGCGTCTGCTCGGTGAGCTGGTGGCGCGTCTCGTTGCCTGCGTCGTCGAAGAGGCTCACCCACATCGCGGTCGCCTCGGGGGAGTGCGCGGCGAAGTTCGTCGACTCCTCGCTCCACGTCGCACCCAGCCTCTGGTGCGCTCCGGGCCAGACGGGGGCCGTCTCGTCGGGGCGCTGCCAACGCCAGGTGCTCTGACTCACTCGGCCCATTGTGCGGTATATGTTTCGGCGGGTCCGGGGATCGCCCCCGAGATCGACATCCGAGGTCGACACCGCAGGAGGTACGTCGTGGGCGAGTTCGTCCGGCTCGAGGTCGAGGACGGTGTGGGCACGATCCGCATCGACCGGCCGAAGATGAACGCCCTCGACAAGCAGGTCCAGGAGGAGATCCGGGCCGCCGCCGACGAGGCGACCGAGCGCGACGACGTCCGTGCCGTGGTGATCTACGGCGGCGAGCGGGTGTTCGCGGCCGGCGCGGACATCAAGGAGATGGCCGACATGTCGTACGGCGACATGGTCAAGCGGTCCGGCGCCCTGCAGTCCGCGTTCACCGCGGTCGCCCGCATCCCCAAGCCGGTCGTCGCGGCGGTCACCGGCTACGCGCTCGGGGGCGGCTGCGAGCTGGCCCTGTGCGCCGACATCCGGATCGCCGCCGACAACGCGACCCTGGGGCAGCCCGAGATCCTGCTCGGCATCATCCCCGGCGCCGGCGGCACCCAACGTCTCACCCGCCTCGTCGGCCCCAGCAAGGCCAAGGACCTCATCTTCAGCGGACGGTTCGTCAAGGCGCAGGAGGCCCTCGAGATCGGGCTCGTCGACCGGCTCGTGCCGGCCGGCGACGTCTACACCGAGGCGGTCGCCTGGGCGCGGCAGTTCACCGGTGCGGCGGCGCTGGCGCTGCGGGCCGCCAAGGAGTCGGTCGACCGCGGGCTCGAGGTCGACCTCGACACCGGACTGGAGATCGAGCGTCAGCAATTCGCGGCCCTGTTCGCCACCGAGGACAGGTCGATCGGCATGCAGTCATTCGTGGAGAACGGACCGGGCAAGGCGCAGTTCACCGGACGGTGACCACGGTGCCTGCGCACGCAACCGCTGGGTGGGCTAACCTCCGACTAGGTCGATCGCGAGTCGGGGCAGGGACAGGAGAGGTCGATGGCTGAGCAGGAGGAGAAGGTCGGCGGCAAGCGCAAGGCCGAACCCGACAAGGACAAGAAGGAGAAGAAGACCGTCGCCGCCGGTGACACGGTGAACAGGGTGCGGAACATCGTGGCGACGGTGGTCTGGGTCCTGGCGGTCCTGGCAGCGGTGATCCTCGCAGCGGGCGCGCTGGTCATCGTGCTCGACTTCAACAAGAGCAACGGCGTGGTGTCGTTCTTCCGCGACACCGCCGACAGCATCAACTTCCTCGGCGAGCTCAAGAGCTTCGAGGGCGGCAAGTCCGCCGACTCCAAGCAGTCCGCGCTGGTCAAGACCGTGCTGGTCAACTGGGGCATCTGCGCCGTCGTGTACCTCGTCGTCGGCAAGGTGCTCGAGCGCATCATCCGCCCCTGACGCTGTCGCCGGTCATGTGACCAGTGGCACGCTGCCTGGGGCTGCTTGTCCTGTGACGCGCGGGTAACCTCTGCTCAAACCGAGTGCACAGGAGGGGCCCCCGCGGGCCGTGTCTGCCATGAACATTGTCGTGTGTGTGAAGTACGTTCCGGACGCAACTGGTGACCGTCGATTCGAGGCCGACAACACCGTCGACCGCGTCGGCGTGGACGGCCTGCTGTCCGAGCTCGACGAGTACGCCATCGAGCAGGCGCTGCAGATCAAGGAGAAGACCGGCGACGCCGAGGTGACGGTCCTGACCGTCGGCCCCGAGGGCGCGGTCGACGCCGTCCGCAAGGCGCTGCAGATGGGTGCCGACAAGGGTGTGCACGTCTCCGACGAGGCGATCGCGGGCTCCTGCGCGCTGTCGACGTCGCTGGTGCTGGCCGAGGCGATCAAGAAGATCGACCACGACCTGGTCATGTTCGGCATGGGGTCGACCGACGGCGCCATGGGCGTCCTGCCGGCGATGGTCTCGGAGCGCCTCGGCGTCCCCGGGATGACCTTCGGCTCGGCGATCGAGGTCGACGGCGACAAGGTCAAGATCCGCCGTGACGGCGACACCGCGACCGTCACCGCCGAGGGCAAGCTGCCACTGGTCGCGTCGGTCACCGACCAGACCGGTGAGGCTCGCTACCCGTCGTTCAAGGGCATCATGGCCGCGAAGAAGAAGCCGGTCGAGACCTGGTCGCTGTCCGACCTGGGCGTCGACGCCGGGCTGGTCGGCCTGGACGCGGCCTCCACCACGGTGGAGAACACCGAGGCGCGCCCGCCGCGCACCGCCGGCGAGATCGTGACCGACGAGGACGGCAGCGGCGCCAAGGCGCTGGTCGACTTCCTCGCCTCCAAGAAGTTCATCTGATTCCCGCCGCGTCATAAGAGAGTCTGAGGAAGAAACCCATGAGTGAGGTACTCGTTCTCGTCGACCACGTCGGCGGATCCGTGCGCAAGACCACCAACGAGATGCTGACGATCGCCCGTCGCCTCGGCGAGCCGTCCGCGGTCTTCATCGGCCAGCTGTCCGACGACGCGACCGCTGCCCTCAAGCAGTACGGCGCCGAGAAGATCTACGTGATCGACCCCAACGCGGTCGGTCCCTACCTGGTGACCCCGAAGGCCGAGGTGCTCGCCCAGCTCGTCGAGCAGGCGTCCCCGGCTGCCGTCCTGATGTCGTCCTCCGCGGAGGGCAAGGAGGTCGGCGCCCGCCTCGCGGTCAAGACCGACTCGGGCATGATCACCGACGCCGTCGACGTCGAGTCCGACGGCGGCACCCCGGTCGCCACCCAGTCGGTGTTCGCCGGCAGCTACACCGTGAAGTCGAAGGTCTCCAAGGGCACCCCGATCATCGCCGTCAAGCCGAACTCCGCGACCCCGGAGGCCGTCGACGGCGCCGGCACGGTCGAGCAGGTCTCGATCACGATCAGCGACGCCGCCAAGGGCGCTCAGATGACCGGTGTCGAGCCGAAGAAGGCCTCCGGTCGTCCCGAGCTGACCGAGGCCGCGATCGTGGTCGCCGGTGGCCGTGGCACCGGCGGCAACTTCGAGCCCGTCGAGCAGCTCGCGGACTCGCTCGGCGCAGCCGTGGGTGCGTCCCGTGCGGCTGTCGACTCCGGTTGGTACCCGCACACCTTCCAGATCGGCCAGACCGGCAAGGTCGTCTCCCCGCAGCTGTACGTCGCCACCGGCATCTCCGGCGCCATCCAGCACCGGGCCGGCATGCAGACGTCGAAGACGATCATCGCGGTGAACAAGGACGAGGAGGCGCCGATCTTCGAGCTCGTCGACTTCGGCGTCGTGGGCGACCTGCACTCCGTCCTCCCGACCGTCACCGAGGAAGTCACCAAGCGCAAGGGCTGACCCCCCGCCGAGAAGGCGCTCACGCGAGGTTCAGAAGGCGCTCGCGCGAGGTTGAGTAGGCGCTCGCGCAGCCTTCAAAAGGCGCTCACGCAGGCCGAGCCGTCACGCACGTGACGGCTCGGCCTCGTTTTGCTGCCGTCTCAAGCTCTCGTGAGCGCCGTCTCGAGTTCTCTCGAGCGCTGCCTCAACCTCTCCTGCGAGCCGTCTCGTCCTCGCGCGAGCGCCGCTTCGACGGACGGGAGGGGTTCAGAGGGCGAGGGTGGTTCCTGTCCAGCGCGACCGCAGCCACCGGTCGTGGGAGGCCACGACGACCGTGCCGACCGACCGCTGGAGAGCCTCCTCCAGCTCGTCGGCCAGGGCGAGCGAGATGTGGTTGGTCGGCTCGTCGAGCAGCACGAGGTCCGGCCGGCTGGCGACGAGCATCGCCAGCGCGAGCCGACGCTGCTGTCCGAGGCTGAGCTCGCCGACCGGCCGGTGCAGCTCTCGTGACGGCAGCAGACCGAGCCGGTGCAGAGGGACCGGCTCGCCGGTCGCCTCGGCGTACACCTCGGTCGCCGACCGGGAGGGGTTCCGGAAGGTCACCTCCTGGGGCAGGTAGCCGATCCTCCGTGCATGCACAGTGACGTGCCCGCTGACGGCGTGCGCCGAGCCGAGCCGCCCGGCCAGCGTCTTGAGCAGCGTCGACTTCCCACAGCCGTTGGCGCCGGTGACGAGCAACCGGTCACCAGGAGGCACGTCGAGCCTCGCCAGGCTCAGCCGACCGGGGACGACCAGGTCGCGGACCTCGACGGAGGCTCCCGCGAGCGGGGCCAGGCTCCCGGTGAAGCTGAGCGGCACGGGTGGCTTCGGCACCGGCTCCCGTTGGAGCAGCTCCAGCCGGCGCTCGGCATCCGCCACCCGGCGCTTCACCGTCCGGGCGACGTTCTCCCCCTTGAAGTGGTGGATGAACTTGTCACCGTCGCGCGGGGGCCGGTCGTGCCCGACCTGCCTGGCCGAGGTGGCGGCGACCCGACGCAGCCGCTCGATCTCGTCCTGCTGCTCGGCGAACGCCTCCTCCCAGCGTCGGCGGGCCGCCGACCTGTCCGCAAGCAGCGCGGAGTAGCCGCCCCTCGTGAGCCCGCTGACCCGACCGCCTCGTCCGTCGGTGCCGAAGTGGCCGGCGTCAAGGTCGAGCACCTGGTGGGCCACCCGGTCGAGGAAGACGCGGTCGTGGCTGGCGACGACCACGACGCCGGGCAGGTCTCTCAGCACCTGCTCGAGGTAGCCGAGCGCGTCGTCGTCGAGGTGGTTCGTGGGCTCGTCGAGGAGCAGGCAGGCAGGCCTCCGGGTCAGCATGGCTGCGAGCGCCAGCCGGGCCCGTTGCCCACCGGAGAGCAGCGCCACCGGGCGGTCCGGGGACACGTCGCCGAGCCCGAGCCGGTGCGCGGCCTCCTCGGCTCGACGGGTCGCGTCCCACGCCTCGTGCGCGACCGCCCAGTCGAGGAGGGCTCCGTACTCGTCCGCGGCTGCGGAGCCGGTCCAGGGGTCCGCGAGGTCCCCGGCCAGCGACTCCAGCCGGGAGACGGCTTCGTGGAGCGGGGCCAGTGCGGCGTCGAGCACCTCGCCGACGGTGGCACGCGGGGCCGCCTCGAGGTCCTGGTCGAGGTAGCCCACGTCGTCCGGACCGCTCGCGGTGCCGGAGTCAGGCAGCTCCCGGCCGGCGAGCAGGCGCAGCAACGTCGACTTGCCGGAGCCGTTCTCGCCGACCAGGGCGAGGACGCGTCCCGGCGAGGCGGTGAGGTCGATGCCGTCGAGCACGACGCGGTCGGCGTACCGACGCACGAGACCGCGGGCGACGAGGGACGAGGGAGCACTGGTCGAGACCGTCATGGGGTTCCTCCGAGGGCGAGCACGACACCCGCCGGGCATCGGCCTCGGACGCGGGTGGGGGCTGGCTCAGATCCACATGACGATCCCAGTCTGCGGGTCGGTCCTGTCGCGGACAAGCCATTTTCGGGCGGCTGAGGGGCGCGCCGTACCCTTGGAGGCGCGATGACCACCCCCGACCGGCCCCCCGTCTACCTCGACCACGCGGCGACCACGCCGATGCTGCCCGAGGCTGTCGAGACGATGGCGCGGCAGCTCGGTCTCACCGGCAACGCCAACAGCCTGCACGGCTCCGGACGGGCTGCACGCAGGGTCGTCGAGGAGTCCCGCGAGCGCATCGCGCAGGCTCTCGGAGCCCGCCCGGGAGAGGTCGTCTTCACCTCCGGAGGCACCGAGTCGAACAACCTGGCGCTGAAGGGCATCTACTGGGCCCGGCGGGCCGAGGACCCCCGCCGCACCCGCATCCTCACCACCGCGATCGAGCACCACGCAGTGATCGACCCGCTCGAGTGGCTGGAGCAGGAGGACGGTGCGCACGTCGAGCTGCTCGGCGTCGACGAGCACGGTCGCCTGCAGGTGGACGCGCTGCGCGCCGCCGTGGAGCGCGACCCGGGCTCGGTGGCCCTGGTCAGCGTCATGTGGGCGAACAACGAGGTCGGCACGCTGCAGCCGGTCGAGGAGGTCGTCACGCTTGCGCACGCGCACGGCATCCCGGTGCACACCGACGCCGTGCAGGCGGTCGGCGCCGTACCGGTCGACTTCGCGGCCTCCGGTGTCGACGCGCTGACCTTGACCGCCCACAAGCTCGGCGGACCGTACGGCGTGGGGGCGCTCGTCGTCCGCCGGGAGCTCAACGTGACGCCGCTGCTGCACGGGGGCGGCCAGGAGCGCAACATCCGTTCCGGGACCGTCGACGTCCCGGCGATCACCGCCTTCGCGGCCGCGGTGGAGCTGGCCGTCAAGGGGCAGCCCGACCATGCCGGCCGGGTCACCGAGCTGCGCGACGAGCTGGTCCGTCGGGTGCGGGACGTCGTGCCGGACGCGCGGCTCAACGGACATCCCCAGGACCGCCTGCCCGGGCATGCCCACCTGTCCTTCCCCGGCTGCGAGGGCGACTCCCTGCTGATGCTGCTCGACCACCGCGGCATCGAGTGCTCGACCGGGTCGGCGTGCTCGGCGGGAGTGCCGCAGCCGAGCCACGTCCTGCTGGCGATGGGCCGTGACGAGGCCGAGGCGCGCAGCTCCCTGCGCTTCACGCTGGGGCACACCAGCACGCCGGGCGACGTCGAGGCCGTCGCGGAGGCGATCGGCCCGGTCGTCGAGCGCGCCCGGACGGCGACCCGATGAGGGTCATCGCCGCGATGTCGGGCGGCGTGGACTCCGCCGTGGCCGCGGCCCGCGCCGTCGATGCAGGACACGAGGTCACCGGCATCCACCTCGCGCTGTCCCGGAACCCCGCCACCTACCGCGCGGGCGCCCGCGGGTGCTGCACGATCGAGGACGCCAACGACGCGCGCCGCGCAGCGGACATCATCGGGATCCCCTTCTACGTCTGGGACCTGAGCGAGCGCTTCCACAGCGACGTGGTCCAGGACTTCCAGTCCGAGTACCTCGCCGGCCGCACCCCGAACCCCTGCCTGCGCTGCAACGAGAAGATCAAGTTCGCCGCCGTCCTCGACCGTGCTCTGGCCCTCGGGTACGACGCCGTCGCGACCGGTCACTACGCGCGACTGGTCGAGACCGAGGACGGGCTCGTGGA
Source organism: uncultured Nocardioidaceae bacterium (assembly GCA_902805865.1). Classification (GTDB taxonomy): domain Bacteria; phylum Actinomycetota; class Actinomycetes; order Propionibacteriales; family Nocardioidaceae; genus Marmoricola_A. The sequence goes on along the minus strand of CADCUK010000053.1, from coordinate 1,203 downwards.
GATGCACCGGTCGCTCGACGCCGCGAAGGACCAGTCCTACGTGCTCGGGGTGCTCACCCAGGAGCAGCTGAGGCACTCGCTGTTCCCGCTCGGGGACACCCCGAAGCCGCAGGTGCGCGCGGAAGCTGCTGCCAGGGGACTGCTCGTCGCCGACAAGCCGGACAGCCACGACATCTGCTTCATCTCCGACGGCGACACCGCGGGCTGGCTGCAGGAGAAGCTCGGGTCGTCGACCGGCACGTTCGTCGACGAGCAGGGCGAGGTGCTCGGCACCCACCAAGGGTCGTTCGGGTTCACGATCGGTCAGCGCAAGGGGCTGCGGATCGGCCGGCCCGCGCCGGACGGGCAGCCCCGCTACGTGCTGGACATCGAGCCCGTGTCCGGCACCGTCACGGTCGGGCCCCGTGAGGGGCTCACGATCGACGGCATCGTCGGGATCGCACCGCGGTGGTGCGGACCTGCGCCGACCGCCACCTCGGAGTGCACGGTCCAGCTGCGCGCGCACGGGGAGGAGCACCGCGCCGTCCTCCACGTGGACGGCGAGAGCGTCACGATCTCGTTGCTCGACCCGGCCCAGGGCATCGCGCCGGGCCAGTCCGCGGTGATCTACGACGGCTCGCGGGTGGTCGGCTCCTGCACGATCGAGTCGACGTCACGCGCCCGGGTCGCCCGGTGACGCTTGCCGCAGGCATCGGGTCGCACCCCGGTGACGACCAGCACGCGTTCGACGAGGCGCTGCGCGTGGTGCTCGGAGAGCTGTCGCTGCCGTACCTGCCCGAGGTGCCCGGCCGGCCGCCCGGAGCCGACATGGTCGGTCGGACGCTGGCCGTGCTGTCCGGGCTCGGCGCCGACCTGCAGCCGGCCGGCTGGCGGCTCGGGTCCTCGGGCGGTGTCGACCACCGGCGGGCGATCTCGCTCCTTGGCCAGGACCTCGACACGTTGGAGGAGCACACCCAGGGCTACGTCGGGCCGCTCAAGCTCCAGGTGGCCGGGCCGTGGACGCTGGCCGCGACCGTCGAGCGGCCGCGGGGGGACCGGATCCTCGCCGATATCGGTGCCCGCCGCGAGCTCGCCCAGTCGTTGGCGGAGGGGCTGGCGGACCACGTGGCCGACGTACAACGCCGGGTGCCGGGCGCGACCCTGCTCGTGCAGGTCGACGAGCCGGCGCTCCCTGCCGTGCTTGCCGGGGCCGTGCCGACCGCG
>CADCUK010000052.1 GCA_902805865.1 uncultured Nocardioidaceae bacterium | reverse complement strand
CCTCGAGGAACGGCAGTGACTCGATGTCGCCGACCGTCCCGCCGACCTCGGTGATGACGACGTCGACGGGGTTGCCGTCCGGGCCCACGCTCATCGCGCGGATCCGCTCCTTGATCTCGTTCGTGATGTGCGGGATGACCTGCACGGTGTCGCCCAGGTAGTCGCCGCGGCGCTCCTTGGCGATGACCGTCGAGTAGACCTGGCCCGTGGTGACGTTGGCGATCCCGGACAGGTCGGTGTCGAGGAAACGCTCGTAGTGGCCGACGTCCAGGTCGGTCTCCGCACCGTCGTCGGTGACGAAGACCTCCCCGTGCTGGAACGGGTTCATCGTCCCGGGGTCGACGTTGAGGTACGGGTCGAGCTTCTGCATCGTGACGCGCAGGCCGCGCGCCTTGAGCAGGCTGCCGAGCGACGAGGCGGTCAGCCCCTTGCCGAGCGACGACGCGACGCCGCCGGTGACGAAGACGTGCTTGGTGGCCTGAGTGTTGTTCAAGGCAGCAGCCAAGGGAACTCCCGCGGAGGTCGGATGTGCGGCGAGAGCCTCGCCCGTCCACGGGGTTCTAGGCTACCGGCTGATGGTGCGGATCGGGCAATCCACGCCGTCCGGCTTGGTCTCATCCCGCTCTCGCCCCTGGTACGGCGCCGTCGCCGGCCGCTCCCGTGCCGTAGTGGCCCGACCGTCCTGCCGCCTCGGCCTGCAGGGCCAGCACGGTCACGACCGCTCCTGCGGTGCGGTCCACGGCGTCGACCGTCGACACCTCGTTCGCCGCCGTGGGGTCGGCCCGCACCGTGCCGACCAATCCGTCCTCCGCCGACGAGGCGACGGGTCCGGCGAGGACGAGGCCGTCGCTCCGTCTGTCGAGGACCGCGGTGAGCGCGGACAGGATGCTGCCGGCACCTTCGCGCTCGTCGGGGCTGCCGAAGGGCTTCCCGGCCACCACGACGACCAGGCTCCCCCGGTCGTCCACGTTGCCGGTGACCGCCAGCAGCTCCGCGGTGTCGAGACCGGCCAGGATGCTCTCCCCTGCCGCGTCGAGCGGCTCACCCCCGGCCTTGCCCGAGACGAGGGCCTGCGCCAGGAGCTCACCCATCTGCTCGTAGCCGGTGACCCCGGCCGGTATGTCGACGTCCTTGCCCGCGGAGTCGGCCATCTGGGTGGCGAGCTCGGAGACGAGCTGCCGGTTGCTGACGTCGAGCATCTTCTCCCCGACGGCGGCTCGCGCGGTGACCGAGCCGCCGGCACGGCCGATCATGTCGGCCAGCCGGCTCACGTGCGCGTCGTCGGCCCCCGGCAGCGTGAGCAGGGTGACCGCACGCCCGTCGAGGCCGTCCCGCAGGAGGGCGTCCGCGGTCTGGTCGGCGTAGGCGTCGGCGAACGCGGCGCTGTCCAGGAGCAGGTCCAGCTCGGCCTGCGTGGACACCAGCGTCTGCGACTCGTCGTCGGTCGCGGAGCCGTCGTCCCCCGAGCGCTGCAGCGGGCCGCCTCCCAGGGCGATGCCCACCGCCAGCGCGATGAGCACGGCGACGAGCGAGACGACGTGGTAGCGGAACGTGATCACGTGACGAGTCCTCGGATCGTGTCGATGAGCTCCTTCAGGAGGGTCCAGATCTCGGTGGCCCACTCCTCACCGACCGGTGTGGTGACGATCGCCGCACCGAGGGCCACCAGTCCGGCCAGGAGCACGACCGCCAGCTGCCAGAGGCGCACCCGTCCGGCGTACAGCGGTGGGACGCTGCGGGCGTCCACCAGGCGCGGCCCGACCCGGAGCCTGGTCAGGAACGTCGACGCGAGGCCGGACCGGTGCCGGTCCAGGAACTCGTCGAGCGTCGCGTGCGTGCCCACGGTGACGATGAGCGAGGCGCCCTTGATGTCGGCGACGAGCAGGGCGATGTCCTCGGTCGCCCCTCCGGCGGCGATGCGGTGGGCACGCACGCCGAGCCGGTCCAGCCGGTCGGCGCCGACGAGCCGGTCCGAGGAGTCTGCGTGCAGCAGCACCTCGCGTGACCGGGTGAGCGCCTTGTCCGACACCACGCGGGCCTCGACGCCGCCGGGCCGGGCGAGCCCTCCCTCACCCAGCACGAGGAGGTCGGGGCGGAGACCGGCAGAGAGAAGGCTGTCGGCGCCGGCGTCCGCGGCGACGAGCACCGGGTGCTGCTCCTTGATGTAGCTCCGGATGCGCTGGAGCTCGTTCTCGTGCTCGAAGTCACGGACCACCACGACGACCGGCCGCCCGGCAATCTTGGTGCGGAGCTCCGGCACCCCCTTGCCGTGCAGGAGCAGGTCCTGCTCGCGCCGGAGGAACTCGGTGGTGTTGTGGGTGAGGCTCTGCAGCTGCGTGGTGAGCCCTTCGCGGGCGTCGTCCATGAGGTGCTGGACGTCCTCGAGCTCGAGCCGCCGACCGGAGGCGACCCGGTTGTCACCGACGTAGACGGTGTCCTCGTGGATCCGGACCCGGGCACCGTCCTTGAGCCGGCTGAAGACCTCCGGCCCGACGTCGTCGAGGAGGACGACCCCGGCCGAGGCGAGGAGCTCCGGGCCGAGGTTCGGGAACCGGCCGGAGATGAACGGGGCGGAGTTGACCACCGCCGCCACCCGGTGGGCGATCAGCGCCTCTGCGCTGCTCCGGTCGAGGTCGAGGTAGTCGATGACCGCGATGTCGCCGGGGTGGCTCCTGCGGAGCACGTTTCCCAGGCGGCGGTCCATCCGGACCGTCCCGGTGATCCCAGGTGCGCTCGCGTGCTGGCGGGAGGGGAACTTCATGACCCGCTCATCGTGCCTGACGACCCGGCCTATCCTGCGGGGCGACACCCGGGAGCGGACGAGCGGTCCGCCACGTGCCTGGTCAGTCGGCTGCGGTGCGCGCGGTCTCCAGCAGTTCCTGGGCGTGGGCGCGCGCGGACTCCGACCCCTCGAGGCCGGCCAGCATCCGAGAGAGCTCGCGGACCCGGCCCTGCTCGTCGAGGACCGTGAGCCCCGAGGTGGTCACCCGGCCGTCCTCACTCTTGGCGACCACGACGTGCCGGTCGGCGAACGCCGCGACCTGCGGCAGGTGGGTCACCACGACGACCTGGGCGGTGCGGGCCAGCATCGCGAGCCGGCGACCGACCTCGACGGCCGCCTTGCCCCCGACTCCGGCGTCGACCTCGTCGAACACGAACGTCGGCACCGGGTTGGTGCCGGCCAGAGCGACCTCGAGCCCGAGCATGACCCGGGACAGCTCACCACCGGACGCGCCCTTGCCGAGCGGCCGGGGGCCGGCGCCGACGTTGGCTGCCAGCAGCAGCTCGACCTCGTCGAGCCCGGTGGAGCTCATCCGCAGCCGTCGCCGGCCGACCTCGATGCCGTGCGGGTCCTCGTGCTGGCTCACTGCCACCTCGATGCGTGCATGCGGCATCGCCAGTGCGGACAGCTCGCCCGTCACCGCCTTGCCGAGGGCTTTCGCCGCGGTCGTCCGCTTCTTGGAGAGCTCGGCCCCGACGGTCGCGAGCTCCGCGAGCAGCGCGTTCCGCTGCTCGGTGAGCTGGGTGATGAGTCCGTCGGTGTCCTGCAGCGCGAGCAGCCGCTGCGCCGAGGTCTCCGCCCAGGCGAGCACCTCGTCGATGGTGTCCCCGTACTTCCGGGTGAGCGCCCCCAGCGCAGCCCGTCGCTCGGACACCGCCGCCAGCCGGGCGGGGTCGGTCTCGAGCCCCGAGGCGTACGACGCCACGTCAGCAGCCAGGTCGGACAGCACGTAGCTCAGCTCGGCCAACCGCTCGGCGAGCTCGGCGGCCTGCGGGTCGTGGTCACGCACGCCGTCGAGCAGCCGCCGCGCGGCGGAGACCATCCCCAGCGCGTCGGCCCCCTCGTCCGCCGACAGTGCGGTGCGGGCCTGCTCGGCCGCTGTCCGCAGCGTGTCCGCGAAGCCGAGCCGGGTCTCCTCGGTCGCCAGGTCGTGGTCCTCACCCGGCTGCGGGTCGACCTTCTCGACCTCCTCGAGGCCGAACCGGAGCAGGTCGGCCTCCCTGGCTCGTTCGCGGGCCGTCGCGACGACCTCGGCCAGCTCGGCCTCGACGGCACGCAGCTTCTCGTGGCCCTGGCCGAACCGCGCCCGCAGTGCCGTCACCTCCGCGCCGGCGAACCGGTCGAGGGCGTCGCGCTGGGCGCCTGCCTGCAGGAGCCGGTGCTGGTCGGACTGCCCGTGCACCGCGACCAGGGAGTCGGCCAGCCGTCCCAGGGCGGTCGCCGGCACCCCGGCCCCGCCGGCGAACGCGCGCGACCTGCCCTCCGCCGACACCTGGCGGGCCAGCAGCAACCGGCCGTCGTCGAGCTCTCCGCCGACCTCGGCGAGGAGGTCCGCCACCTCGGGCACGCCGTCGACGCCGACGACGCCCTCCACCCGCGCCTGCTTCGCGCCGGTTCGGACCGCGCCGGAGTCGGCCCGGCCGCCGAGGAGCAGGCCGAGGGCGGTGACGACCATCGTCTTGCCCGCACCGGTTTCTCCGGTGATGGCCGTGAAGCCGGGCCCGAGCTCGAGCACCGACTCGTCGATGACGCCGAGCGTGCTGATCCGGATCTCCTCAAGCATCGCTCGCGGCCCTCCGTCGACGCTCCGCAGAGCCGCGCCAGCCCGAGACGGGCAGCTCGAACTTCGCGACAAGCCGGTCCGTGAACGGCGCCTCGTGCAGCCGGGCGAGGAGGACCGGCGCGTGGCCGCGGCGTACCTCGATCCGAGCGCCTGGCGGGAGCTCGACCGTCCGGCGTCCGTCGCACCACAGCACGCCGGCGCCGTCGGTGTCGGCGATCACCTCGACGGCCAGCACCGACGTGGGTGCCACGACCATCGGCCGCGCGAAGAGTGCGTGCGCCGAGATGGGGACGATGAGCAGCGCCTGCACCTCCGGCCAGACGATCGGCCCACCGGCGGAGAAGTTGTACGCCGTCGACCCGGTCGGCGTGGAGCACACGACCCCGTCGCAGCCCCACCGTGACAACGGTCGACCGTCGACCTCCACGACGACCTCGAGCATCCGCTGCCGGGCGGCCTTCTCGACCGAGGCCTCGTTGAGCGCCCAGGTGGTGGCCACCAGCTCCTTGTCCCGGAAGACCGACACGTCGACGGTCAGCCGCTCGTCGGCGTCGTAGCGGCGCTCGATGATTGCCTCGATCGTGCGGTCGACGTCCTCGGGATCGGCCTCGGCCAGGAAGCCGACGTGGCCGAGGTTGATGCCGAGCAGGGGGGTGCCGGACTCGCGCGCGTGCTCGGCTGCGCGCAGGATCGTGCCGTCGCCGCCGATCACCACGACGACCTCGCAGCCGGCCGACGAGTGCGGCGAGGCCGGCACGACCTCGACGAGCCCCTCCCGGCAGAAAGCGAGCTCCTCGGCGTCCTCCTCGAGGACCCGGACGACGATGTCGTGGGCGCAGAACGCGCTGGAGAACTGCTCCGCGACCTCGCGGGCGGTCTCGCGACGCGTGTTGACCACGAGGAGCACGGCGCGCGCCGGGACACCCGTCGCCGTGTCAGGTGGCTGCTCGGTGTCGCTCACGGATCCACCTTCTCACCAGGAGGCGACAAGGCAGCCGAGCGTTCGACCTCCGCGCGGATGTCGTTCCCGTCGATCTCGGCCGGCCCGTGTCGCAGCCACAGGAAGAACTCGACGTTTCCCGAGGGGCCGGGGAGCGGACTGGTCGCGACTGCGCGGGCTCCCCAGCCGCGGGAGGCGGCGCGGGCGGCGACGGCGCTCACCGCCTCCGCGCGCAGGGCCGGATCCCGCACCACCCCACCCTTGCCGACCCGGTCCTTGCCCACCTCGAACTGCGGCTTGACCATGAGCGCGAGGTCGGCCTCGCTGTCACAGACTCCCAGCAGGGCGTCGAGCACCAGCTGGAGCGAGATGAAGGACAGGTCCCCGACGACGACGTCGACCGGGCCGCCGATCAGCTCGACGGTGAGGTCGCGGACGTTCGTGCGGTCGAGGACCGTGACCCGGTCGTCCTGCCGGATCGGCCACGCCAGCTGTCCGTAGCCCACGTCGACCGCGACCACCTCGGCCGCGCCGGCCCGCAGCAGCACGTCGGTGAACCCACCGGTCGACGCGCCGGCGTCGAGGCACCGCCGCCTCGCCACCGCGAACCCCAGCGGCGCGAAGGCGGCCAACGCTCCGGCCAGCTTGTGGCCGCCCCTGGAGACGTAGTCGGGTCGATCAGGATCCTCCACCACGACGATCGCGACGTCGGTGGTGACTCCGGTCGCGGGCTTGGCGGCCGTCGCCCCGGCGACGCTCACCCGCCCTGCGGCGATCAGCTCCGCGGCATGCTCGCGCGATCGAGCCAGTCCCCGCCGGACCAGCTCCGCGTCGAGGCGCAGACGGCGTGGTGGCACGGGATGGTCGAAGAAGGGGCTGCGGCCGTGGCTCTGGTCAGCCGCGGTCGGCTGCGGCGGGCCCGGCGTTGCTGAGTGCGTCCCGGAGCCCGACGTGAGCAGCCTCGAACACCGCCACGTGCTGGTCGACGGGGAGCTGCGACAGCGGCTGCAGGGTCCCGAGCACCTCGTCCACCTGCGGGTGGCCGGTGGTGACCAGCTCCGTCGCTGCGTCGTGGTCGATCACGTCGTTCCTCCGTCTCTCGCGGCCGGCTGCCGCGCTGCCCGTCACGCTACCTGCCTGATGTCGATTCCTGGCGCTCCGGCGGGGTGAGCCGGCCGGTGTCGGCGGCACCACCGGTCTCGTCGAGGTACGCCCAGGCGGCCACCGCCACCACCCGCCACCAGTCGTCCTGATCACCTTCCCCGGTGACGACCAGCTCCGCGCCGTCCAGCTCCGCGCGCCACCCCGCCAGCTCCCAGCCGCCTGCCTCGGCCACCGGGCTGGAATGCGTGGTGAGCAGCCCAGCGAGGTCGGACGAGACGTACGTCGGCCGGCTGCCCACCGCGGCGCTCACCAGCTCGGGCAGGCCGGTGACGCCGGTCATGACCAGGAGGCTGTCGTAGCCGGTGCGGACCGCCCCCTCGATGTCGGTGTCGAGCCGGTCACCGACCACGAGCGGCCGTCGGCCGCCGACTCTGCGCAGGGTCTCCTCGAAGAGCGGCGGCTCGGGCTTCCCGGCCACCACCGGCTCCACCTGGGCGTACTCCGCCACCGCCCTGACGAGCACCCCGTTGCCCGGTCCCGGCCCGTTGGGGGTCGGGACGGTGAGGTCGGTGTTGGAGGCGATCCAGGGCAAACCGTTGCGGACGAGGATGGCGCCGTCGATGACGGTCTTCCACCGCAGGTCGGGGTGGTAGCCGGACACCACCGCGGCCGGGTCGGCGTCGACGTCCTGGACGGGCCGCAGCCCGAGCTCCTCGAGCGCCACGAAGAGTCCCTCGCCCCCGATGACGTACACCGCGGAGCCGGCCGGCACCTGCTTGCTCACCAGCCGCGCGGCTGCCTGCGCCGAGTTGACCACGTCGTCGTCATCCGCCGGCACCCCGAGCTCCCGCAGGTGAGCGGCCACGGTGCTCGGTGTCCTCGACGCGTTGTTCGTGACGTAGGCCAGCTGCATCCCGGCCGAGGCGGCGGCTTCGAGGTGCTTCGCTGCGCCCGGGACGGCGTCCGCTCCGATGTACACGACTCCGTCGAGATCGAGCATGGCCACGTCGTACTCGCTCGTGAGGGGCGCGGACGTCACTCCCAGCACCGTCTCGACGTCCTGCCGGCCCTCGCTGGGTCCCGTCGTCGTCATCGGTCGGCGGCTCCTTGCTCCGAGCAGACGCGGTGCCTGCCTCCGGACGACCTTAGCCACGCCACCGCGCCGTGCGGTCGACGGTCAGCGCGGGCGGACGGCGGTCAGCGCGGGCGGACGGCGGTCGGCGGACGGCAATCGGCAACGGGCTGGCGGCCGGCTCACCCGGCCTTCCGCACCTCCGCCCGGGCCAGCACACGTCCGGAGAGCACCTCGACCTCCAGCCGGGTCGCGGTGCCGGCTCCGCCGCGGTAGAACCGTCGGCGCAGTGCGCCCTCCACCTCGACCAGGTCCCCGGCACGCCAGCCGGAGACGGTGCGGCGCACCTTGCGCCCCCATGCGGCGCAGTCCACCCAGTCGGCGGTCTGGCGGGACCCCTCGGTCATCGGGGACGTCTCGCGAGGCACCGACAGGCGCAGCGTTACGATGCTCGTCCCGCTGGGCAGCTCCCGCTCCTCGGGAGCGGTGGACACCTTGCCTCGTAGCCGCACGAGGTTCGCGGAACCGTCCGGTTCGGCTTCGTCGATCTTCCTAGTCATCTGCGACCTCCTGATCAGAGGTTCGCCCAGACGACCGACGTACCGGTTTCGCCGGGACGGTCACCTGGATGACCGGCAGGTTGCCAGACTTGGGGACTCTTTACGGCCCGGCTCAGCCGACCGTGGGCTGGTCGTTGCGCTCGTCGTCCGGCGCCTCGGTGTCCTCCACCACGACCCCCTCGAGCTCGAGGAGCCGCTCCGCGGCGTCGGTGATCCCGCCCCCGTCGATGCCTGCGGTCCGGTGGAACCAGACGATCGCGTCCTCTCGCCGACCCGCCCTCAACAGCATGTCGGCGTACGCGTAACGCAGTCGCACCACCCAGTCCTCGCGGGCGACCGAACGCACCGGGGCGTTCTCCAGGGTCCGCAGGGCGCTGTCGACCTCACCGAGGTCGAATCGAGCTCCGGCTTCCACGATCGTCATCTCGATCTGTTGGGCGACCGGGAGCTTCGCCACCGACGGGTTCTTCGCGAGCGCCAACGCCCGCTCGGGACGACCCAGCGCCCGCTCGCAGTCGGCCATCACCGGCAGGTAGTCAGGGGAACCGCTCATGCGCTTCGCGGCCCGGAGCTCAGCCAGTGCCTCGGCGAAGTGACCCGCGGCGTAGGCGGCCTCTCCCGTCGCCTCGCGCACGACCGCTACCCGAGACGCACGTGCCCGCGCAGCCTGCGCGTGCCGGTACGCCGTGTCCGGGTCGGTGTCGAGCAGCTGGCCGGCAGCCACCAGGTGTCGGGCGACCCGCGCCGCGAGCTTCTCGGGGAGTCCCCGCAGCTGAGCGAGTACATTGCGGTCCAGCTCCTTGCCGGTCACGTCGTCGGGCAGCGGAGGACCGTCGTAGACGGCCTGCTCGGCAGCTGTCCGCGGGGTCCGCTCCTCGGTGCGCCGCGGGCCGACATCGTCCCCGCCGCGGCCGGCGGGAGGCTTGCCCCGCCCGCTGCTCGAGCCGCCCCGGGTCGGCGCAGCTCCGCGGCCCGACGACGTGCCGCCACGGCCGGACGACGAGGCGCCGCGGCCCGATCGACCTTGGTCCGGCCGCCCACCTGCGGACGGACGTCCCTTGCCTGTGTTGCGTTCGCGTCCGCTGTCAGCCATGTGCACGTTTCTCAACCTCGGTCTT
>CADCUK010000051.1 GCA_902805865.1 uncultured Nocardioidaceae bacterium | reverse complement strand
AACGTCGGGTTGACGCCGACACTGATCGCCGCCGGCATCGGTTCCGAGCCTGCACCGTCGAGGACGCGCACCCAGCCGGCGTACACCCCGTCGGCGGGGGCGGTGGTGCGGGTCGGGACGTTCGCGGTCGGGTAACCGAGCTCGCGGCCGCGCTGGTCACCGCGCTGCACCACGCCGCGCACGGAGACGTGACGCCCCAGGCACTCCGCCGCTCCCTCGACGTCGCCGGCGGCGAGGCAGGTGCGGACGTACGTCGAGGACCAGACCTGCGGCCCGCCGTCGAGCGCGATGCCCTCGGTCTCGAAGCCATGGACGGCACCAAGCTCGCGAAGGGTGGCGACATCACCCGCTGCTCGCTTGCCGAACCGGAAATTGGCGCCCACCACGACTGCCCCTGCGTGCAGGGCGTCCACCAGGATCTCCTCCACGAACCGCTCCGGTGACCAGTCGGCTATCTCCCGGCTGAACGGGACCACCAGCACGTCGTCGACACCGGCCGCCCCGAGGAGGGCGACCCGCTCGTCGATCTCGGTGAGCGTCGGTGGTGCGTGCTCGGGACGGAGGACCGCGATCGGGTGCGGGTCGAAGGTCACTGCGACCACGTGGTCCAGGCCGAGCCGGGCCGCCACCTCGCGGGCCGTGCGCACGACGTGCTGGTGACCGAGGTGCACGCCGTCGAAGTTGCCGATGGTCACCACGGTCCGGCCGAGGTCGGCTGACACCTCGTCGAGCGAGCGCCACACACGCATCCGCTGCCACCTCTCGAACGTCGGGACCGACGAAAGCCTGCCACATCGCCCCGTCACCGCGAGGCGGCCGTCCCTGCCCGCTCAGACGAGCACGGCGACGGGGCGGGCCGGACCGTCGGCGTCGTCGGCCCGGTGCTCGTAGAGCGCGAGGAGCTCACCGGTCGGCCCGAGCACGGCGACCGGCCCAGGGGCGGGCAGCCGGACGTCGAGAGAGCGGCCGTAGCCAACCGCCCTCGCGTCCTCCTCGTCGACGTCGACGCAAGGGAAGAACCGTCGGGCCGTGCTGGCCAGCGACATCAGGGAGACCTCCCCGGCTTCCTGGAGGGCCGCGAGGGGTACGGCGTCGTCGATCCCCACCGGACCGACGGCCGTGCGCCGCAGCGCCGTGAGGTGGCCGCCGACCCCGAGCGCGGCGCCGACGTCGCGGGCGATCGCGCGGATGTAGGTGCCGCTGGAGCAGCGCACCGCGACCGACACGTCGAGGACACCGTCGTGCGGCCGCACCTTGCGGACCTCGATCTCGTGCACGGTGACCGGCCGGGCAGGCAGCTGCACGTCCTCGCCGGCGCGGACCCGCTTGTAGGCGCGCTGACCGTCGACCTTCACCGCGGAGACCGACGACGGGACCTGCTCGATGTCGCCGACGAGCGCCGCGAACGCGGAGCGCACGGCTTCCTCGTCGAGCGCGGCCACCGTCTCCACAGAGGCGGTGGCGAGCACCTCACCGTCGGCGTCGTCGGTGGTCGTCGAGATCCCGAGCCGCACCTCGGCGTCGTACGCCTTCTCGGTCAGCGCCAGGTGCCCGAGCAACCGGGTGGCCCGGTTGACTCCCAGCACCAGCACGCCGGTGGCCATCGGGTCGAGGGTCCCGGCGTGCCCGACCTTGCGGGTCCGGGCGAGGCGACGCACCCGGGCGACGACGTCGTGGGAGGTCATCCCCGCCGGCTTGTCGACCAGGACGAGTCCCGACTCCGTCGACTGCTCGCGGACCCGCCGGGACGTCACTCGTCCTCGTCGCCCGGCTCGTCCTCTGCTGTGTCGTCCGCGGTGTCCTCTGCGGTGTCCTCGTGCGGCTTCTTGTACGGGTCAGCCTCACCGGCGTACTGGGCCCCGGTCGCCGAGGCGGCCATCGCCGCGTCGTCGGCCCGGACCTTGGCCAGGACCTCCTCGAGGTGCCGAGCGTTCTCCGGCAGTGCGTCGTGGATGAACTCCAACGACGGCGCGTGCCGGATGTTGAGCTGCTTGGCGACCTCAGAGCGGATCAGCCCCTTGGCGGACTCGAGGGCCGCGGCAGAGCCCGCGACCTCCTCCTCGCTGCCGAACACGGTGTAGAAGACGCTGGCGTGCTGGGTGTCGCCGCTGACTCGCACGTCGGTGACGGTGACGAAGCCGAGCCGCGGATCCTTGATCCGCCGCTCGAGCATCTCCGCCACCGTCACCTTGATGCGGTCAGCGATCCTGCGGACGCGGGGGTTGCTCACGACCGAGCGATCTCCCGCATCTCGAACGCCTCGACGACGTCACCGATCTTGATGTCCTGGTAGTTGCGCAGGACCAGACCGCACTCGAAGCCCTCACGGACCTCGGCGGCGTCGTCGCGCTCCCGCTTCAGCGACGAGAGGTCGAGGTTGTCGGCCACGACCGCACCGTCGCGCAGCAGGCGCACCTTGGCGTTGCGACGGATGACCCCGTCGGTGACCATGCAGCCGGCGATGTTGCCGATCTTGCTGGAGCGGAAGATCTCCCGGATCTCGGCGGTGCCGAGACGGGCCTCCTCGAACTCCGGCTTGAGCATGCCCTTGAGGGCTGCCTCGATCTCCTCGATGGCCTGGTAGATCACCGAGTAGTACCGGATCTCCACGCCTTCCTTGTCCGCCAGCTCCGTCGCCTTGCCCTGCGGGCGGACGTTGAAGCCGATGATGATCGCGTCGGACGCGGCGGCCAGCATGACGTTGGTCTCGGTGATCGCACCGACACCGCGGTCGATCACGCGCAGCGACACGTCGTCGCCCACGTCGATCTTCGCGAGCGAGTCCTCGAGGGCCTCGACCGAACCGGACACGTCGCCCTTGAGGATCAGGTTGAGCTCCTGGCGCTCGCCCTCCTCCATGGACTTCATGAAGTCCTCGAGAGTACGGCGGACACGGCGCTGTGCCTGCATGGCGGCCCGCTCGCGGGACTCCCGCTTCTCGGCGATCTGGCGGGCCATCCGGTCGTCGTCGACGACGAGGAAGTTCTGGCCCGCACCGGGCACCGCGGTCAGACCGAGCACCATCGCGGGTCGCGACGGGTCGGCTTCCTCGATGTTGTCGCCGTGCTCGTCGAGCATCGCCCGGACACGGCCGTAGGCCGGGCCGGCGACGATCGAGTCACCGACGCGCAGCGTGCCGCGCTGGACAAGAATCGTGGCGACGGGGCCGCGACCGCGGTCCAGGTGCGCCTCGACCACGAGCCCCTGCGCGTCCTGCGTGGGGTTCGCCCGGAGGTCCAGCGACGCGTCGGCGGTGAGCACGACGGCCTCGAGCAGCTTGTCGAGGTTCAGCTCGGACTTCGCGGAGACGTCGACGAACATCGTGTCGCCGCCGTACTCCTCGGGGACCAGGCCGTACTCGGTGAGCTGGCCACGGACCTTCGTCGGGTCCGCGTCCTCCTTGTCGATCTTGTTCACCGCGACCACGATCGGGACGCCCGCGGCTTTGACGTGGTTCAGGGCCTCCACCGTCTGCGGCATCACGCCGTCGTCGGCCGCGACCACGAGGATCGCGATGTCGGTCGCCTGCGCACCACGCGCACGCATGGCGGTGAACGCCTCGTGGCCCGGGGTGTCGATGAACGTGATGCGACGCTCGTTGCCGTCCACGTCGGCCGCGACCTGGTAGGCACCGATGTGCTGCGTGATGCCACCGGCCTCCTTGGCCACGACGTTCGCGCTGCGCAGCGCGTCGAGCAGCTTCGTCTTTCCGTGGTCGACGTGACCCATGACGGTCACGACCGGCGGACGGATCACGAGGTCGCCCTCGCCACCCTCGTCGGAGCCGAACTCGAGGTCGAAGGACTCGAGCAGCTCGCGGTCCTCGTCCTCGGGCGAGACGACCTCGACGATGTAGTTGAGCTCCTCACCGAGCAGCTCGAGCACCTCGTCGTTCACCGACTCGGTCGCGGTGACCATCTCGCCGAGACCGAACAGCATCTGCACCAGCGAGGCCGGGTCGACGCCGATCTTCTCTGCGAAGTCGGTCAGCGAGGCGCCACGGGCCAGGCGCACGGTCTCGCCGTTGCCCTTCCGGACGCGGATGCCGCCGATCGTCGGGGCCTCCATGTTGTCGAACTCTTGCCTGCGCTGACGCTTCGACTTGCGTCCACGCCGCGACGGGCCGCCGGGGCGACCGAACGCGCCCTGGGTGCTGCCGCGGCCGCCGGGACGACCCGGAGCACCGGAGCGAGGCGGGCCGCTGGTGGGGGCACCGAAACCGGGACGACCACCGCCGCCACCGCCTGGTGCACCGCCGCGTCCGGCAGGGGCACCGGCACCGGGGCGACCGGGCGCACCGGCACGACCACCGGGGCCACCGGGACCTCCAGGACCACCGGGGCGGCCGGGGGCTCCGGGACGACCTGCGCCACCGAAGGACTGCGGGCCCTTCGGCATCATCGCCGGGTTCGGACGAGGCATGCCCGGACGCGGGGCGCCGCCGCCCGGCAGACCACCGGTGCGGCCAGGACCACCGTCACGGCCGGCCGGGGGACGCGGGGGCCGGTCGGCGCCGGGGGCACCGGGTGCAGCACCGGGGGCGCCGCCAGGAGCGGGCGCGGGTCGGCGACCCATGCCCTGCGACGGGGCGAACGGGTTGTTGCCGGGGCGGGGCGCACCGGGGCGGGGTCCGCCGGGACGCGGGGCGGTCCGGCCGGGCTCGGTCTGGGCGGCAGCAGCCGCCGGAGCGGACTGCTGCGGCGGTGCCGGCGGCGCCGAGATGTCGGGCGACGGCTGGGCGGCCGCGGGAGCCTCGACCGGGATCTCCTCGGGCACAGGTGTCCTGGGACCGGGGCGGGGACCTGTCGGGCGGTCGGCTGCGGCCGGCGACTGGGCAGCCGGCGACGATGCATCCGGCGCCTGGGCAGCCGGGGACTGGGCGGCCGGGGCCGTGCCGACTGCTGCAGCGGGTGCTGCTGCGTCCGCAGCGGGCGCCTCGGCGGACGCCGCGGCCTTCTTGGCGGGAGCCTTCTTCGCGGCCTTGGCTTCCGCCTGGGCCTTCAGCTCTGCGCCGTAGGTGTCGTTGAACCTCTTCTGGACGGGCGGTTCGATCGTCGACGATGCCGACTTGACGAACTCCCCCATCTCCTTGAGCTTGGCCAGAACGACCTTGCTCTCGACTCCGAGCTCTTTGGCGAGCTCGTGGACTCGGACCTTAGCCACGCTTCTCCTTCTGGTCCGAGCCGCCTGTCGGCCGGACCTCTAGCTGGTGTGCATGCTCATCGGGAAGTACTCATCGAGTGCTCATGAGCTGCTGCTCCATCTTCTGGTCGGTTTGATCACGGGTGTTCACTGCTGCCTGCCAACTGTTGCACATACGCCTCCAACCGCTTGCTGCCCAGCCCTGCAGGCGCCCGGAGGGCCCTGCCGAAGGCTCGGCGTCGCAGCGCCAGCTCGAGACAGTCGGGCGTGGGATGCACATGTGCTCCGCGGCCCTGCGCACGTCCCCTCGGGTCCGGGATGACCTCGGGGCCATCCCCCAGATCTTCGGCGACGACGCGCAACAGCTCTTCCTTGGCGGCTCGCTTCCGGCACCCCACACAGGTGCGGACCGGACGGGTGACCGTGCTCAACGTGCGTGGCTCACCTTGCTTGGGCGCAGATCCATGAGGGCTGGGAACGAGCTGCCGCCGATCAGTCTATCGTGCCCGGCCTCGTGCTCCGAACGAGCAGGACGCCCGCCCGGTGCCCAGCCAGGCACTCAGCCGCGGGGCTCCCGCGGTGGGGCGACCGGCGCCTCCTCGTCGGAGCGGATGTCGATGCGCCAGCCGGTCAGCCTCGCCGCAAGGCGGGCGTTCTGCCCCTCCTTGCCGATCGCGAGCGACAGCTGGTAGTCCGGCACGACCACGCGGGCGGCCCGGGCCTCGGCGTCGACCACCTGCACGCTGCTCACCCGGGCCGGGGAGAGCGCGTGCGCCACCAGCTCGGCGGGGTCGTCGGACCAGTCCACGATGTCGATCTTCTCGCCGTGCAGCTCGTGCATGACGTTGCGCACCCGCTGTCCCATCGGGCCGATGCACGACCCCTTGGCGTTGACGCCCGGGACCGTCGAGCGAACCGCGATCTTGGTGCGGTGCCCGGCCTCGCGGGCGATCGCGCAGATCTCCACGGTGCCGTCCGCGATCTCGGGGACCTCCAGCGCGAAGAGCTTCTTCACGAGGTTGGGGTGGCTCCTGGACAGGTTCACCTGAGGACCCCGCATGCCGCGGCGCACGCTGACCACGAGGCACTTGATGCGGGTGCCGTGCTCGTAGCGCTCGCCTGGCACACGCTCGGCCACCGGCAGCAGCGCCTCGAGCCGTCCCAGGTCCACCAGCACGTCCTGGGGGTCACGACCCTGCTGGATCACGCCGGAGACGATGTCGCCCTCGCGGCCCGAGAACTCGCCGAACTTCACGTCGTCCTCGGCGTCGCGCAGCCTTTGCAGGATGACCTGCTTGGCGGTGGTCGCGGCGATCCGGCCGAAACCTTCGGGGGTGTCCTCGTACTCGCGGAGGACCTCGCCCTCCTCGTCGGTCTCCGCAGCGAAGACCGTGACGCGGCCGGTCTTGCGGTCGAGGTGGACCCGTGCCTTGGCCTGGGCACCCGGGGTCTTGTGGTACGCCGTCAGCAGTGCCTGCTCGAGCGCGTCGATCAGGATGTCGAAGCTGATCTCCTTCTCCCGCTCGAGGGCACGGAGCAGCGCGAGGTCGATGTCCATCGGGGTCAGGCCTCCTCTCGCCCGCCGGTGGCGGGCCGGTTGAACTCGATCTGGACGTGCGCCTTGGCGACCTCGGCCAGCGGCACCGAGCGCGAGGCTCCGTCGACGTCGAGGGTGGCGGTCTCCTCGTCCTGGTCGACGATCCGGCCGGTGAAGGTGCCGCCCTCGCCGGTGGTGACCTTGACGAGGCGGCCGACGTTGCGGCGCCAGTGACGAGGAAGCGTGAGGGGGCGATCGGTGCCGGGAGACGTCACCTCGAGCGTGTACGGGTGCTCACCCATCACGTCGCTCACGTCGAGCACCCGGGAGATCTCCTTGGTGGCCTCGGCGACGTCATCCATCGTCACGCCACCGTCCTTGTCGACCGCGATCCGCAGGACCCTCCGTCGCCCGGCCGGGGTGAGCTCGACGACCTCGAGGTCGAGTCCCATCTGCAGCAGGTGCGGGGTCAGCTCCTCGACGAGTCGCTCCCGGGTCTGGTCGATCGCCACGGGTCTCCTCCTGCTCTGCGGTTGTGGGCGGCCGTCCCGTCCTGGCGGGCGCGACGGCTGCGAGTGCGACCCTAGCCGATCGCGTCACTCGTCCCACGAGGGCCGAGGGCGCATCCGCACCTGAGACCATCGTCGCCCAATCGAGCAGAAGCATGCCTCCCTGCCGTAGCGTTTCGCCCATGCCGGGTCCCCTTGCGCGTCGCCGCGCCGTCGCCACCACTGCCCTGCTCCTCACTGCGTCCTTGGGCGCGTGCTCCGGCGACTCCTCTGAGCCGTCCGCCTCCGAGCCGACGTCGTCGGAGTCGGCGACGCCTTCGGGATCGAGCACGCCCTCCCCGTCCCCCACCACGGACTCGACACCGGAGCCGAAGCTGCCGAAGGCGCCGGCCGCCAAGGACACCGAGGCCGGCCGCCAGGCGTTCGCCGAGTTCGTCATCGAGCGCTGGGGCTACGCCCTGCGCACCAACGACGCCTCGGCGCTGAGCGACCTGAGCCCCGGGTCCGGTCCCTGCCAGGGCTGCAAGGAGCTCGAGTCCGAGCTGAAGAAGCGCAAGAAGCAGGGGTGGTACGTCGACTTCCCGGGGGCGCGTGTCGCCAAGGTGGACGTGGTCGCCGGTGACGAGCCAGGCGTGCAGGTGGCCACCGCGACGATCAACGTCCCCGCGTCGGAGTCGTACTTCAAGGACGGTGAGCTCCGCAACGAGAACGAGGCTCGCAAGGGCGCGAAGTTCGAGGTCCGGATGCGGCTCGACGGGAAGCGCTTCGTGCTGCTGGCGTTCCGTGTCACCTGACCCCGTCCCGGGCCGCCCACCGGGGCCAGGTGGGCGGGCGGTCAGCAGACGTGCGTTCGGCACGGGGCTCGGGGTCGCGGTCTCGACGGCGCTGCTCACCACCGGGTGCGACACCGGCGACGGGATCGACCTCCCCGGGCTGCCGACCATCGGCGAGGAGCCGGACCACGACCGTGTCGTCGCCGGGCTGCGCGACGAGCAGGCTGTGCTCGACCAGGTCGTCCGCGTGCGTCAGAAGCACCGCAGCCTGCGGAGCGCCCTGGCGCCGACGCAGGCCGTGCACCAGGCTCATGTGGACCTGCTCAGCCGCGCCGTCGACGACACCGAGGGCTCGGACGGCTCAGCCGGCTCGGATGGCTCGGACGGTTCGGACGACTCGGACGGCTCAGCCGGGTCAGGGGCCGCCCGCCGGGACCGGGGGCGGGTGCCGGGCGACCCCGCGCAGGCGGTCGCGGAGCTGGTGCGTCTGGAGAGAGCGCTCGCCGAACGGCACGTCACCACGTCGGTGAAGTCGCGCAGCGGCACGCTGGCCAGGGTGGTGGCCGCGATGTCGGCCGCGGCAGCGCAGCAGGCGGTCGTCCTGTCGCCGCTCGCCGTCGACACGTCGGACCAGGAGGGGTGACCCGATGACCGCCGCCGCCGAACGCCGCCCCCTCTCCGCGCTCCAGGAGACGCTGGCCGCGGAGCACGCCGCCGTGCACGTGTACGCCGTGCTGGGCGGCCGGGTCTCGGCGCTCACTGATCCCATCACGACCGACCGCTTCCGGGAGGCCTACGAGACGCACCGGGCTCGGCGGGACCAGCTGCGCTCGGAGATCGCCGACCTCGGCAAGGCACCGGAGCCTGCGGCGGCGGCCTACGAGGTGGACGCCCTCACCCGTGACGCCGACGAGCTGCTGCGCGTCGCCCGGCTCACCGAGGACCGGTGTGCCGCGGTCTACGCACAGCTGGTCGCCAGCACCTCGGGCGGCCAACGGAGGTGGGCGATCGGGGCCCTCACCGACGCGGCGGTGCGGGTCCTCTCGCTGGGTGGCACCGCTGCCGCCTACCCCGGTGCGGCTGAGCTGGAGCGGCGCTAGCCGCGGCTCAGCCGGCCTTCCGCCACGCGGCGACGATGTCGTAGATCTCCGAGAGGCGGTCGGCCACGGCGTCAGGCCTGCCCTCGGTGTGGCCGAGCTGCTCCGCGGGGATCTCCGAGTGCGGGACGAGGATCGTGCGCATGCCCACCCGCTCGGCGCCCCAGATGTCGTCGAAGAGCCGGTCGCCCACGAAGACGCACGAGGACGGCTCGGAGACCCCGACGGCCTCCATCGCGGCGAGGAAGGCCTCCGGCGCCGGTTTCGTCCACGGCACCTCGCTGCTGTAGACGGCGCCGTCGATCAGGTGCAGCACGCCGTCACGCTCGAAGAACTCCTCGTGCCAGGCACGGGGCCACACGGTGTTCGACAGGATGCCGATCAGGATCCCGTCCTGGCGCAGCCGGGACAGCAGCCCGTGCGCCTCG
>CADCUK010000050.1 GCA_902805865.1 uncultured Nocardioidaceae bacterium | reverse complement strand
GTCGCTGGTGTCCGTCGGAGCGTCGAGGAGGGCGCGCGCGGCCTTCTTGGCGGTCTCCACGTCGGGCTGGTCGAACGGGTTGATCCCCAGGATGCGGCCCGCGGCTGCGGTGGCGGCCTCCCAGAGCAGCATCTGGGCGCCGAGGCTGCCGGACACGAGGAGGGTCGATCCCGGGTCGTCCTGGGGGCTGTCGTCGTCGTCGGTCTCGACGTCGGAGACGAGTCGGACCACCGTGGTGTCCGTCGCGGGGTCGGCGACCTCGGCGCTGCTGGTGCCTCCGACCACGACCGGGAGGACACCCGTGCCCTCCTTGCCGGTGCTCTCCGCGATGAGCTGCTCCGCCCAGGCAGGGAAGCCGCGGAGTCCGGAGCCGTCGTCGACGAGCACGAGCTTGTCGCGCAGCGGGGTGGTGCCGGCCATGGCGGCGCCGAGCCGGAGCGCGGGGTTCGCGTCGTCGTCGGCGGCCAGCAGGTCCGAGACGACGTCGGCCTGGTCGAGCAGCTCGGCCACGTCGGCCCCGGCGAGGCCGCTGGGCACGAGCCCGAACGCGCTGAGCGCGGAGTAACGCCCGCCGATGTCCGGGTCCGCGTTGATGACGCGGTAGCCGGCGCCACGGGCGTCCTTGTCGAGCGGGCTGCCGGGATCGGTGACGACGACGATCCGGTCGCGTGGGTTGATCCCCGCGGCTTCGAACGCTGCCTCGAAGGCCCGGCGCTGCGAGTCGGTCTCGACGGTGGACCCGGACTTGGACGAGACCACGACGACCGCACGCTCGATCCGGTCGTCCAGTGCAGCCCGGACCTGACCGGGGTCGCTGGAGTCCAGCACGGTGAGCTCGACGCCGGCGGTCGCGCAGATCACCTCGGGAGCAAGCGACGAACCGCCCATCCCGCAGAGCACCACGTGGTCGGCGCCGTTCTCCCGCAGCTCGTCGCGGACAGCGGCGATCTCCCCGACCAGGGGACGGGAGGAGCGGGGGAGCCCGACCCAGCTGAGCCGGACCGAAGCCTCGGACTCCGCCTCCGGGCCCCAGAGGGTCGCGTCCTGGGCGAACAACCGACTGGCGAAGGACTCCTCGACCAGCCCCGGGACGTGCCCGGCGATCGCCTCTGCCGCAGCCCCGGTGGCGAGGATCTCGAGGCTGTCGGTCATTTCCGGGACTGCTCCATCTGGGCCTCGACGGTGCCGACCAGCTCCTGCCAGGAGGCGACGAACTTCTCCACGCCCTCTTCCTCCAGGGCCTCGATGACGTCGTCGTACTCGATGCCCAGCTCGGCCAGCCGGTCCATGAGGGCCTGCGCCTCGTCGTAGCGGCCGCGGACCTGGTCGCCGGAGACCTCACCGTGGTCGGCGAAGGCGGTCATCGTCTTCTCCGGCATCGTGTTCACGGTGCCCTCGGTGACGAGATCGGCGACGTAGAGGGTGTCGGAGTACTCCGGGTTCTTGACGCCGGTCGACGCCCACAGCGGCCGCTGGGTCCGGGCGCCCGACTCCTTCAGGGCCGCGAACCGCTCGCCGCCGAAGTACTCCTCGTACTTCTGGAAGGCCAGCCGGGCGTTCGCCACCGCAGCCTTGCCACGCAGCCCGAGGGCCTCCTCGCTGCCGACCTTCTCCAGCCGCCCGTCGACCTCGGAGTCGACGCGGGAGATGAAGAACGACGCGACCGAGTGCAGGGTGCTCAGCTCGACACCCCCGCGCAGCGCCTGCTCCAGCCCCTCCAGGTAGGCCTCCATGACCTTCTCGTAGCGGTCGAGCCCGAAGATCAACGTGACGTTGACGCTGATGCCCTCGGCGAGCGTCGCGACAATTGCCGGCAGCGCCTCGGTCGTCGCGGGGATCTTGATGAGCAGGTTCGGCCGGTCGACCTTGCGCCACAGCGACCGGGCGGCCTCGATGGTGCCCTCGGTGTCGAACGCCAGCGCCGGGGGCACCTCGATCGAGACGCGGCCGTCGACCCCGTCGGAGGCTTCGTACGCCGACATCAGCACGTCGCACGCGTTGCGGACGTCGTCGGTGGTGAGCTCGACGATGACGTCCTCCACGGCGGCCCCGGCCCTGGTCAGGGCGGCGACCTGGTCGTCGTACCGCTCACCCTCCTTGAGGGCGGAGGCGAAGATCGTCGGGTTGGTGGTGACCCCGACGACGTGCTTCTCCGCGACGAGCTCTGCCAGGTTGCCGCTCTCGATCCGCTCGCGGGACAGGTCGTCCAACCAGATCGAGACTCCTGCCGCGGACAGCTCGCCGAGCCGGTCCTTCGTCGGTGACTCCATTGTTTCCCTCCAAGGGTGCGATATGCGGTTGTCTGTGGTCCGGCCCGGGACGGGCCGTGGTCAGTTGGTGGCGGCCCGGATGCTGTCCTCGGCCGCCGACACCACCGCGGCTGCGGTGAAGCCGAACTTCTCGAAGAGCTCGGTGTACTGCGCGCTGGCGCCGAAGTGCTCGAGCGACACGATGCGCCCGGCGTCCCCCACGACCTCTCGCCAGCCCTGGGCGACGCCCGCCTCGACGCTCACGCGGGCTCGGACCTCCGGCGGAAGCACAGTGTCGCGGTACCCCGGATCCTGGGCGTCGAACCACTCGCGGCACGGCATCGAGACGACCCGGGCCTTGATGTCCTTGGCGGCAAGCTGCTCGCGCGCCTCCACGGCGAGCGCTACCTCCGAGCCGGTCGCGATCAGCACGACGTCGGGCGTCCCGTCGGTGTCGAGCAGGACGTAGCCGCCGTGCGCGACCAGTGAGGTGTCGGAGAACCCGTCAGCGCCCCGGGGGTACGTCGGGACGTTCTGGCGGGTCAGGCACAGCGCCGCGGGACCGGTGGGGTTCTCCAGCACGGCCTGCCAGGCGGCGACTGTCTCGTTGGCGTCGGCGGGCCGGACCACCGAGAGGCCGGGGATCGTCCGCAGCGCCGCGAGGTGCTCCACCGGCTGGTGGGTGGGACCGTCCTCGCCCAGACCGATCGAGTCGTGGGTCCACACGTAGGTCACCGGCAGCTGCATGACGCTCGCCAGCCGGACCGCCGGGCGCATGTAGTCGGAGAACACCAGGAACGTGCCGCCGTACACCCGGGTGCCGCCGTGCAGCGCGATGCCGTTCATGATCGAGCCCATCGCGTGCTCGCGGATGCCGAAGTGGAGGACCCGGCCGTACTCGTGGCCGGCGAACTCCTTGGTCGAGTGCTCCGACGGGACGAACGACGGCTCGCCCTTGGGCGTCGTGTTGTTGGACTCCGCGAGGTCGGCCGACCCGCCCCACAGCTCGGGGAGCGCCGGCGCGATCGCGGTGAGCACCTCACCGGACGCCTTACGGGTCGCGACGCCCTTCTCGTCGGGCTCGAACGTCGGCAGCGCGTCGGTCCAGCCGTCGGGCAGGGTCCGGCTCTTCATCCGGTGCAGCAGCTCGGCGCGCTCGGCGTTCGCCTCCGCCCACGCGGCGTACTGCGCGTCCCAGGCCTCGCCGGCCGCCTTCCCGCGCTGCCCGAGGGAGCGGGTGTGCTCGAGGACCTCCGGGCTGATCTCGAACATCTGCTCGGGGTCGAACCCCATCAGCTTCTTGGTGGCGGCCACCTCGTCCTCGCCGAGGGCGGAGCCGTGGGCCTTGCCGGTGTTCTGCTTGTTCGGGGCGGGCCAGGCGATGATCGTGCGCAGGTTGATGAAGCTCGGCCGGTCGGTGACCGCCTTCGCCGCCTGGATGGCGTCCCACAGCGCTTGGACGTCCTCCTCGTACTTCCCGCCGCCGTTGGTCCAGTCGACGTCCTGGACGTGCCAGCCGTAGGCCTCGTAGCGCTTCGAGACGTCCTCGCTGAACGCGATCGCGGTGTCGTCCTCGATGGAGATGCTGTTGTCGTCGTAGATCAGCACCAGGTTGCCGAGCTTCTGGTGACCCGCGAGCGAGGACGCCTCGGCGCTGACACCTTCCTGGAGGTCGCCGTCGCTGGCGATCACGTAGACGAAGTGGTCGAAGGGGCTCTCACCCGGCGCGGCGTCGGGGTCGAGCAGCCCACGCTCCCGGCGGGCCGCCATCGCCATCCCGACGGCGTTGCCGACGCCCTGGCCCAGCGGGCCGGTGGTCGTCTCCACGCCGGCGGTGTGACCGTGCTCGGGGTGGCCCGGGGTGCGGCTGCCCCAGATCCGCAGCGACTTCATGTCGTCGATGCCGAGGCCGAAGCCGCCGAGGTAGAGCTGCGTGTACAGCGTGAGGCTGGTGTGGCCGCAGGACAGGACGAACCGGTCGCGGGCGATCCAGTTCGGGTCGGCCGGGTCGTGGCGCATGACCTTCTGGAACAGCAGGTACGCCGCGGGCGCCAGGCTCATCGCCGTGCCGGGATGACCGTTGCCCACCCTCTGCACCGCATCCATCGCGATCACCCGGCAGGTGTCGACTGCGCGACGGTCGAGATCGGTCCAGTCCAGGGGGGTGCTCACGCGGCGGTCCTCTCGTCGGGGTCTCCTTCGAGCCTATCCAGCCCGGGTGATTCGATGCACACTGCGCCGGAACGCCTCGACTGCGTCGAAACGGGGACTCCGGACTAGACTCCTGGTGCCCGTGTCGAGCCTGTACGGCGCGGACCCACTCCCGGACCCGAGGAAGTCGTGACGGCTGTCGACCCCCACGTGAGCGTGTCCGCGCACTCGGGCGACTCGGCCTCCGCTGAGGAGCCGACCCGGTTCCGCGACGTGCTGGGCGCCTACGTCGGTCTCACGAAGCCGCGGATCATCGAGCTCCTGCTGCTGACCACGGTCCCGGTGATGTTCCTCGCGTCCCGCGGCGTGCCTGACATGTGGCTCGTCGTGGCCACGGTCGTCGGCGGGACGCTGTCGGCCGGCAGCGCCAACGCCCTCAACTGCGTCTACGACCGCGACATCGACCAGCGGATGCGCCGCACCCGCCGGCGGGCGCTGCCCCGCCACATGGTCTCCCCGCGGGCGGCCCTGGTCTTCGGGCTGGCGCTGGGCGTCGTGTCGACGCTGCTGCTCGGCTTCCTGGTCAACTGGCTCTCCGCCGGGCTGGCGCTCGCGGCGAACGTCTTCTACGTCGTCGGCTACACGATGCTGCTCAAGCGGCGCACCAGCCAGAACATCGTCTGGGGCGGTGCCGCGGGGTGCTTCCCGGCGCTGATCGGCTGGACCGCGGTGACCGGATCCCTGGCCTGGACGCCGGTGATCCTGTTCCTCGTCGTGTTCTTCTGGACCCCGCCGCACTTCTGGGCACTCGCGCTGCGCTACCGCGAGGACTACGCCGCGGCCGACGTGCCGATGCTCCCGTCTGTGGCTCCGGCCTCGACCGTCGGTCGGCAGATCGTCGTGTACTCGTGGGTCACGGTCGCCACCTCGCTGGTGCTGTGGCCGGTGGCCTCGACCGGGTGGCTCTACCCGGTCGCCGCCGTGGTGCTGGGGGCGGTGTTCCTGACCGAGGCGCAACTGCTCGCTCGCCGTACCCGGCAGACCGACAACGTGGTCGAGATGCGGCCGATGCGGCTGTTCCACTGGTCGAACATGTACCTCTCGCTGCTGTTCCTCTCGGTCGCCCTGGACCCCCTCCTCACCCGCTAGGTCGAGTAGGCGCTCGCGCGAGGTTCAGTAGGCGCTCGCGCGCGGTTCGGTAAGCTCGCGCTGGCGTGCCGGCACGAGCGCCGCCTCAACCCGACGCGAACACCGTATCAACCCGACGCGAGCGCCGTCTCGGCGGTCAGGGGTGGGTGGTGGTCGTGGTGAGGGACGAGTCCTCGACCACCGTCTCCACCTCAGGTACGGCGACCCGCTGACGCGTCCCGAGCAGCAACCACGTCATCGCGGCGGCCGTCAGGGCGGCTCCGAGCAGGTGCAGCGTGACCAGCACGATCGGCAACCCGGTGAAGTACTGCACGAACCCGATCGCTCCCTGGCCGAGCAGCACCAGCAGCAGGGTGTTGGCGGCATCCCGGGACCGCGGGGGCACGTCGACCGCCCGGAAGACCAGCACTACGGCGACCGTGAGCCCGAGCAGCAGGAAGACGAAGTCGACATGCAGCTGGCTCACCGCCCGGGGGTCGAGCCCGTTGCGGGGGGCGTCCGCGTCGCCGGCGTGCGGTCCGCTGCCGGTGACGACCGTGCCGAGGTAGAGCACCACCCAGCCGACGACGAAGAGCAGCCGGACGAGCCAGCCGATGCTCTGGGGCACGGCAGGCACGGCTGCACCGTCGGGCTCACGCACCCGCTGGACGAGCACCACGGCGACGCTGATCATCGCCATCGACACCATCAGGTGGAGGGCGACGGTCCAGGGGTTGAGGTCGGTGAGGACCGTGATGCCTCCGAGGACGGCCTGTGCGGGGACACCGAGAGCCAGCACGAGGGCGAGCCGCCGGATCGTCGTACGCCCCGAGCGCCAGGCGGCCACGAACATCGCCACGGCCACCGCGGCGATCAGGAACGTCACCAACCGGTTGCCGAACTCGATGGCCGCGTGGATGTCGTAGGCGCCGTGCGGGGTGAACGACTCCTCGGTGCAGCGGGGCCAGGTGGGACACCCGAGGCCGGAGCCGGTCAGCCGGACCACCCCGCCGCTGACGACGATGAGGACGTTGACGACCAGGGAGGCCACTGCCAGCCGGAACAGGTTCCGGTCCAGCCAGGACCCCACCGAACGCACGCTCACTCCCACTTGAACGTCCTCGCGGTCAGCACTGTTCCGAGCACGGCCCAGCCGAGCAGCACCAGCGCGGGTCCGGAGGGGAACGTGCCGACGAGCAGTGACTCCCGCATCCCGCCGCCGAGGGCTCCGGACGGCAGCCAGCCGATGACGTCTGCGAAGCGGCCGTAGGTCGAGGCCGGCAGCACGACCCCGCCGCCCGCGGCGAGCAGGATGTAGACGAGGTTCGCAGCGGCCAAGGTGGCCTCGGCCCGCAGCGCGCCCGCGACGAACAGTCCCAGCGACGCGAACGCCGCCGTCCCCAGCGCCGCCATCGTCAGCGCACCGGCGACGCCGCGCAGCGTCAGCTCGGGCGACCAGTCCATGAGCAGGGCCACGCCGCCGATCACGACCAGCTGGACCGCCTCGACCACGAGCAGCGCTCCGACCTTGCCGAGCAGCAGCCCGTGGCGCGGCAGGGGAGAGGCGCCGAGCCGCTTGAGCACGCCGTACCTGCGCTCGAAGCCGGTGGCGATCGCCAGCGAGGTGAAGCTCGTCGACATGATCCCCAGCGCGAGCACGCCCGGGGTGAGCTGGTCGATCGGCTTGTAGGACAGCGAGAGGTCGACGTACTCGATGCCCATCACGCCGGCGAACAGCACGAGCACCGGGATGATGATCGCGAGGAGCAGCTGCTCGCCGTTGCGCAGCAGCAGCCGGGTCTCCATGCGGGTCTGCGCGGCGACCTGTGAGGACAGGGGCGCCGATCCCGGCATCGGGGTGAACGTTCCGGTCACGACTGCTCGAACCCCCGTCCGGTGAGCTGGAGGAAGACGTCCTCGAGCGTGCGCTGGCCCAGGCTCAGCGACTCCGGCAGCACCCCGACCTCCTCGCACCACGCCGACACCTTGCCGAGCGTGGATGCGTCGGCGGGGCCGGTGATGAGCAGGCTGAACTCGTTGACCGGGTGCACGTGGGTCGGCGGGCCTAGCATCGCCTGCAGCGATGCCGGCGCATGGTCGGGGAACGGCCGGGTGACGACCAGGCGGATCGTGCTGATCCCGGTGCCCCGGGTGAGGTCGAACGGCGTGCCGGAGACGATCATCCGACCGCGGTCGATGATGTGCACCTGGTCCGCGAGCCGCTCGGCCTCCTCCAGGTAGTGGGTGGTCAGCACCGTCGTGACGCCGTCCGCACGCAGCTCCTCGAGCAGCGCCCAGGTGTTGCGGCGCGCCTGGGGGTCCATGCCCGCGGTCGGCTCGTCGACGAACAACAGCTCGGGCCGCCCGACGACGGCCATCGCGAGCGAGAGCCGCTGCTGCTGACCGCCGGAGAGTCGCCGGTACGGCGTGCGGCCGCAGTCGTCCAGCCCGAGCCGGTCGACGAGCATCTGCACCGGGAGCGGGTGGGCGTGGAGGGCGGCGATGTGGTGGAGCATCTCCTCGGCACGCGCGCCGGTCCAGGCCCCTCCGGACTGGAGCATCACGCCGATGCGGGGGAGCAGCGCGCGCCGTTCGCGGTGGGGGTCGAGGCCGAGGACCCGGACGGTGCCCTGCTGGGGGCGGCGGAACCCCTCACACGTCTCCAACGTGGTGGTCTTGCCGGCGCCGTTGGGGCCGAGGACCGCGGTGATAGAGCCCCGCTCGACGGTGAGGTCGAGGTCGTCGACAGCCACCTTGTCGCCGTACGCCATCCTCAAGCCGCGCACCTCGACGGCGGGGGAGACGGCGCTGGACACCCCCTGAGTCTAGGAGGGGCGGCAGGGGCAGGACGCGCCGGCTCGGCGGGGGACGGAGGGCAGGACGCGCCGGCTCGGCGGGAGGCGGAGGGCAGGACGCGCCGGCTCGGCGGGGTAAGGGGAGCCTTATTTGAATGGGGGGAAGCATTAACGACACAATGGTGTTGTGGAAATCGTGGAGACGACGCAGACGAGCGGCGAGGCAGGGGCGGACGCCCCTACCCGCGACCGTGTCGCGCGCACGATCCTCGAGCTCGGACCCAGCACGGCGGCCGCCCTCGCCGAGCGGCTCCACCTCACGCCCGCCGCCGTCCGACGCCACCTCGACCACATGCTCGAGACCGGCGCCGTCGAGGCCCGCGACCAGCGCGTCCAGGGCAGCCGCGGCCGGGGCCGTCCGGCCAAGGTCTTCGCGCTGACCGAGTCCGGTCGCGACCAGTTCGAGCAGCAGTACGACGACCTCGCCGCCCAGGCCCTCCGGTTCCTCGCCGAGAACGGTGGCGAGGAGGCCGTCGCCGCGTTCGCCCGGGCCCGCCTCGTGGGGCTCGAGCAGCGGATCCACGAGATCCAGGCGGCCGACCCCGCCCTCAGCCCGAGCGAGGCCCTCGCCCAGGGCATGCGCGACGCCGGCTTCGCCGCCTCGGTCCGCGCCGTGCCGGTGGGCGAGCAGCTGTGCCAGCAGCACTGCCCGGTCGCCCACGTCGCCCACGAGTTCCCCCAGCTCTGCGAGGCCGAGACCGAGCTGATCTCCCGCGTCCTCGGCCGGCACGTCCAGCGGCTGGCCACCATCGCCCACGGCGACGGCGTCTGCACCACCAGCATCCCGAACCTGCACACCACCCCCACTCCCACAGCTCACGCAACCAACGAGAGGCAGTCCTGATGACCACGACTGACGCCGCACCCAACGCCATCGAGGCCGCGAACCCCGAGCTCGAGGGACTGGGCAAGTACCAGTTCGGCTGGCACGACACCGACTCCGCCGGCGCTGCCGCGACCCGTGGGCTCAGCGAGGCCGTGGTCCGCGACATCTCCGCGAAGAAGAACGAGCCCCAGTGGATGCTCGACCTGCGGCTGAAGGGGCTCAAGCTCTTCCACCGCAAGCCCATGCCCACCTGGGGCGGCGAGCTCGACACGATCGACTTCGACAACATCAAGTACTTCGTGCGGTCCACCGAGAAGCAGGCCACCTCCTGGGAGGAGC
>CADCUK010000049.1 GCA_902805865.1 uncultured Nocardioidaceae bacterium | reverse complement strand
GCCGCAAGTGCTTCTACACCACGCCGATCAAGGCGCTGTCGAACCAGAAGTTCAACGACCTGGTGCGCCGCTACGGTCCCGAGAAGGTCGGGCTGCTCACCGGCGACAACTCCGTCAACGGTGACGCCCCCATCGTCGTGATGACGACCGAGGTCCTCCGCAACATGCTCTACGCGAGCTCGCAGACCCTGCTGGGCCTGGGGTACGTCGTCATGGACGAGGTGCACTACCTCGCCGACCGGATGCGCGGAGCGGTGTGGGAGGAGGTCATCATCCACCTCCCCGAGTCGGTGGCGGTGGTGTCCCTCAGCGCCACGGTCTCCAACGCCGAGGAGTTCGGCGACTGGCTGGCCACGGTGCGGGGAGCGACCACGACGATCGTGGAGGAGAAGCGGCCGGTGCCGCTCTACCAGCACGTGATGGTCGGGCGGCGCATCTTCGACCTGTTCTCCGACGCCACCGGCTTCGCCGGACCGGAGTCGGAGGTCAACCCCGAGCTCATGCGGGTCGCCAGGGACGACTGGCGCTCACGACGTACCTCGGACCGGCAGAAGGGCCGGGGCGACCGCGGCCGCCGTACGCCGCCGCGGGGCGGGCTGCCCAGCCGCTTCGACGTGGTCGACCAGCTCGAGCGCGGCCGGCTGCTGCCCGCGATCTACTTCATCTTCAGCCGCGTGGGGTGCGACGCCGCGGTGCAGCAGTGCCTCAACGCCAACCTCCGGCTGACCACCCCGGGGGAGGCCAAGGAGATCAGGGAGTACGTCGAGGACAAGTGCGCGCACATCCCCGACGCCGACCTGCACGTGCTCGGGTTCCACGACTTCGTCGACGGCCTCAGCCGTGGCATCGCGGCCCACCATGCCGGCATGCTGCCGACGTTCAAGGAGTGCGTCGAGGAGCTGTTCTCGAAGGGCAAGGTGCGGGTCGTCTTCGCGACCGAGACGCTCGCGCTGGGCATCAACATGCCTGCGCGGTCGGTGGTCATCGAGAAGCTGGTCAAGTGGAACGGCGAGACGCACGCCGACATCACGCCGGGGGAGTACACGCAGCTCACCGGTCGTGCCGGCCGTCGGGGCATCGACGTCGAGGGCCACGGTGTCGTGCTGTGGAGCGCCGGGCTCGACCCGAAGTCCGTCGCCGGGCTCGCGTCGACCCGGACCTATCCGCTCAGGTCGAGCTTCCGGCCGTCGTACAACATGGCGGTCAACCTCGTCCACCAGGTCGGCCGGCCGACCGCGCGCGAGCTGCTCGAGTCGTCGTTCGCGCAGTTCCAGGCCGACAAGGCCGTGGTCGGGATGGCGCGGCAGCTCCGCAAGAACGAGGACGCGATGCAGGGGTACGCCGAGGCGGCGACCTGTCACCTCGGGGACTTCATGGAGTACTCCGACCTCCGACGTCAGGTCAGCGACGCGGAGGCAGCTGCGGCGCGTTCGCGCCGGGCCGACCGGCGACAGCAGATTCTGGACTCCCTCGACGACCTGCGCCCCGGCGACGTGATCGAGGTGCCGACCGGCAAGTACTCCGGCTACGCGGTCGTCATCGACCCCGGCACCCGGTCGGACCGCGACGACCCCCGTCCCTACGTCCTCACCGAGGACCGGCAGGCGCGGCGGCTCGCGATGGTCGACTTCAACCAGCCGGTGACCGCGGTGACCAGGATGAAGGTGCCCCGGAACTTCAACGGACGCAACGCCCAGTCCCGGCGTGAGCTGTCCATCCAGCTGTCGACCCGCTTGCACGGGGTGGAGCGGGGGAGCGGTCGCCGGGGCAAGGGCCGCGGTCACCATGACGACGTCGCCGACGACCGCGAGATCGCCCGCCTGCGCGCCGCGCTGCGGTCGCACCCCTGCCACGGCTGCTCGGACCGGGAGTCCCACGCCCGTTGGGCCGAGCGGCACCACCGGCTGGCGAAGGAGACCGCCACGCTGCGGCGGCGGATCGAGTCACGCACGAACACCATCGCCCGGCAGTTCGACCGGGTGTGCGACGTGCTGTCGTCGTTGCACTACCTGGAGGACGACAAGATCACCCCGGCCGGGCAGACCCTGATGCGGATCTACACCGACATGGACCTCGTGGCGGCCGAGTGCCTGCGGGCCGGGCTGTGGGACGACCTGTCGCCGGAGGACCTGGCCGCGGCCCTGGCGGTGCTGGTCTACGAGAGCCGGCGTGCCGACGACGCGTCCCCTCCGCGGCTGCCCCGCGGCCCCGTCAAGGAGGTCATCAGGGACATGGTGACGCTGTGGGGGAAGCTGGACCGGCTCGAGAAGGAGCACCGGGTCGAGTTCCTCCGCGAGCCCGACCTGGGATTCGCCTGGGCCGCGCAGGCCTGGGCTTCCGGTGCCACGCTCGACGAGGTGCTCACCGAGACCGACCTGGCGGCGGGTGACTTCGTGCGGTGGATGAAGCAGCTGCTCGACCTCGCCGGGCAGGTGGCCGACGCCGCAGGCGCCACTCCGCTCCGGGAGACCGCCCGCGACGCGATCGCCGCGTTGCGGCACGGCGTGGTCGCCTACTCCTCGCTGACCGAGTAGCCCGCCGAGACGGCGCTCGCGCGAGGTCGAGACGACGCTCGCGCGAGGTCGAGACGGCACTCGCTCAAGGTCGAGACGGCGCTCACGCAGGTAGGCGCCCTCAGCCGCTCGTGACCGGGCGGCCCTCGTAGGCGGTGGAAAGCACGATCGTCGTGCGCGTGGAGACATTGGCCGCGGCACGCACCCGCGCGAGCAGGTCCTCCAGGTCACCGGGCGTGGCGACGCGCACCTTGAGGATGTACGACTCGTCGCCGGCCACCGACCAGCACGACTCGATCTCGGTGATGTCGCGGAGCCGTTCCGGGGAGTCGTCGGGCTGGGACGGATCGATCGGGCGGATCGAGATGAAGGCGGTCAGCGGCAGCCCCACGCGGTCGTAGTCGATGACCGCGGCGTACGACTTGATCAACCCACGGGTCTCGAGCCGCTTGACGCGCTGGTGGACCGCGGAGGTCGACAGCCCGGTCGACTTGCCGAGGTCGGTGAACGACATCCGGCCGTCGGCGGCCAGCAGCTCCAGGATGCGTCGATCGATGTCCTCCACGCGGGTCAGGCTAACGGTCCCGGACCGGTGCGACACGCCAGCACTGCCGCCCGGACACTCTTGCCACCCGACGGCAGGTGACCCAGGCTGGCAGTCCATGACCACGGAGGCCCTTGCGATGAAGCAGCCACTCGACGCCGACGAGGTTCGTGTCGTCATCGATGCGTCCCCTGACGAGGTGTACGCCCTGGTCGCCGACGTGACCCGGATGCCTGAGTTCAGCCCCGAGCTGCTGGACTGCCGCTGGCTCGACGGGGCCACCGGGCCGGCGGTGGGGGCGCGGTTCACAGCACGCAACAAGGTCGCGCGCGGGCCGGCGTGGGGCAACAAGCCTGTCATCACCTCGATCGAGCCGGGGCGCTCGATCTCCTGGGCGCGCAGCGAGCCGTTCGCAGGAACCGTCGAGTGGCGCTACCGGCTCGACCCAGAAGGGGCGGGGACCGTGGTGACGGAGAGCTACGAGGTGACCAAGCCGATCACCCGGCTGGGTTGGCTGATCATCACCACGATGTCCCCGGGCGACCGTCGGGCACAGATGCGCCAGGGCATGGAGGAGACGCTGCGCCGGATCAAGGCCACGGCCGAGGGAACCACGTCCAAGGCGTGACAACTGCGAGGATCAGTGCGTGACCAGCCCGCAGCCCCGTCTGATGCTCCTCGACACCGCCTCGCTGTACTTCCGGGCGTACTTCGGGGTGCCCGACTCGATCCGGTCGCCCGACGGCGTACCGGTGAATGCCGTGCGGGGGCTGCTGGACTTCATCAGCCGGCTGGTCACCGACTACCAGCCGACACACCTGGCCTGCTGCTGGGACAACGACTGGCGGCCCGCCTGGAGGACCGAGCTGCTGCCGTCGTACAAGGCGCACCGGGTCGTCGCGGAGAAGGCCACCGCACCTGACGTCGAGGAGGTGCCGGACCCGCTCGAGGTGCAGGTGCCGATCATCGTCGACGTGCTCGATGCGTTCGGGATCGCGATCGTGGGGGCGGACGGCTACGAGGCCGACGACGTCATCGGCACGCTGGCCACGGAGGCGGCGATGCCGACCGACATCGTCACCGGCGACCGCGACCTGTTCCAGCTCGTCGACGACGCGCGCGAGGTGCGGGTGCTCTACGTCGCCCGTGGCGTCGGCAAGCACGAGCGGGTCACGAACGCCGTCGTCCGGGAGAAGTACGGCGTCGACGCGAACCAGTACGCCGACTTCGCCACCCTGCGTGGTGACGCATCGGACGGGCTGCCCGGCGTCGCCGGCATCGGGGACAAGACGGCTGCGACGCTGCTGGGCCGGTTCCCGACGATGGATTCGCTGCTTGCGGCCGTGGACGATCCGGCCTCCGACCTCGCCCCCGGACCCCGCGGCAAGCTGCGCGCCGCCGCGGACTACCTCGCGGTGGCGCCAACCGTGGTGAAGGTCGCCTGCGACATCGACCTCGGGAGCCCTGACCTCACGCTGCCTCGGACACCGGCGAATCCCGATGCACTGGTCGCGCTCGCGCAGCGGTGGGGGCTGGACAGCCCGACGGCCCGGCTCGTCGAGACGCTCACGAACCTGCGGCACTGAAGCGGAACCGGTCACGGCTGCCTAGAGTGGCTGGATGACCGGGGTGTCCCGACGGAACCTTCTCCTCGCCGCCGGCGTCCTCGCAGGCGGCCAGGGGTGTGCACCGGAGGTCTCGCGCCCGGCTGGTGCCTCCGCCGCCACCTCGGCGGACTGGCGGGCACTCGCCGCGTCGATCGACGGTCGCCTCGTCCGCCCCGGTGAGGACGACTACGACACCGTCCGGGCGCTGTTCAACACCCGGTACGACGGTCGCCGGCCGACCGCCGTGGTGGAGGCGAGCGACGCGACCGACGTCTCGGAGGCGATCCGTTTCGCCCGCCGGTTCGGGTTGCGGTGCCGGGCACGAGCCGGCGGCCACTCGTACGTCGGAACCTCGACGGTCGACGACGGACTGGTGATCGACGTCCGGCCGATGCGATCGGTCGTGTACGACGCAGCGAGCGGGACCACCACCCTCGGCGCCGGTGCGGAGACGTTCCGCGCCAAGCGGCTCCTGGCGGCGTACGGGCGCACGATCCCCACCGGCACCTGTCCCACGGTCGGCGTGACCGGCTTGACCTTGGGCGGCGGACTCGGCGTCGACAGCGCGGAGCTCGGTCTCTCCTGCGACGCGCTCATCGAGGTGACCATGGTGACTGCCGACGGACGCGTGGTGCGGGCGCACCAGGACCGGCATGCCGACCTGCTGTGGGCCTGCCGCGGGGGAGGAGGCGGCAACTTCGGCGTGGTGACGTCGATGCGCATGCGCACCACCGAGGCGCAGTCCATGGGTGTCTTCTCGTTGGCCTACCCCAGCCGCCACGCAGCCGTGGTGATTCGCGGGTGGAGCGCTCACGTGGAGCGGATGCCGAGGTCGGTGTGGTGCAACCTCCAGCTGGTCATGGACGCGTCCGGCGTCGTCCGGGTCGTCATCAGCGGACGGTCCGCCCCAGGTGAGGAGGACGAGCAGGCCGCAGCCGTCGAGCGTGCGATCGGCGTCGACGCGACCGCAGTCTCCTCGTCCCAGAAGACGCCGATGGACGCGGTGCGGCACTTCGGCGGCGGGTCGACGACACCTCGACGGTCGTTCGTCGCGGGAAGTGACGTGGTGACGCACCTGACCGACACGCTGTCCGATGCCCTGCCAGAGCTCGTGCAGCGGAGGGCGGCGTCCGGCACCGTCTCCAGGGTCATCCTCGACCCGCTCGTCGGCGCGATCCGGGACCGGCCCACCACGGCGACTGCGTTTCCCTGGCGTGAGCAGCACGCCGAGCTGCAGTGGCTGGTCGACCTGCCTGAGGGGAACACCTCAGCGGCGGCGGTGGCCTCGGCGAGGGCGTGGGTCCGGTCCGCCCATGAGGCGGTCCAGGGCGTCTCGGTCGGCGCCTACGTGAACCGGCTCGAGCCGGGTCGACCGCTGGTGGACTACTACGGCCCGAACCTGCAGAGGCTGCGACGCATCAAGGACAGGGTCGACCCCGACCGCTTCTTCCGGTCGCCGTACACGCTCTGAACGGCGCGAGCGCCGTCTCGACCTCGCGTAAGCGCCGTTTCGACCTCGCGCGAGCGCCGTCTCGACCTCGCACGAGCGCCGACTCAACCCGCGTGGACCAGGGGGCGGTCGGCCTGCAGGGCGCCCTTGGAGAACTGCTCGGCCCACCAGCGCTGGCCTGGCTCCGGCAGCGTGTGGATCGGGTCGTAGTAGCTGTAGGTGCGGGTCAGCGCCTCGGGGTCGGTCGCCTCGATCGACGTCCGGTAGTTCTTCGTCCACGACGAGATGCCGCGCTCACGGTCGTAGTCCGCGAGCTGGTGGACCCACCGCTTGCCGACGAACGGCACGTCGCACAGGATCCTCGGCGTCGCGAAGCCGGGGAGGTAGCCCATCATGTCGTGCTGGAGCCGCTGCGCCTCGGCCACCGACACCCGCCAGTGCTCCGAGGCCGGGATCATGTCGCACATGTAGAAGTAGTAGGGCATGATCTGCGCCCCGTCGAGCAGGCTGAAGCACAGGTCGAGCAGCGTGTGGGAGTC
Organism: uncultured Nocardioidaceae bacterium; assembly: GCA_902805865.1. Classification (GTDB taxonomy): domain Bacteria; phylum Actinomycetota; class Actinomycetes; order Propionibacteriales; family Nocardioidaceae; genus Marmoricola_A. The sequence continues at coordinate 2,912 of CADCUK010000049.1, read as the reverse complement.
GGCGTTGACGCCGTCGAGCAGCACACCCTGGTTGCGTACGTCGCGCACGCCGGCGTCGAGCATCGCGCGCGCCGCCTCCGCCACCAGAGGGGTGACCGAGTTGGCGTGGTTGACGTGGGTGTGGATCGCCAGGCTGACGCCGCGGGACCTGGCGGTGCGGGCCACCCGGCCGACGCCCTCCACCACGTCGGGCTGCAACCAGTGCTGAGGGAGACCCGCGAGCGCCTTGGTCGCCAGCCGGATGTCGCGGATGTTCTCGATCTCCAGCAGCCGGGAGATGAAGTCCTCCAGCCGTGCCCACGGCATGTTCGCGACGTCCCCGCCGGAGACCACCACGTCGCGGACCTCGGGGTGTTCACGCAGGTAGCGCATCATCGAGTCGAGCCGGTCCACCGGCTTGAGGTCGAACTTCAGCTTCTCCACCGCCGGCGTCGAGTTGCCGACGAGGTCCATCCGTGTGCAGTGGCCGCAGTACTGCGGACAGGTCGGGAGCAGCTCGGCCAGCACCTTGGTCGGGTAGCGGTGGGTGAGCCCCTCGGCGACCCACATGTCGTGCTCGTGCAGCGAGTCCCGGCTGGAGTACGGGTGCGAGGGCCAGTCGGTCCGCCGGTCGGAGAACACCGGGATCATGTACCGGCGCAGGGGGTCGGCGTAGAACCCGTCGGTGAGCGACCCCGGCCCGGCCGGCACCTCGTGAGAAACCATCGTGTTCATCATCTGCGGCGGGACGAGCATCGACATCGTTGCCCGTTCGCGCTGGTCCCGCTCGAGGTCGGCGTAGAACCGCTCCTCGACGAGGTCGCCGAGGAGCTCGCGCAGCTGCTTGATGTTCTTGACGCAGTGCGAGCGCTGCCACTGGGCCGAGCGCCACTCCTCGTCGGTGACCGAGGCCCATCCCGGGAAGCGTCGCCAGTCGGGCTCGACGAGCTCCCCACGCGAGTAGGCGTACGGCTGGGCGTAGGAGGTCACGAAGGCTCCTCGAGGTCGACGGCGTTGCAGGTTGTGTGACCGCAGCCACGCCTGCCAGAGTAGGCGTAGATTATTCGGCCTGTCCAACACCGCGCCGCAACATTTCCTGTTACGAGCGGTCCAAAGGAAGGGAACGTCTTGCTCGAGCGTCCAGGTGATCCGGTCGGGCTGCACCGGGTCCTCGACCCCGCCGGCGTGCTGCCCCAGGCAGCCACCCGGCTGGACACGCGCCGCGAGCTCTGGCCGGACGAGACCCGGGTCCGGGTCGAGCGGCTGAACCTCGACGCCGCTTCGTTCCGCCAGCTCGAGCGGGCGTACGACGGGGACGGCGACCGGGTCCGCGCAGCCGTGCTGGCAATCGTCGCGGAGCGCGGGAAGATGCAGAACCCGGAGACCGGCTCAGGTGGGATGCTCGTCGGCACGGTCGAGGAGGTGGGGCCGGAGTCGCCCCTGGGACTCCAGGTCGGTGACCGCGTGGCGACGCTCGTCTCGCTGACCCTCACGCCGCTGGTCATCGAGGACGGGCTCGCCGGGTGGGACGGCCGCAGCGAGCAGGTGCCGGCTGACGGCTACGCGATCCTCTTCGGCCGCTCGATCGCGGCCAAGCTGCCCGAGGACCTCGCCCCCGAGCTCGCGCTCTCGGTGATGGACGTCTGCGGTGCGCCGGCCCTGACCGCCCGCATCGTCGAGCAGTACGCCTCGACGGGCTCGACGACCGAGGGCCCGACGACCGAGGGCCCGACGGTCGTCGTCATCGGGGGAGCGGGGAAGTCCGGGTCGCTCGCCCTGGCCGCAGCCCGCGCCGCCGGCGCCAGCTCGACCGTCGGGGTGGTTCCCCACCGGGCCGAGGCCGAGCTGCTGGAGTCAGCCGGGATCGCGGACGCCGTGGTGGTCGCTGACGCCCGTGACCCGGTCGCGCTCAAGGACGCTGTCGAGAAGGCCGCCCCCGACCGGGCTGACGTGACCGTGGTCTGTGTCGACGTACCCGGGTGCGAAGGGGGTGCTGTGCTGAGCACGCGGGACGGCGGCACGATCATCTTCTTCTCGATGGCCACGTCGTTCTCCGCGGCCGCTCTCGGCGCCGAGGGGCTCGCTGCCGACGTCACGATGCTCGTGGGCAACGGCTACGTGCCCGGCCACGCGGACTACGCGCTGTCGCTGCTGCGCTCGGAGCCCGGCGTGCGGAGCCTCTTCGAACGCCGGCTGTGAGCGAGGATGCCTCGATGACCGCATCCCGCACCATCCTCCTGCGCAACGGACGTGTCCTCACCCCGACCGGCTGGGCGACGTCGGTCCTGCTCGACGGGGACGTTATCGCCTCGGTGGGCGACGAGGACACCCGGGCCGCAGACCACACGGTCGACCTCCGCGGCCGACTGGTGACCCCGGCCTTCGTCGACGCCCACGTCCATCTGGCCGCCACCGGGTTCGCCGCCCTGGGGGCGGACCTGTCGTCGGTGCGCTCTGCCGAGGAGGCTCTCGACCTGCTCGCCGCGCACGCCGCGACCGCAGGTCTCTCGGTGATCCTCGGCCACGGCTGGGACGAGTCCTCGTGGCCGGGAGGACAGCCCCTGACCCGCCAGCAGCTGGACGAGGCGGTCGGCCCGCGACCGGCGTACGTCTCCCGGGTCGACATGCACTCCGCCGTCGCCTCCACAGCACTGCGTGAGGCCGCGCTCGCGTCGCGGAGCGGTGAGGAGCTCGACGGCTGGTCCGACGACGGGCCGCTGACCCGGGACGCCCACCATGCGGTCCGCGACGCGATGAACGCGCTGCTCACCGTGCAGGACCGTCAGGCCGCGATCCGGCTCGCGCTGAGCACGGCAGCACGCGTCGGCATCGGTGTCGTCCACGAGATCGGCGCCCCGCACATCTCTCCGGCGACCGACTTCGACATCATCGGCGCGCTCGCCCAGGGCGCGCTGCTCGATGGGACCGCTCGG
>CADCUK010000048.1 GCA_902805865.1 uncultured Nocardioidaceae bacterium | reverse complement strand
GACCGTCTGTGCTGTCGACCCCGGGCCCCCGCGTGACATCGCCTCCCGCGACTCGTTGGTCCGGGCATGACTGGTCGCCGTACGTCGCTGCTGCTCGCCGGTCTCGTGGGCGCTGCGCTGTGGCTCGCACCGAGCCCCAGCCCCGCCGCTCCGACGTCGGAGCGGGTGACCTCGACGCTCAGCGCTCCGGTCCCGACGCCCGAGCTCAGCAAGCCACCCGCCGGCGTCCACGGGCACGCGCTCTGGGACTCGTGGCACCGGCTGAAGCCGTTCGGCTACCAGCAGCGGGAGTACCTGGTCTCCGGCACCGCTCGGGCGCTCGACGGCACCACCGCGCCGTACACGACCCGGATCATCGTCTTCCGGCCGCGCAGCGAGGACCGGTTCAACGGCTCGGTCATGCTCGACTGGGTCAACGTCACGGCGCAGTTCGAGAACGCCGTGGACACGCTGGAGGCGCGCGAGTACCTCCTGCGGGAAGGGTGGGCGTTCGTCCACGTCAGCGCCCAGAGGGCCGGGCTGTGCTGCTCGCCGCTGACGCCGAAGAGCTACGACCCGGTGCGGTACGCCGCGATCGACCACCCCGGCGACCAGTACGCCGCGGACATGTACAGCCAGATAGCCAAGGTGATCCAGGTGCACCCGGACGGGCTGGACCCGATGGACGGGCTCCGCGTCCGGAGGGTGATCGCCGCCGGCCAGTCCCAGTCCGCCGACAAGCTGCACCAGTACGTCGTGCACCACCAGGAGAGCGCAGACGTCATCGACGGCTTCCTCATCCACGGCAACGGCACGGTCAAGAAGCGGTTCCCCGAACCGTTGTCCGTGCCGGTGCTGAACCTGCTCTCCGACCGCGAGGGCACGCCGGCGCCGCCGACAAAGGACCGGATGTACCGGTTGTGGGAGGTCGCCGCGACCGCCCACTCCGACTACTTCATCGGCTACCAGTCCATCCACGGCAACGGCGAGCGCGTCGCCGACCGGCCGCCGGCGGACCGGGCCGGCTACCGCCGGATCATCAGGGCCGCGGGGAACTACGGCCAGCTGCCCGACCCGATGTTCGAGACGTGCACGGCCGCCGGCGCGACGATGCCGATGCACTACACGACCTCGACGGCGCTGCACCTGCTCGACCGCTGGGTGCGCACGGGGGAGCGTCCGGCTCGGACGCCGCGCTACGAGTTCACCGACGACGGCCGGCTCGCCAAGGACCGGTTCGGCAACACCAAGGGTGGGATCCGGCTGCCACCGGTGGAGGTCCCGGTCGCGCGCTACGAGAGCACCGCCTGCGACCTCGGCGGGATCACCGTCCCGTTCACCGACGCCGAGCTGCACGAGCTGTACCCGACGTTCGGTGACTACCAGGCGAAGATGCGCCGCGCCACCGACCGTGCCGTGCGCAACGGCTGGCTGCTCCGCCCGGACGCGAAGGACCAGATGCGGCGGGTCTGCTCGATCCGGTCGCGCTATCCGGAGGAGGACCGCGGCAGGTGCCGCCCCTACACCCCTCCGGCGTTCCAGAGCCGGTAGCGGGAGGCCAAGGCCGGTAGCGGCAGGCCAGGGCCGGTAGCGGCAGGATGGCCTGTGTGAGCGACACCGGTGAGCGACCACCCGTCCGCGTCTTCAGCCGTCGGCTGGCGGTGCTGATGGACGACCTCGTGCAGATCCCCGGCACCAAGCAGGGCATCGGTCTGGACGCGGTGATCGGCCTCGTCCCCGGCGTGGGAGACCTGCTCGGGTCAGGGATCTCGGGGGCGATCATGTACGACGCCGTCCGTGCCCGGGTGCCGGTGCCGGTGCTCGCCCGGATGGCGTGGAACCTGCTGCTCGACGCGTTGCTCGGCCTGGTGCCGTTCGCCGGCGACCTGCTGGACGTCGCGCACCGCGCCAACCGCCGCAACTACCGGCTCCTGGAGCAGGCCGTTGCCGCCAACCCCGACCCGGACCCGCCGACGGCCGGCTACCTGGCGGCGGCCATCGCGCTCACCGTGCTGCCGTTGCTCGTCGTGGTCGGCATCGGCATCCTCACGCTCGTGCTGCTGGTGCGCTGGATCTCCGGCTGACCTGGCAGCGGTCTTGGGGCCCTGTCGGAGGATGGGGGAGTGCCGGAGGGTGACAGCGTCTACCGACTCGCGCGCCGGCTGGACCGCTCGCTCGCCGGCCAGCGGGTCGTCCGCTCACAGTTGCGGGTGCCGGCCCACGCGACCGCGGACCTCGACGGCAGCACGCTGGTCGGCCACGACACCCACGGCAAGCACCTGCTGACCCGCTTCGACAGCGGGTTGACGCTGCACACGCACCTGAGGATGGACGGCTCCTGGACGGTCACCCGGCCGGACCGCCGGCTGCCTCGCAGGTTGATGCCCGACGTCCGGGTGGTCCTCGGGATCGAGACCGGCGCGACGGCGTACGGCGTGCTGCTGCCCGTCGTCGACCTGGTGCCGAGCGACGCGGAGGCGCAGGTGATCGGCCACCTCGGCCCCGATCCGCTGCGCGAGGACTGGGACGAGGACGAGGCCGTACGCCGGCTCCGCGCCGAGCCCTCGCGGCCACTCGCCGCGGCGCTGCTCGACCAGAGGCTCGTCGCCGGGTGGGGCAACCTGTGGGCCAACGAGCTGTGCTTCCTGCGGGGACACAGCCCGTGGACGCCCGTCGGGGACGTCGACGTGCCGGCGCTGGTCCGGCTCGGGGCACGCGCGCTCAAGCACTCCGCGACCGCCGAACGGGGCTATCAGGTGACGACCGGGTCGACCCGTCGAGGGGAGCAGCACTACGTCGCCGGACGGGCGGGGCGGCCGTGCCTGCGATGCGGGACGACGGTCCGCGTGGTGGCCGAGGTCCCCGGCGATCCCTCGCGCCGGCGGACCTGGTGGTGCCCGCGCTGCCAGCCGGGCCCCACACCGTCCTGAGAGACCTGCCGTCCTGAGCGACGGGCCGTGGCTCAGCCGGGGGCGTGGAGCCAGGGGTCCTTGAGGTCGAAGTACGCCGGCTCGCCCATCGAGAGCTGCTCCATCTCGGCCATCACCTTCTCCATCTCCGCAGGCGGCGGCTTGCTCTCGCCCTCACGGGCGTCCTCCTCGGAGGTGAAGTACAGCGCCATCGTCCAGGCGTCGCCGTCGTGCTCGACCGTGAGGGAGCCCAGGATGTCGGGGCGGAACGTCTCCCAGTCGACGCTGTCGTCGTTCATGAGCTCGCGCGCGCGGTCCGGGTCGGAGGTCCGGCCCTGCATGACCTGGACGAACCGTGACTGGCCGGGGTCGCCCTGCAGGTCGACGTCGACCCTCGAGCTGTCGTGGAACTCGGGCTCGCCGGTGAAGTGCTGCTGCATCTCCTCCCACCAGGCCGACTGCTCAGGAAGGGCGCTGTTCTGCTTCGCGGCATCCTCGGACTCGAACCGTGCCAGGAGCATGAGCATGCCGTCCTCGGTGACCCCGCCGGTGGTGCCGAGCCAGCCCGGCACGTTCGGGGCCAGCTCGGCCACCCACTTCTCGAGCTGCGCTCGCACCGCAGCCGCGTCCTCGACCTGGCCCTGGATCACCTGCACGAACATGTCGGCTCCTCTCGCCGTACGCCCTCCGTCGGGGAGGACGTCTCGACGCTACGCCGATCGCGGCCCGCTGGACACGGTCACATTCGGCGCGACAAGGGAGCACCCGCCACAATCCGACCGGGCACGGTGGCCGCTCCTCCAGAGCGTCGAATGTTCAGCGGTAGGTGCGCGGCCAGAGGTCGGTGGACCGGACGTGCAGGTCCAGCACGCGGGCGCTGGGAACCATGGCGCTGCGGGTCCTTCGGTCGGACCTGCGGGTGGCCCTCCGGTCGGCACGGAGCTGTCGACGCGACCTACGCGTCGGAGCCTCGACGACCTTGCGTGGGGCACGAGAGCGCGGCTTCGCCGGCGCGGGTGCGGTGCGGGTCAGGATCGTCGTGCTCATCGGACCCCGCCTCTCAGAACTGCTGCCTTGAACTTCAGGCCGAACGCGGCGGTGCGCACGACTCCCTCCCTTCGCGTGGTGCCTGCTCCGCAGGACCGACGCATAGACTTTCGATACATAGACTGTATCGTTTAACGACCGTCCTTCATTCCCGAATCGGAGGCTCAGCGGTGCACTGTGACGGAGATGACTCCGACGAGCCCCGACGCGGTCGTCCGCGACAGCCGGAGATGGACGAGCGGATCACCTCGGCGGCCTTCGAGCTGCTGCGCAACGGGGGTCCCGGTGCCGTGAACATCGACGCGGTCGCCAACCAGGCCGGGGTGGCACGGACGACGATCTACCGCCGCTACTCCACCCGCGAGGAGCTGCTGGCGACGATCCTGGACCAGATGGTCGAGGAGACGTTCGAGCCGCCGGACGAGTCGATCGAGGGGCAGCTCCAGTGGTCGCTCGAGCGCGTGCGGCTGCTGCTCGAGGAGGGGCTGGGTCGCGGGGGGACCGCTGCGGTGCTGGCCGACAGCGACCCCGAGTTCACCGAGGCCCTGCAGCGCCGGCTGCAGAGTGCGCTGAGCGTCATGCGCGGCGAGATCGCCGGCGCGGTCGAGTCCGGACGGCTCCGCCGTGACGTGGACCCGGACGCGCTGGTCGGCGCGGTCTTCGGCGCCTACCTCGCCGAGGTCCTCCAGTACGGCGCCCCGCGGCCGGGCTGGGAGGACCGCACGGTGGCTCTGCTGCTGTCAGGGATCACCCCGACCTGATGGTTCCGTCCGGGACTCGTCGTCAGTCGTCCTCCCACGGAGGGGTCTCGCCCATCTTCTTGTAGTACTTGGCCAGGTGGCTCTTCACCCGGTCGACGTCGCCCGCCGGGAGGTCGACGCCGCCGCGGCCGCCCTGCATCACGTTGCCGGCGGCCATCAGCCCGCGCGGAACGACCTTCAGACTGCCGCCGACGACATCGGTGATGAGCAGCTTGTAGGCGGTGAAGTTGTCCTTCTTCTCCGCGTCGTACCAGACGTGGCCGTCCCGGTACTTCTGGTTCGGCCCGTCGGTGGCGTCGGCCCACTCACGCACGCGCTTCTCGGCAGCCGAACCGTCCCAGTCGTGGTCCCGGTCGGCGAGGGGCAGGTCCTGGAAGGACGTGACGGCCATGGGTGTCTCCTTGTCGTCGTCGTTCGTGGGGCGTCGAGGTCGACGTTCCGATGACGGGACGGGTACCCAGAGCGGCCGGTCGAGAACCTGAGCGGAACTGTCGGAGGTCACCTCTAACGTCGGTGTCACCGGCGGGGTCGACGAAGGGGGACCGGGATGGACGAGGAGCTCGACAACAGCACGGCGGCGGCGTGGACGCGGTTCCAGGCACAGCTGGCCGATCACCTGGCCGAGATGGCGGAGGACGACCTCCTGCTGCTCGAGGCGGAGTCGTCGACGGAGGACGACGAGGGCGCGGCGCCGTACGTCCAGTTCTCCGCGTGGGGGGACGGGCAGCTGCGGTGCGAGGCGGTCAGCAACCACTACCTGGCGGACCGGCACCGGTTGCGCAGGGTGGCGCAGCTCCGGCTGTGGGACCTCGGCTTCTCGACTCCCACGTGCGATCCGGGTGACCTGGCCGACTCGGGCTCGGCGAACTTCTGGGTGGACGCGACCACCGGCGATGCGGACCGGCTCGCGGTCATGGCGGTGCGCGCGCTGCGCGACGTGTACGGCGTGACGCACCCGGCGTTCCTGACCGGCCACCCGATCGTCGACGAGGGCAAGCCGCCGTCCGAGTCCCTGGTCACCACTGGCGGAGTGATCGCGGAGTACCCGTCCGATGGGTTCGACCACCTGCAGCGGCTGGTCGACGAGGCGCTCACGCCGTGGTTGGGGCACCCGCCGAACCACGACGACGACGGTGACATCCCGATCGACTGCGGTGACGTGGTCGTCTTCGCGCGCGTGCTGGCGGACAAGCCGGTGGTGCGGCTCTTCGCCTGCGTCGCCAGCGATGTCGAGGACCTCTCACGGGCGGCGTCCGAGGTCGCGATCCTCAACCGGGACACGCTGTTCTTCAAGTTCCTGGTGCTCGGCGATGCGATCGTGATGCACGCAGACATCCTGGCCTGGCCCTTCGCCGCCGCTCACGTGCGCGACATGGTCGAGCACATGTGCCGGTCCGTGGGCCAGATCCACGACGACCTGGCTGCCCGGCTGAGCACGTCGACGGACGAGGTCGAGGACGACGAGTCGCTGCACCCTGCGATGCGGACGCTGCTCGAGCTCGAGGCCGCTGAGCCGGAGTCGGTGGACCCGCGCCTGGCCGCCGCCATCTGCGAGCACGACCGTGACCTCGTGCTGAGGTTGCTGACGTGGAGCCAGCAGCAGCACTCCTCGGAGATGACCGCGTTGCTGCGCGCGGCGTTGCGGGTGATCGTGGAGCGGCAGGCAGCGAGGTACGACAAGTCGCGTCGTCACGCCGGCGGACGGCTGTCGCCCCGGGGCTCCCGTCGGGTGCCGGACCCTACGCTGGAAGAGGTCGACCCGGAGATGTGGAGCTAGTCCGCGCAGCTGTCACAGATCCCGCTCTGCGGCACGGCCACGTAGCAGGTCGGACAGAACTTCTCGTCGTCCGCGGCGCGCTGCACCGCCGCGCGCGAGGTGACCGTGTGTTCGCCCGCAGCGATCCGTGCGGCCAGCGTGCCGCCCACCTCGCCCCTGGCGAAGACCACCCGCTGCGAGCTCAGCATCACCGAGTCGACGTGCCACCCTGCCGCACGCCACGCCTTGGCCTGCACCTTGGAGTCGTTGGCCCACCACGCACGCGTGTTCCAGGCCGTCGGAGGCAGGTTGCCGACGACCTGCTCGACCTCCGCGATCGTCATGTTCACGGTGTCACCGGACCGTGCCGTCAGGTGGTCGCGCAGAGCGTCGTACTTGGCCATGGCCCCAACCTACGACCCGGTAGGTCAGCGGCGTCGAACTCCGACCGCGGGAGCAGGCTCACTCAGCGGGAGCCGTCCGGTCCGGGTGACCCACTGCTCGAAGGCCAACGTCGCGAACGGTGGCACCGAGCACACCAGCGCCAGGGCCGTGGTCCACAGCGACCATCGCTGAGCGCGGGCCACGACGAGCGCGAGGGCGACGTACAGCACGAAGATGCCGCCGTGCAGGGGGCCGAAGACCTTGACCCCGAGCTCACCCGCCTCGGTGAAGTACTTGAAGTACATGCCGATCAGCAGACCGAGCCAGGACAGAGCCTCGGCGATCGCGACGGCGACGAACAGTCGGTTCAGGTGATAGGTCTGCATCTCCTTGCCAGGCTACCGAGCAGGCAGGCCCATCACGGCGTGACCTCGACCACGTAGGAGTCGTGGTCCGACAACCGTCGGTCGCCGGCGGCCGCAACGACGCGTTCCGCGGTCAGGACGTCGGCGGCGGACGGTACGGCGATGTGGTCGATGCTCAGGAGGTCGGGAAGGCAGTGGGGCAGCGCTGCCGTCGGGACCTGGAGGTCCAGCTGCTCGATCGCATCCAGCAGGTGCGACCGACCGGCCTTGCTCCCGGCGTACTCCGTGCCAGTGAGGGCGTGGTTCCAGTCCCCGCCCCAGACAAGACCCGTGCTCGGGAGCATCTGGAGCAGCTTCCGCAGGGCAAATGCGGTCTTGTCGACGTGCCGGACCCCTTCCCATGGTGCGCGCGACGCGGCGCTGCGCCACGGCAACACTGAGCTGCAGAAGCTGAGGTCGCCGACACGCGCCAGCGCGCTCGCTGGGTGGGGATCGGGTTGGGCCACCAGACCGAGCCGACTGAAGACCCCCGCCCACCGCCGCTTCGGGGCCATGTCGTCGTTGGTGACATGGCACTGATAACCGTCCAGCGCGACCCGGTCGTTCACCTCGGTCAGCAACCAGACGTCAACGTCCAGATCCATCATCAAGCGACAGTGGTGCTCGAGGGTCCACCGCCCGGCCAGGTTCCAGGTCCCGATGCGCATGGCAAGCAATCGTGCCGGTCTTCAGCCGGATGCGGGCCGAGACGGGGAAGATCGGGGTGTGCCGATCCTTCTCGATGACGAACCGACGTTCGCGACCCCGTCCGAGCGGACGGTGTGGGAGACCCTGCGCGAGCAGCTGGGTCCTGACGACCTGCTCGGCGCGGGGGTCCGCGTGACGAGGAGGGGGCAGGACCGCGAGATCGACATCCTGGTCGGCCTCGTCGGGCACGGCGTCGTGGTGCTCGAGGTCAAGGGCGGCGCCGTGTGGCTCGACGGCGGTCAGTGGTTGCAGCGCTGGAAGGACCGCACGGTCAAGCCGATCGACCCGGTGGAGCAGGTGAGGCAGGCGAAGTACGCGCTGCGCGACTACGTCGACACGGACTTCCGGTGGGAGCGACGGCGGATCCGCTGGGCGCACGCCCTGGTGCTGCCGCACACCGCTGTGCACGACGACTTCGCGACACCGGCCTGCGCGCGGGAGGCGATCTTCGGGCGGGACGACCTCGCGGGCATGGTGTCCGGGCTCCGGGCGCTCGCCGACGAGCCGCAGAACCCGCCACCCACGCGCGAGGACCTGCTCGACCTGCGGGACATCCTCGCCGGCCGCTTCGCACCGCAAGCCGATCTGGTGGCCGAAGCAGGGGAGCGCGAGGAGCGGGCCCAGCAGCTGACCGAGCAGCAGGCGATGGTCCTGGACGCCGTTCGGATGCTCAAGCGCGTCGAGGTCCGCGGTGGCGCCGGCAGCGGCAAGACCTGGCTGGCGGTCGAGCAGGCCAAACGCCTCTCGGCCGACGGGGAACGAGTCGCCCTGGTCTGCTACTCGCGCGGCCTGGCGGCGTACCTGAAGCGCCGTGTCGCGACGATCCCCAACCGCAGGCACCGGCCGTCGTTCGTCGGCACCTTCCACGAGCTCGGTGAGATGTGGGGTGCCGTCCTGCCCGAGACGACCGACGACGTCGATGGCTGGGAGGTACGCCTCCCGGCGGACATGCGCGCCCTCGGCGAGGTGCTCACCGACGGGCACCGGTTCGACGCGGTCGTCGTCGACGAGGCGCAGGACTTCTCCGACAACTGGTGGCCCGCGCTGCTCAGTGCGCTGCGGGCGGAGGACTCCGGCGTCTACGTCTTCTCCGACGAGAGCCAGCGCGTCTTCGCGCGGTACGGCGGTCCGCCGATCCCGCTCCTCCCGCTGATGCTGGATGCCAACCTGCGGAACACCAAGCAGATCGGAAAGACGTTCACCGACCTGGCGCCGTTCCGCATGCGCCTTCGCGGCGGTGACGGACCAGCGGTGCGGCTCGTCGAGTGTGCGCCTGAGGAAGCGTTGGAGAGGGCCGACGAGGCGGTGGACCTGCTGCTCGACGACTGGCGCCCGCAGGACGTGGCGCTGCTGACGACCGGCAGCCGCCACCCGGAGCAGAAGGAGCGTCAGGAGCGCGGCCAGGACCAGTACTGGGAGTCGTTCTGGGACGACGAGCAGGTCTTCTACGGTCACGTCCTGGGGTTCAAGGGGCTCGAGCGGCGCGTCGTCGTCCTGGCTGTCAACGAACCCGAGCGCACCGAGCGGTCGCGTGAGCGGCTCTACGTGGGGCTGAGCCGAGCGAGGGACCAGCTCGTGGTGTGCGGGGACCCCGACTACATCCGAGACGTCGGTGGAGAAGCGCTGCTGCGGTCGCTACGCGCATAGGTCAGCCGGTG
>CADCUK010000047.1 GCA_902805865.1 uncultured Nocardioidaceae bacterium | reverse complement strand
ACAGGTGGGTTGTTCGACGCCGACAAGGTTCCCGACACGGCGCTCGCCGTTCTACCTTCACCACCATGAGCACCGAGAACCCCGGGGGCGGTCAGCCCGTCGGTCAGCTGAGCCCCGACGGACGCTGGCGGTGGGACGGCCACAACTGGGTCCCCGCTCAGCAGGTGCCGGCGGGTGGCCAGAACCCTTACCCCCAGGGCGGTCAGCAGCCGTACGGCGCCCAGCCGCAGCAGCAGGCCTACGGGCAGCAGTACGGCCAGCCCCAGTTCCAGCAACAGTACGGCGGAGGCATGCCACCCGGCGTCGTACAGCCGAAGAAGGGGCTGCCCACCTGGGCCAAGGTCCTCATCACCCTGCTTCTCCTCTTCGTCGGGCTGATCGTGCTGCTGACCGTCGTCGGGCTCGCCGCCGGCGAGAACTACGCGGACTACTCGTGCGAGGACGTGGCCGAGGAAGCCCTCAGCATCGACGCGGACAAGACCGAGCCGCTCGCCCTCAAGGACGTGACCGACCTCGAGATCGCCGAGGACAACCGAGAGGACTTCTCCGCGCCGGCCAGCGGCCGCGGCGTCGTGCTCTCGTGCGAAGGCACCGGCGACTGGGCCGAGCTGGGCGAGGCCCCGGTGCTTGTGGTCCTCGAAGCCGGCGACGACGGTGAAGAGTGGGTCCGCTACGAGATGACCGACTGACCCTGAGCAGGGAAAGCAGTCACCACTTGCCCGGACCCCCATCGGGCGAGTGGTGACTGCTGTCACGCCCGCGTCTGCCCTTGGATCGGTCAAATGGCCCCAGGAACTGTCCCGGCGGTAACTTTGTGGACACTCTTCGTCAAATCCCGGGACAGGTGTCGCCGGCGACGAGGACCGCAACGGAGCGGGTTTATCTGGCGGCCATCGCAAGAAGGGGACGGTAGGGAATGACTACCGAGACAACAGAGAAGCCCACCACGCACGAGGGCATCCTCAGCTGGGTCCAGGAGATCGCGGAGCTCACCCAGCCCGACCGGATCCACTGGTGCACCGGCTCCGACGAGGAATGGGAAGTACTCACCGACGCGCTCGTCGAGACCGGCACCTTCGTGCGGCTCGACCCGAGCAAGAAGCCGAACTCGTTCTACGCGGCGTCCGACCCCACTGACGTGGCACGCGTCGAGGATCGCACCTATATCTGCTCCGTCGACAAGAAGGATGCCGGGCCCACCAACAACTGGATGGAGCCCGACGAGATGAAGGCCATCATGGTCGACCTCTACCGGGGTTGCATGAAGGGCCGCACGATGTACGTCATCCCCTTCGTCATGGGCCACCTGGAGTCCGAGCGCCCGATGTTCGGCGTCGAGATCACCGACTCCGCCTACGTCGTCGCCAGCATGCGCGTGATGGCCCGCATGGGCACCGAGGTCCTTCGCAAGATGGAGGAGGTCGACGCCGACTTCGTCCCCGCCCTCCACTCGGTCGGCATGCCGCTCGAGCCGGGCCAGCAGGACGTCAAGTGGCCCTGCAGCGAGACCAAGTACATCGTCCACTTCCCCGAGGAGCGGACGATCTGGAGCTACGGCTCCGGTTACGGCGGCAACGCGCTGCTCGGCAAGAAGTGCTACGCCCTGCGCATCGCCAGCGTGATGGCGCGCGACGAGGGCTGGATGGCCGAGCACATGCTCATCCTCAAGCTCACCAGCCCCCAGGGCGTCACCAAGTACGTCGCCGCTGCGTTCCCGAGCGCCTGCGGCAAGACCAACCTCGCGATGCTCGCCCCGACCATCGACGGCTGGAAGGTCGAGACGCTCGGGGACGACATCGCCTGGATGCGCATCGGCCCGGACGGCCGCCTCTACGCGGTGAACCCCGAGTTCGGCTTCTTCGGTGTCGCGCCCGGCACCAACGAGCACACGAACCCGAACGCGATGCGCACGATCAACAAGGGCAACTCGGTCTTCACGAACGTCGCGCTCACCGAGGACGGCGACATCTGGTGGGAGGGGCTCGAGAACCCGCCGGCCAAGGCGACCTCGTGGAAGGGCGAGCCGTGGACGCCGGACTCCCCCGAGCTGTCCAGCCACCCGAACAGCCGCTACTGCACGCCGATCAAGCAGTGCCCGATCCTTGCTCCGGAGTACGACGACCCCAACGGCGTACCGATCGACGCGATCCTGTTCGGTGGCCGGCGCAAGACGACGATCCCGCTGGTGACCGAGGCCCGCGACTGGGTGCACGGCACCTTCATGGGCGCGACGCTGTCCAGCGAGACCACCGCTGCGGCCACCGGAGCGGTCGGTGTCGTGCGACGCGACCCGATGGCGATGCTGCCGTTCATCGGCTACAACGCCGGCGACTACTTCAACCACTGGGTGAAGATGGGCAAGGAGCACGACGCCTCCAAGATGCCCCGCATCTACTACGTCAACTGGTTCCGTCGTGACGAGGACGGCGGCTTCCTGTGGCCGGGCTTCGGCGAGAACAGCCGGGTGCTGAAGTGGATCGTCGAGCGCATCGACGGGCAGGCCGAGGCGGTGGAGACACCGATCGGGCACGTCCCGACGCCGGAGTCGCTCGACACCGACGGGCTCGACATGAGCGACGCGGACCTCGAGTCGGTGCTGACGGTCGACGTCGAGGAGTGGAAGGCCGAGATCCCGCAGATCACCGAGTGGTTCGAGAAGTTCGGGGACGACCTGCCGGCCACGCTGTGGACCGAGCTGGACGCCCTCAAGGCTCGCCTCGGGATGTGACTCCGGGGGGCACTCCCCACGGCAAACCTGCACTGCCCATGGCTCGTGAGCCATGGGCAGTGACAGTTTTCCGACATCCCTTGGGAAACCGACGGGCGCGGGAAGACGGGACCTCGGGTCCCGACTCGGGCATCATGGACGGCATGGCAGAGGTGGCGCACTCCGCTCCCCAGGCCGGAAGACCCCCTGAGCAGCCCCTCGGGGGACCCGGTCGGCTCGAGCGCGGACTCGTGGAGGACCTCGGCGCGGACGTCTACGAGACCGCCGTCACGCACGGCTGGATCGACGAGAGCGACCCGAGCTACCCGCCCGGCAGCGAGCGCCGTGCGGTGCTCCACCTGCTCACCGAGCTCGGGCTGCTCCGCTTCGACGACCACGCCCGTCGCTACCACCCGGTCGACCCTGCGGCGGCCAGCGACCAGCTCGTCGTACCCCTGGCGCAGCAGGGCAGCGAGCTGCTCGCGGAGTCGGCGTACTGGAACCACACGCTCAGCCGGCTGGGTCAGGTCTACCGCCGGTCGTCGCTGTCGATGGAGCGCTCGATCACCGAGGTGCACGGGATGGAGGCGATCAACCTCTTCATCGACACCCAGCTCAACGACTGCCGCACCGAGCTGCTCACCGCCCAGCCGTACGGCCGGCGCCGGGCCACCACGCTGGCGCAGGCCGAGCAGCGCGACGTCCAGGCGCTGCGCCGTGGAGTGTCGATGCGCACGCTGTACCAGCACTCAGCACGCCACAGCCCCGCCACCCGGGAGTACGTCGCCGAGATCACCAGCCTGGGCGCCGAGGTGCGGACCTCGGACGAGTTCTTCAAGCGGCTGCTGGTCTTCGACCGGCACACGGCGCTGATCCCTGCCACCGACGACCACGCCGTGGCGGTGGCGATCCACGACAAGTCCGTGGTCGCCTACCTCGTCGACATCTTCGACCGCGCATGGGACCGGGCGCTGCCGTTCACCGTCGAGGAGCTCGCCGTCGCGCTGGCCGTCGCCGCCGAGACCCGGGCGATGACGCTGCGGATGCTCGTCGAAGGGCACAGCGACGCGGCCAGCGCGAAGCGGCTCGGCGTCAGCGCCCGCACCTACGCGTCGTACATCGCCGCGCTCAAGGAGGAGTACGGCGTCCAGACCCGGTTCCAGCTGGGGTGGGCGATGAGCCAGACCCAGGGCGGTCAGCTCGACCCGCCGAACGACCTGCCGTCCGCGGAGCAGTCCGGGTTCTGAGTGCGCTCGCGGCCCCTGGCAAAAAAGGAACGAGGGGCAGCATGCGCGATGCTGCCCCTCGGAGCGACTGAGACACACCCGAGACGGGTGGTCCTCCGGCGGTTGGGGTGGGGGATGGCCGCCGGAGTCGTCTCACTCACATAGCTGCGGTTCGTTGGTGGGGTGGGGTGTACCGCAGCCAGCTTCCGTCCGTGTCGGTCAGGGCTTGTCCCAACCGGTGTCCCGCAGCACGGTCCTGCCGCCGCGATCGCCGCTGTCGGAGCTGGCTGCCGAGGCCGGCGCGACGGAGGTGACCATGGTCAGCGTGACAGCGGCGACGATGGTGCCGAACACCTTCTTCGCTGTTGATGAGTTCATCATGGTGTCCTCTGCTGTGGGGGGTCGGCCGCTGAGAGCGGCCACGTCCATTGTGTGCGCCACCGACCGGCGAGACCACTCGTGGAGGTCGCGAGTAGATGCATTGCAACTTTGTGCAAAATCGGCACAGCGCCGTACGGCGGTCTCGGACAACTGTCCCATAACGGGCACGAACGTGCTGCTCAGCGCCCCTCCGGTTGGCCGGAAACCTGTGAACGGATCTGTCTTTGCGCTGGTGCAGCAACCTGCATGTCGCGCAAGCAACGCGACATCCACGTCGACCCGTCGGGCCAGAACGACGACGACCCGCCGGCGTACCGACGGGTCGTGGTCTGGCGGAGGTGGCGGGATTTGAACCCGCGAGAGGGTTTAGCCCTCAACCCGCTTAGCAGGCGGGCGCCATAGGCCACTAGGCGACACCTCCAGACAACAACCGCTCCGAGGAGCGGCCGGGGGAAAGGTTACCCGTCCGGGGGCGACAGCGGCCAATCGCTCCCGCCCCGCCGTCCAGCGACCTCGGGCCGGCCCTGCGCTAGCGGAGCCGGCGGTAGCCGTGCCCCTTGTCGAGCCTCGCGGAGAGGTCGTCGATGAACGTGCTCGGCGCCGCGTCGAGCAGCTTCACCGGGATGGTCGTGGTGCGGCCGTCACGGAGTCTCAGCACCACGCAGTCGTGACCGGAGATCGTCGCGGTCACCGCATCCTCGACCTCACGCCACCGCGCCTGCTTCACCCCGGCGCCACGGAGCCAGCGCACCTGGTAGCCCGCCTCGTCGAAGTGCACCAGGGAGGTGACTCGTGTCGTCAGGAGCCCCCCGCCCACGACCAGGACCACCGCGAGCACCACCGCCGTGGTCAGCACCGCGGAAGGGAGGTCGAGGAGGCCGACGAGCAGCCCGACGAGCAGCAGGACCAACCCCACCAGAGCCAGCAGCGCTCCCAGTGCGCGGAGGAGCAACGCCGTCGAGAAGCGGTAGTCGGTGGTCACCTGACGATTGAACCCGACGCGCCTGACGCCCTGCAAAACGCGCGTAGCACCGATCCTCCCCGGTGCGCACGGGCGGACCGGACCAGCGAGGGTCCCCCTTGTCCGGGACGAGTTACAGGGGCCACACTCAGGCAGGTCCACCACGGGAAACCGGGAGGAGGCGACGAGATGCAGCGTTTCGAGAACGCCCTCGAGAGCCTGGAGCAGGCCCTGCACAGCCCCCCGAGGTTCCAGCGGTCGTGGAGCCACATCGTCCGCCTCCGAGCGGCCCAGGTCGCCGACGCGCTGACCGCCGAGAGCCCGGTGGCCGTGGACAGCTGGTTGGCCGCCCGCGTCGGCCACCTCGACCGCGAACGCAACCGGTTGCTCACCCGGTTGACCGTCCTGGCCACGATGCTGAACGAGTGCGCCGAGGTCGAGTCGGTGCGCGAGAGCTTCAGCCGGCTGGTGCTCGACGTGCGCCACCACCACCAGCGGCTCAACGACCTCGCCTACGACGCGCTCGCTCTCGACGTCGGTGGCTCGGAGTGACCAGGTCGTGCGGCTGAGCGAGCGCTGGAGCGCACGCTGACCCGCGCGACCCCTATTCGACCGGCAGGCCCAGCCCTCGGGCGATCAGCATCCGCTGCACCTCCGAGGTGCCCTCGCCGATCTCGAGGATCTTCGCGTCGCGGTAGAACCGGGCGACGGGGTACTCCTCCATGAAGCCGTAGCCGCCGAACACCTGGGTCGCGATCCTCGTCGCGGTCACCGCGGACTCGGTCGCGTAGAGCTTGGCGACAGCCGCCGCCTGCTTGAACGCCTTCATGCCGGGGCCTCGATCACGACCCGCGTCCTTCATGGCGGCGGCCTTGTAGGTCAACGCCCTCGACGCCTGCAGCATCACCTCGAGGTCGGCGATCTGGAAGGCCACGCCCTGCTTGCGCCCGATGGGACCGCCGAACGTCTGCCGCTCACCGGCGTACTGCACGCTGAGGTCCAGGCACGCCTGGATGCACCCGACCGCCAGGGCGGCGATCGCGACGCGGCCGTCGTCCAGGGTCGCGAGGAACTGCGCGAAGCCGCGACCGCGCTCGCCCAGCAGGTGGTCGGCCGGGACTCGCGCGTCGGTGAACGTCAGCGGGTGGGTGTCGGAGATGTGCCAGCCGAGCTTGTCGTACGCCGGCTCGACGAGGAAGCCCGGTGTGCCCGCCGGGAGCAGGATCACGCTGACCTCCGGCCGCCCGTTCTCCAGGACGCCTGTCCGCGCGGTCACCGCGACGACCGAGGTGATCTCCGAGCCGGAGTTGGTGATGAACTGCTTCGCGCCGTTGACGACCCACTCGTCCCCGTCGAGCTCGGCGCGGGTCTTCGTCGCGCCGGCGTCGGAGCCGGCGCCGGGCTCGGTGAGACCGAAGCCGGCGAGCGTGCGCCCGGCCACGAGGTCGGGCAGCCACCGCTCCTTCTGCTCCTGGGTGCCGAACGTCAGGATCGGGTTGATGCCCAGGCCGACGGCCGCCTCGAGCGTGATGCCGACCGACTGGTCGACGCGACCGAGCTCCTCGATCGCCACGCAGAGGCTGGTGAAGTCCCCGTCCTCACCCGCGCCGCCGTACTCCTCGGGGGCGTTGAGGCCGAAGAACCCCATCTCCCCCATCTTGTGCACGAGGTCGACCGGGAAGTGGTGCTTCTTGTCCCACTCCGCGACGTGCGGGGCGACCTCCTTCTCGGCGAAGTCGCGCACGCTGCGGCGGAAGGCCTCGTGCTCCTCGGACAGCTCGAACGTCATGGGATTCCTTACTGGCTGGGAGATCAGGGGGCAAGCAGGGCGGGTTCGGTCTTCTCGCGGACCTCGTCCTCGGTCACACCGGGTGCGGTCTCGACGAGGACGAGCCCGCCTCCGTCGGATGCGGGGGTGACGTCGATGACCGCGAGGTCGGTGATGATGCGTTGTACGACGCCCTTGCCGGTGTAGGGGAGCGTGCACTCGTCGACGATCTTGTAGGAGCCGTCCTTGGCGACGTGCTCCATCAGGACGATCACCCGCTTGGCGCCGTGGACGAGATCCATCGCACCCCCCATCCCCTTCACCATCTTGCCGGGGATCATCCAATTGGCGATGTCCCCGTGGCGGGAGACCTGCATGGCCCCGAGGATCGCGGCGTCGATCTTGCCGCCGCGGATCATCGCGAAGCTGGTCGCCGAGTCGAAGAAGCTGGCCCCGCGCCGCAGCGTGACGGTCTCCTTGCCGGCGTTGATCAGGTCGGCGTCGACGTCGTCCTCGGTCGGGTAGGCGCCCACGCCGAGGATCCCGTTCTCCGACTGCAGGACCAGCTCGACGCCGTCCGGGACGTAGTTGGGGACCAGCGTCGGCAGGCCGATGCCGAGGTTGACGTAGGAGCCGTCGGACAGCTCGGCGGCGGCTCGGGCGGCCATCTGCTCGCGGGTCCAGCTCATGCCGTCACGGCCTGCCCTGAGGAGGGGGTTTCGAGACGGCCTCGTTCCTCGGCCTCCTCAAACACCGCGGGACGGACCGTCCGCTTCTCGATCCGCTTGTCGGCGGCCTGCTCGGGGCTCAGTGCCACCACGCGCTGCACGAAGACGCCCGGGGTGTGCACGTCCTCCGGCGACAGCTCGCCGGGCTCGACGAGCTCCTCCACCTCGGCGATCGTCACGCGCCCGGCCATCGCGGCGAGCGGGTTGAAGTTGCGCGCGGACCGGCGGTAGACGAGGTTGCCGTGCCGGTCGCCCTTCCAGGCCCGGACGAGCCCGAAGTCGGCGACGATCGCGTTCTCCAGCACGAACTGCTTGGGGCCCTCGGCGGTCTCGAACACCCGGACCTCCTTCGGCGGGGAGGACACCACCACGTTGCCGTCGCTGTCGTAGCGCCACGGCAGTCCGCCCTCGGCGACCTGCGTGCCGACCCCGGTCGCGGTGAAGAACGCCGGGATGCCGGAGCCGCCGGCGCGGAGCCGCTCGGCCAACGTGCCCTGGGGCGTGAGCTCCACCTCGAGCTCGCCGGAGAGGTACTGCCGGGCGAACTCCTTGTTCTCGCCGACGTAGGAGGCAGTCATCCGCCGGATCCGGTGCTCCGCGAGGAGACGACCGAGCCCCCAGTCGTCGACCCCGCAGTTGTTCGAGACGGCCTCGAGGTCGCTGGTCCCGGCGTCGAGGAGCGCCTCGATGAGCACCGAGGGGATCCCGCAGAGCCCGAACCCACCGACCGCGAGCGAGGCCCCGGAGGGGATGTCGGCCACCGCCTCGACCGCGGAGGAAACCACCTTGTCCATGAACCGAGGTTAACGATCGTTAACCTGCCCCGTCCAGTGCGCGCGAGGGCCCTTCCGCCACCTGCTCGTCGAGCGTCTCGCCGCGCCGCTCCGGCAGTCCCCACGTCGCGATCGCGGCCACCGTGAAGAACCCCGCAAAGACCGCGAAGAGCAGCGCCTCGCTGCCGCCGAGGTCCAGCAGGAACGGCACCGACAGAGGTGCCAGCACCGAGGCGATGCGGCCGAAACCGGCCGCCGCGCCGGTGCCGGTGCCGCGCAGCGCCGTCGGGTACACCTCCGGGGAGATCGCGTAGAGAGCGCCCCAGGCGCCGAGGTTGAAGAACGACAGCACCATCCCGGCGAGCAGGATCGACTGCTCGCTGTCGGCGGTGCCGAAGAAGACGGCCGCGACGGCGGAGCCGAGCAGGAACAGCGACAAGGTCGGCCGCCGGCCCCAGAGCTCCACCAGCACGGCGGCCACCGCGTAGCCCGGCAGCTGGGCCAGCGTGATCACGAGCGTGAACCCGAAGGACCGGACGAGGTCCATCCCCGAGGCCACCAGCAGGCTGGGGATCCAGATGAACGCCCCGTAGTAGGCGAAGTTGACCGCGAACCACACCGTCCACAGGGAGGCGGTGCTGGTGCGGAGGTCCCGCTGCCAGAGAGCAGCGGGGCGAGGGGCCGGTCCGTCTGCGACGACCCTGGGGGGCGCGTCGGTCGAGGCTCCGGGCGGCGGTGCCACTCCGGCCGAGTCCTCGAACCGGCGTACGGCGGCCTCCGCCTCGGCGTGCCGGCCGCGGTGCTCCAGGAACCGCACGGACTCCGGCAGCCCGAACCTGACGACGACCGAGTAGACGGCCGGGACCGCTCCGAGTGCCAGCGCCCAGCGCCAGCCGTCATCGGACAGCGGGATCACGAAGTAGCCGATGAGCGCGGCGAGCACCCAGCCGACCGCCCAGAACGACTCGAGCGCGACGACGACCCGCCCACGGATCCTCGCCGGCGCGAACTCGCTGACGAGCGTCGACGCGACCGGGAGCTCCGCGCCGAGCCCGATGCCCACCATGAACCTGAACACGAGCAACGAGGCGACCGACCACGACAGGGCGGC
>CADCUK010000046.1 GCA_902805865.1 uncultured Nocardioidaceae bacterium | reverse complement strand
GAGGACTCCGGTCTGCCCTGGGAACCCGACGTGTCGGGATCGATGCGGTTGCGCTGATCGGTACGGCCCCAGCCGGAGCTCGGCCGTCGCCCCGGGTCCTACTTCCCCGACGACTTGCCGGACGACTTGCCGGACTTGCCTGACGAGGACTTCGACGACTTCTTGCCGCCGTTCTTCTTGCCCTTTCCGGGGCGCAGGTCGGCCAGCGACGCGACCACGGACGCCGCCCGCTCGGCGGCATCGGTGGCAGCCTCCCGGGCTCGGGTGACCTCGCGCTCGAGGCGCTCGATCTGGTCCTGGAGCAGGGCGACGACGTCGTGCGCGACGCGTTCCGCGGTGTCGCGAGCAGCCTGCTCCGCCGAACGCAGGGCGCTGGTCGGTTCCGCCGCAACCGCGGCAAGAGCGCTCGTCGTGGCGGTCGGGGTCCCGTTGGCTGCGGCCTTCTTGGTGCTCGTCGCCCTGGTCGACGATTTGGTCGACGTCTTCTTGGCAGCTGAGCTCTTGGCCGGCGACTTCGGCGCAGCCTTCTTCGCGGTCGACTTGTTCGCCGTGGACTTCTTGGCGGTGGACTTCTTGGCGGTGGATTTCTTGGCCGGCGTCTTCTTGGCCGAGGACGTCGTAGCCGTCTTCGCCGGCGATGTCGCGGCAGCAGCCGTCTTGGTCGCGGTCTTCTTGGTCGCGGTCTTCTTGGTCGCAGCCTTCTTCGTCGGGGCCTTCTTCGTCGGGGCCTTCTTCGCTGTCGTGGTCTTCGCCGTCGACTTCGTGGTGGTCTTCTTCGCGGTCGTGCTCTCGGTGTCAGCCATGCTGCACAGCATCCGGGCATCCCGACCCAACCGCAACAACAGGCGCCTAGGTTGAGCGCATGTACCTGGAGAACCTCGTGACGGACTCGGTCGATCCGCAGCGGCTCGGCCGGTTCTGGGAAGCGGCGGTGGGTGGCGAGCAGCTGACCGACGAACCGGCCGGTTACGAGACCCGGCTCGCCGTCGAGGGCGGACCGGTGCTCGACCTGTGCTTCCAGCGGGTCGCGGAACCCCAGTCGGAGCAGCCACGGCTCCACATCGATCTCTCGGCCGGGGCCGGGCAGGCCGAGGTCGTCGACCGGCTGCTCGTGCTGGGCGCGCGGCGCCTCGACGAGGGCCAGGGCGACGTGCCGTGGGTCGTGCTCGCCGACCCTGAGGGCAATCCCTTCTGCGTGCTCGAGGAGCGAGGAGAGCACGTCGACAGCGGTCCCGTGGCGGCGCTACCGCTCGCCTCCGCCGATCCGCCGCGCGATGCGGAGTTCTGGTCGTGGTTGACCGGCTGGAGGATCACCAGCGACGTCGCGGGGACGCTGCGCCATCCCTCGATGCGGGGTCCGCTCCTCGAGTTCCGCCCGGAGCCGGCACGCAAAGGGAAGCCCAAGAACCGTCTGCACCTCGACGTCCGGCTCGAGCAGGGAGAGGATCCGGACGGCGTGGCGGCGGCCATCGCTGAGCGCGGTGGCCGCGAGCTCCGGCCGCCGTGGGGAGAGCTGCACTGGCGCGTCTACGCAGATCCGTCAGGCAACGAGTTCTGCGTGCTGCCCGCGTCCACCTGACTCCTCAGCTGCGTGTCTTGTCCTCGACCCGTCGCTGGATCCGGGCAAGAGCCAACGCCACCACCGCGAGGTATCCGGTGGCCAACAACGGCACGCTCATCTCGACCCGGCACCGCGAGGTGCCTCGCGAGACGACGGAATGTGTCGTCGCCGGCACGCCGGCGACCCGCCAGGACCACGACCTCCTGGGTCCTGCGTCGACCCAGTCGACGACCTCGAAGGGGAGCCACAGCCCGACCGGGGTCTGCACGGCTCCCTCGGCGCCGGCGGACAATGACCCGGCGCCGTCGTCGAGGCGCGCTGCGCGCACGGTCGGTCCCCAGTGCGGCCAGTTGCGGACCTCGATGATCTCCAACCATGCAAGCTCCGCCGGTGCGGCTATGTCGATGCCAAGGCTCGGTCGCATCCGAGGACCGTACCGCCCCTTTCTTGACACGTCGGAAGAGGCCGAGGAAGGTCGACCCAGGGACCGGTTCCTCGAGGGGCGTCGGTCCGTAGCTGGACCGAGAGGAAGCGCCCATGACTCCCAAGCGCCGCCAATGTGCCGCCATGCAGGAGTACGAGCGGCTGCTCGAGGAGCAACCGTCCTTCCGCGCCAACCAGCAACGGGCCGAGGACTTCACCGCGCGTGCGGTGACCTCCGGTGAGGCCGGCCGCGTGGCGCGCAGGCTGGTCACGATCCCCACCGTGGTGCACGTGGTCCACGACAAGCCGAAGGAGAACATCAGCGACGCCCAGATCCGCAGCCAGATCGCGGCGCTCAACATGGACTTCCGGGCCACGAACGAGGACACCGCCAAGGTGCCTGACCCCTGGAAGGGGCTCGTGGCAGACGCGAAGATCAAGTTCCAGCTCGCCACGAAGGACCCCGAAGGCAAGAGGAGCAACGGCATCGTGCGGGTGCAGACCGATCGCACCTCCTTCGGTGCCGGCGACGCCGTGAAGCGGGCCAGCGCCGGTGGCTCCGACGCCTGGCCGTCCCGTGCCTACCTCAACCTCTGGGTCTGCACGCTCGGTGGCGGACTGCTCGGCTACGCACAGTTCCCCGGTGGCCCCAGGGCGACCGACGGAGTGGTGGTGCTCAACACCGCCTTCGGCACCGAGGGGACTGCGGCGGCTCCGTTCGACAGGGGCCGCACGCTGACCCACGAAGTGGGGCACTGGCTCAACCTTCGCCACATCTGGGGCGACACCCTCGACTGCAGCGGGGGCGACCGCGTCCCGGACACCCCGAACTGCAAGGGCCCCAACATGGGCAAGCCGACCTACCCGTCGGTCAGCTGCGCCAACGGCCCGCACGGTGACATGTTCATGAACTACATGGACTACGTCGACGACGCCGCGATGTTCATGTTCACCGCAGGGCAGGTCGAGCGCATGAACGCCTGCCTGGCCGGCCCGCGCAAGTCCTTCCTGGCGGCCTAGTAATCGTGAGAGCCGACGAGGTCAGCGGGCGCTGGGCGCACGCCCACGAGGAGGACACCTCGGACGAGATGGTGTTCCGTCCCGCGGACGCCGAGCTGCCTCCGTCCCGGGGCCGGGTTGCGTTCGAGCTGCGAGCGGACGGGTCCTTTGCCGAGACCGGGCTCGGTCCGGCGGACGTCCCCGAGGAGGCCACGGGCAGCTGGACCCTCGAGGGTGCCACGATCAGGCTGAGCGACGGTGCGGCGCAGGGCGTGCCGCGGGAGATGGAGGTCCTCCGGACCGACAAGGAGCGGTTGGTGGTCCGCAAGCCGCGCTGATCTCCCGGTCGCCCGAGCAGGGCGCACGTCGGCGACGCAGGGCGGGTCCTAGGGTGGCGCGGGTGAGCGACTCGTTCCGCAGGGGGCTACGGGCAGGGGTGCCCTTCTCGCTCGTGGCATTCCTGCTGGCGATGTCGTTCGGGGTGCTCGCCATCCAGGCGGGGTTCAGCCCAGTGCAGGCCATCGTGATGTCGGCGGTGGTGCATGCCGGGTCGGCCCAGTTCGCCGCCACGGCGATCGTGGCCGGTGGTGGCGGCCTGGTCCCGGGCGTGCTCGCGGGCACCTTGATGAACGCGCGGTTCCTGGCCATGGGCATCGCGGTGGCACCGTCGCTGCCGGACGGTCCGGTCGTGCGTGCGCTGCAGGGCCAGACGGTCGTGGACCCGTCCTGGGCCCTCGCCAACCGCGGCGACGGGTCGTTCGACCGTCACCTCCTGATGGGCGCCACGGTGCCGCAGTACGTCGGCTGGCTCTCAGGGACGGTCGTCGGTGCCTTCGCCGGTGACGTCGTCGGCGAGACCGACCGGTTCGGCCTCGACGCCATCTTCCCGACCTTCTTCCTGGCGCTGCTGGCGGCCGAGCTGCGGGAACCGCGGTCGCGTGCCGTCGCCCTCGCCGGCGCCGTGATCGCCCTGGCGTTGGTGCCGTTCACGCCGCCGGGGATCCCGGTCCTGGTGGCCGGAGTCGCGGCGCTCGTGGGGCTGACGCGGTGACGCTCTGGATCCTCATCGGCGTGCTCGCCGTCACGACAGCCCTCATCAAGGCAGCGGGTCCGGTGCTGGTGGGCGGCCGGGCGTTGCCCGAGCGAGCGACGAAGGTGATCGCGCTGCTGCCACCGGTCCTGCTCGCTGCACTTGTTGTCACCTCGACATTCACCGAGGGGCAACGGCTGCACCTGGACGCCAGCACAGCCGGGGTGGCCGTCGCCGGCGTCCTGATCTGGCTGCGCAAGCCACTGCTGCTCTCGGTGCTGACCGCCGTGGCGGTGACAGCCGCCCTCCGGGCGCTGAGCTGAGGCCAGCTGTCCTACGGTGACCTCGAAGCTCGCACGTCACCCCGGATTGCGTACCCCGTCGATGACCGTGCCGTCGCGCAACGTCACCTCATAGGTCGGCGCGCCGGTCAGCTCCGGGTTGTCCATCGAGTCGTCACCCGCCGGCCACCACACCGCCCAGCGCCCGCGGGCCACGGACGCCTCGACGACGAGCCCGCCGGGTGTGGTCACCTCGATGCCGACGACGTCGGCGCCGGCCGATCCCTCGGCGTACACGAAGGCTTCGTCGTCGACCACGCCCACCCCGTAGCTGTCCTCTCGGGCCACGTCTCGCGCCGGCGGTGGTCGACCCATGTCGTCGGCGCGGCTCAGGCTCCCGAAGTCCCCGCCCTCACCGGACTGGGGATCGGCGACGATCTCCTCGGACATCAGACAGCTGCCCTCGAGCTCGAAACCCGATGCGCCGGTGACCCTGAAGAGGATGTAGCTCCAGCCCCCTCGGGCCTCGGCGACGAGGACCGAGGCGTCGGCGCGAGGGTCGAACGCCAGCTCCCCGTCCTGCAACGTGCCCTGCCGCGTCAGGCATGCATCGGTGACTGCCGTGCGTCGGTCACCGGTGAGCGCCACCGGCTCGGGTGACCAGGAGGCGAAGGCCTCGCCCTGCTGGGAGATCGTCGGGACCGCCAGGGCAGCGGTGACGGCCGCGACCACGACACCCCCGGCGAGCAGGAGCCGGTACCGCCGTCGGCGCGGCTCACCCGCCGGGGTTGCGACGTGCGTCGGCTCGTCCGGGTCGGTGGCAAGGATCCGCTCGAGCGTGGCAGTGGCGCGCGTCCGCTGTGCCTGGTCGATCTCCCGGTCGGCGGGGTCGAGGCCACGGAGCGCGCGGGTGGTCGGGTTGTCGTCGGAGGTCGTCATCGGAGCGGTCCTTGTGTTGTCGTGGCGCTCGTGGGGGCGGGGGAGGAGGTCGGTGAGGTGGCGTGCCGACGCAGGGAGCGCCGGGCGCGGGAGAGCCGGAGCCGGTAGGCCGTCGCCGAGCAGCCGAGGACGACGCCGGCGCCCGCGGAGTCCAGCCCCTCCCAGACGGCGAGGCTGATCACTTCCTGCTCGGTTGCCGACAGGCGGGCCCACGCGGACGCGAGGTCGAGCCGGTAGGCGGCGAGCTCGTCCTCCGCGCTCGCGAGCTGCCGCGCCGTGCCGTCGGCGATGCGGACAGCCAAGGCGTCGCGCCGCCGCTCGCCCCTGCGGTGGTTGAGCATCGTGGCGCGCGCGACCCCGAACAACCAGGGGCGCGCGTCGTCGATGCGTTGCGGCATCTCGTCGAACCGCCGCCAGGCGACGAGGAACACGTCAGCAGCGACGTCCTCGGCGTGCGTCGGATGGACGCGTCGCTGCGCGAACCGCAGGAGGTCGTCGTACGTCGCCTCGTAGACCGCCCTGAAGCGCGCCTCACGCGCTGCGGGGGAGCCCGGGGCCGATGTGCTCATGTCACGTACCTGTCCGGTTCAC
This sequence comes from uncultured Nocardioidaceae bacterium, assembly GCA_902805865.1. Lineage (GTDB taxonomy): Bacteria > Actinomycetota > Actinomycetes > Propionibacteriales > Nocardioidaceae > Marmoricola_A. Next base: position 3,850 of record CADCUK010000046.1, on the reverse strand, counting down.
ACCGGGTGTGTCACGTGGCTCGAGCGAGCTCCCACAGGCCCGGCTTGTTCTTCGTCATCAGCCCCTCCGCGATGAGAGCGACGCGGCCCCGCCTTGCGGCGTAGCGCCAGCGCAGCTCTCCCTCCGGGGTCAGCTCGCTGTCTCCGGGCAGCAACCGGTCCCCGGCCAGCAGCTCGAGCCGCTCGAACAGCTCGTCGGCCTCGAGTGCGCCACCTGCCTCGTCGAGCACCTCGAGGATGAGTGGCTTCAACGCCTCGGGCGTCGTCCAGCGCCGGGCGACCGGCTTGTCCGGGGTCGACCGCCGGGTCGTGGCTGCCCGTTTCCTGGGCGCCGGAGCCGCCTTGACCGCCTTGACCGGTGCCGGGGGAGGCGGTTGTCCGTGGATGCACTGGGACCGGGGCAGGTCGCAGAAGTCGCAGTAGTCGTCGGTGGCAGTCATGTGCGACCACCCTAGCCAGCCCGGTGCTCAGTCGAGCTGCGCGGTGTAGTGCGCAGACGTTGCCGGGTAGTAGTCGCGCTCGAAGTCCCGGCGCGAAGGGTCGGCTCCGGACTCCGCGTCCACCAGACGGTCGAGGTAGTAGTCCCAGCCAGGACCGACGTCGCCCACCTGCTCGGCGGTCACGCCGTGCTGGCTGAACCTCAGCGTGGTGACCCCGTCGGCGTGGGTGAGGTCGAGGTCCAGGAGCCACGCCTCGTCTCCGACCTGGGAGGTCAGGTGCAGCCGGTACGGCGGGTCGCAGACCCGGATCGCCATCGTCTCGGCAGGTGCATCTCCCTCGAAGAGCATGCGGAACTGGACGCGCCCCGACGCCGGATCGCCTTCCCAGCTGCCGATCCAGCGGGCCAGCCGGTCGGTCTCGGTGACAGCGGCCCAGACGTCCTCGACGGGCGCTCGGAACTGGCGGGTCTGCACGAGGACGTGCTGTCCGTCGTGACGCTCGATCCTGCCGGTCGGTGCACTCATGCGATCTCCTCGTGATCGTCCTCGAGCGGCTCAGCACGCCGCCGCTCACGGCTGGTCCTCCGGACCTCGGTCTCCAAGGCGTCGAGCGCCTGCGCACCGACCGGCGCGGCGCCGGTCGTCGTCAGGCCGGTGACGTACGACTCGACCGGGGCCAGCGCCGTGGGATCCAGCGCGTAGAAACGCTCTCGGCCCCGGTCGGTGACCGTGACGGCACCGGACTCGAGGAGCAGCCGCAGGTGCTTGCTGACCGCGGGTCGGCTGATCGGACGGGTCGCGGCGAGGTCGACGACCCGGCGGGGCTCGTCGGTCAGGTCGACCAGGAGCGAGCGACGTACCGGGTCAGCCAGTGCCGTGAAGATGTCCACGCTGACAGGTAACCATCAAGTTACCAATCGCACAAGCGATCGTGGGACGAAGGGTCACTCAGCCCTCGGCGTACATGAGCGAACCGGGGGTGGTGAGCAGCTCGCCGGTCTCCAGCAGGGTCTTGAGCCCGGACAGGATCATCGGCCAGCCGCCGTACAGCTCGGCGTTGGCGGTCTCGGGGAGCTGGTCGTGGACCACGGTGAGCCGGCACGAGTCGCCGACGGGCTCGATCTCCCACGTCACCCGGGTGGTGCCCTGCGCCTTCACGTCCTCGCTCCACAGTGCGTTGAAGGACTGCACGAGCAGGCGGGGAGGCTCCACGACGAGGTTCTCGCCCGCGGCGATGTCGATGTCGACCCCCGGCGCGCCGGAGCGGTACGACGACCCGGGTGCCCAGTCCGAGTGGACCTGGACCCCGAAGTTGTACTTGGCGCGCTGCTCGGGGTCGGTGATCGCGGCCCACAGCTTCTCGGGGCTCGTCTTGATGTAGATCTCGAACACCGCGGTGCCGCTCACCGGGGCGGTGCCGTCCGCGAACGAGACGACGGTCTGTGATGCGGGTGTTGTGGTCATGATTCCTCCAGCTGTGCCTTGAGATCGGTGAGCGCGGCGGCCCACGGTTCGGCGTACTTGCTCACCCACCGGTCGTGGATGAGCCGGATCGGGACGGGGTTGAGGAAGTGGAGCTTCTCCCGGCCGCGCTTGCGCGTCACGACGAGCCCGGCTTCCTCCAGGACCTTGAGGTGCTTCATCACTCCGAAGCGCGTCATCGGCACCCGTCCCTCGAGGGCGCTCAGGGTCTGACCGTCCTCGGTGAACAAGGCATCGAGGAGGTCGCGCCGGGTCTGGTCGGCGAGAGCTTTGAACACCAGGTCCACACCACGAAGATAGGTGACCATTTGGTCACATGTCAAGGGTGTGGAAAGCAGGATCTCGATCGTCGAGCGGTCGCCGTTCCTTGTGCCTCCGGCCAGGGACTTGCGCGATGTGCCAAGGTCCGGCCATGGGGATGTCAAGAGGCGAGGCCGGGGTGGCCGCCGGGCTCGACGACGCCACGCGCGACGCGTGCCTGCACGGCCTGGGGGATCACTACGCAGCAGGCCGCCTCTCGACCGCGGAGCTCGACGAGCGGGTCCAGCTCGTCCTGGCCGCCGAGACGGAGGAAGACCTGGCGGCGGTGATGACGGGTCTGGTGGAGGAGCCGGCGGTCGACCAGGACGCCCCAGCGACGCGTCCCCCGAGGTCGCCGGCACGCCGTGCACTGCGCGCGCTGCTGGGCTTCCTGGCCCAGCGGGTCGTCACCGAGCGGAGCAGGAGCACTCCCGAGGAGCTGCCGGCGGCTGTTCCCCCGACGCCCGAGACGCCGGACGCCGCCCCTTCCCGTGACACTCGCGGGGACGACGTCCAGGGGCCCGCCGTCCTGGGGCCCGCCGTCCTGGGGCCCGATGTCCTGGGGCCCGATGTCCTGGGGCCCGATGTCGTGGAGCCCGTCGACAGGCCCCGTGCAGGACCGACGAGCGGCGGCATCGTCCCGAGGCGGGTGCGGCACAACGGCGGCGTCATCCCGTCGCAGCGCGACGGCGACTGACCTCCGGACCGGCACCACGACCACGACGGCTAGATTCGCTGCGTGATCCATCGGAGCGACGTCGAGAACGCCTGGGACCGCGTGCGGCCGCTTGTCCGCCGTACGCCGGTCATGGAGCTCGCGCCCGACGAGCTCGGCGCGGACGTCTTGTTCAAGCTCGAGCTGCACCAGCACACGGGGACCTTCAAGGCCCGAGGTGCGTTCAACCGGGTGCTGTCGGCGAGCGAGAGCGGCGAGCTCGACACCGAGGTCGGCCTGGTCGTCGCGTCGGGCGGCAACGCCGGGCTGGCCAACGCCTACGCCGCGGCGCGGCTGGGTGTGCCCGCGGTCGTGTTCGTGCCGGAGACGGCTCCGGCGGTGAAGGTCGCTCGGCTGGAGGCCTACGGGGCCAGGGTCGTCCCCGCCGGCAGGGAGTACGCCACCGCGTTCGCCGCCGCGCAGGAGCACGTCGCGCGGACCGGTGCGCTCTACTGCCATGCCTACGACCAGCCCGAGATCGCCGCCGGCGCGGGAACGCTCGCGCTCGAGCTGACCGAGCAGTCGAGCCGGCCGGCTGACACGGTCGTCGTTGCCGTCGGTGGCGGCGGGTTGATGGCCGGGGTGGCCGCGGCGCTGGAGGGTCAGGCCACCGTGGTCGGCGTCGAGCCCCACGGTGCGCCGACGCTGCGCACCGCCCTGGACGCAGGGGAGCCGACGGACGTCCCGGTCTCGGGCATCGCGGCCGACTCGCTCGGCGCCCGACGGATCGGTGAGATCGCCTTCGACGTCGCACGGCGAGCGCGGGTGCGGAGCGTGCTGGTCGACGACGCCGCGATCATCGCGGCGCGGGCGTTGCTCTGGGACCGGTGGCGCATCGTCGTCGAGCACGGGGCTGCCGCCGCGCTCGCGGCCCTGACGAGCGGGGCCTACGTGCCGGCACCGGACGAACGCGT
>CADCUK010000045.1 GCA_902805865.1 uncultured Nocardioidaceae bacterium | reverse complement strand
GGCGATCAGCCTCGGGATGCTGTCCTGCGCGATGGCCACGAGACCGCCGTACAGGACGCTGATGACGGCCAGAACCAGCACGACCGGCGTCGCCCAGGTCGACGCCTCCGGGAAGAGCCCGAGGCAGAACCGGATCATCCCGAAGGTGCCGATCTTGTCCAGGATGCTCACCAGCAGCACCGAGGTGCCGGGGGTGGCGGACGCCGCTGCGTCCGGCAGCCAGGTGTGCACCGGGAACATCGGCGCCTTGGCCGCAAAGGCGATGAAGAAGCCGACGAACAGCCAGCGGGCGACGTCCGTGTCGACCTCGCCCATGATCGGCACCAGCTCGGTGAAGAGGTACGTCGGCCCGCCGCTGGACTTGGCCGACTCGACGTACAGCCCGATCACCGAGGCCAGCATGATCAAGCCGCCCAGGAGCGAGAAGATCAGGAACTTGATCGCCGCGTAGCTGCGCCTGGCGCCTCCGAAGCCACCGATCAGGAAGTAGATCGGGAACAGCGTGGCCTCGAACAGCACGTAGAAGAGGAACACGTCGGTCGCCGCGAACGTGCCGATGGCGAGCCCCTCGAGGGCCAGCATCCAGGCGAAGAACGAGTTGACCGACCAGCGGCCCGCGTCACCGTCGTTCCAGGACGCCAGGATGACCGCGGGGGTCAGGATCACGGTCAGCAGCACGAGCGTGAGCCCGATGCCGTCGACGCCGACGGCGTAGTGGGCGCCGAACGCGGCGATCCAGGTGTGGACCTCCTCGAACTGGAACCCGTCGCCACCGACGTCGAACTGCGACGCCATGGCAAGGACCCAGACGAGCGTCAGCAGCGAGACCCCGAGCGCAACCTGCTTCGGCAGGGCACCGTGCGCGCGCTTGGGCAGCAGCATCACCGCGACGGCGCCGAGGATCGGCAGCGCCAGCGCGACTGTCAGCCAGGGGACGTTCATGCGAGGTTCACCGCCAGGAGAGCGAGGATCACGATCAGGGCACCGAGGAGCACCGACAGCGCGTAGCTGCGGACGTAGCCGGTCTGGATTCTGGCGAACGCACCCGACATGCCCATCGCGGCGGTGCCGGTGCCGTCGACGACCCCGTCGACGCCGCGGTCGTCGAAGGTGACCAGCCCGTCGACCATCCGGTCACCGGGGCGCATGAGCACCGCCTCGTTGAACCGGTCGCCGTAGAGGTCGTTGCGGGCGGCGCGGGTGATGAAGCTGACCCGCTGCGGCGCCGTCCGCGGGATGTCGCGCTTGGCGACGAAGAACCAGGCGACGGCTACGCCCACGGCCACGACCGCGGTGACGATGAGCGTGTAGGCGATCGCCGGGAGCGGCAGCGCGTGGTGCTCCTCCTCACCGACGACCGGCGCCAGCCAGTGGACGATCCAGTCGCCGAGCAGCAGCAGGCCGCCGAGCACCGACAGGGCGGCGAGCACCATCAGCGGCACCGTCATGACCTTCGGGGACTCGTGCGGGTGCACCTCCGGCTCCCAGCGCTTCTCGCTGAGGAAGGTCAGGATCATCAACCGGGTCATGTAGAACGCGGTGATCCCGGCACCGGCGAGCGCAGCGAGCCCGACCCACAGGTTGTCGGCGAACGCCGTCTCGATGATCTTGTCCTTGGACCAGAAACCCGAGAAGCCCGGGAAGCCGATGATCGCGAGGTAGCCCATCGCGAACGTCAGGAACGTGACCGGGACGGCCTTGCGCAGGGCGCCGTAGTGGCGCATGTCGACGTCGTCGTCCATCGCGTGCATCACCGAGCCGGCGCCGAGGAACATGTTGGCCTTGAAGAAGCCGTGCGTGAGCAGGTGGAAGATCGCGAACGCGTAGCCGGCGACGCCGAGCCCGGCGGCGAGCATCATGTAGCCGATCTGGCTCATCGTCGACCCGGCGAGGGCCTTCTTGATGTCGTCCTTCGCGCACCCGATGATCGCGCCGACGAGCAGCGTCACCGCACCGACGATGACCACCGCGGTCTGGCCGACCTCGGTGCGCTCGTAGATGAAGTTCGACCGGACGACCAGGTAGACGCCGGCGGTGACCATCGTCGCCGCGTGGATGAGCGCCGACACCGGGGTCGGACCCTCCATGGCGTCGAGCAGCCAGGACTGCAGCGGCACCTGGGCCGACTTGCCGCAGGCGGCGAGCAGCAGCAGGAGTCCGAGGATGTTGAGCGTGGTGTCGGACGCGCCCTCAGCGAGTGCGGACACCTCGGAGAACGCGACGGTGCCGAACGTCGCGAAGATCAGCATGGTGCCGAGCGCGAGCCCGATGTCACCGACGCGGTTCACGACGAACGCCTTCTTCGCCGCGACCGCCGCCGAGGTCTTGTGCTGCCAGAACCCGATGAGCAGGTACGACGCCAGGCCGACGCCCTCCCAGCCGAGGAAGACGCCGAGGTAGTTGTCGGCGAGGACGAGCACGAGCATCGAGGCGACGAACAGGTTCAGGTAGCCGAAGAACCGGGACCGGCGGACGTCGTGCTCCATGTAGCCGATGGAGTAGATGTGGATCAGCGTCGAGACGCCGGTGATCAGCAGCAGGAAGAGCGCCGACAGCGGGTCGTAGAGCAGAGCGGCGTCCGCCCGGAACGAGCCGGCCTCGAACCAGGTGTAGAGGTGCTGGCCGATCGACCGGTCCGTCTCCTCCCGGCCGAGCAGCTCGAGGAAGGCCAGCACGCTGAGGACGAACGAGCCGGCCACCGTCGCCGTACCGAGGAAGTGGCCCCAGCCGTGCGTGCGGCGCTCGCCGAGCACCAGGATCACCAGGGCGCCGAGGGCCGGCAGGGCGATGATCAGCCAGAGGTAGTCGAAGATCCCGCCGGCGTCGGCGGGCGCGATCACCGGCACCTCGGTTTCGAGGAACGGCATGCCCCTGCGACCGGACAGCAGAAGGTTGGTCATCTAGACGCCTCTCAGTACTTCAGCAGGCTCGCGTCGTCGACCGAGGCCGAGCGACGGGTGCGGAAGATGGTCATGATGATCGCGAGCCCGACGACGACCTCGCACGCGGCGACCACCATCACGAAGAAGGCGGCGACCTGGCCGTCGAGGTTGCCGTGCACCCGGGCGAAGGTGACCAGCGCGAGGTTCGAGGCGTTGAGCATCAGCTCCACGCACATGAAGACCACGAGCGCGTTGCGCCGCGTCAGCACGCCGACGCAGCCGATCGTGAAGAGGATCGCGGAGAGGATCAGGAACGGCTCAGCGCTCATGCCTTGCCCTCCTCGTCGCGCACGACGCCCTCGATGTCGTCAGCGAGCTCCGGAGCGGAGCGGACCGTGCCCCGGGCAGCCAGGACGCGCGACACCGACGACTCCGACGGCGTGCCGTCGGGCAGCAGGGCAGGGGTGTCCACCGCGTTGTGGCGCGCGTAGACGCCCGGCGCGGGCAGCGGGCCGAGGTGCTTGCCGTCGGAGGCGTAGTCGCGCATCCGCTGCTTGGCGAGGTCCGCCTGGGTCGCCCTCGGCGTGAGGCGCTCACGGTGGGCGAGCACCATCGCGCCGAGCGCGGCGGTGATGAGCAGCGCGCTGGTCACCTCGAAGGCGAAGATGTACTTGGTGAACAGCAGCTCGGCGAGGCCGACGACGTTGCCGTCGGTGTTGGCCGTGTCCAGGCCGGAGATGGCTCCCACGCTGACCTGCGCCACGCCGATGACGAGCGTGAGGCCGAACAGCAGCCCGACCACGGCGGTGAGCAGCCGCTGGCCACGGATCGTCTCCACGAGCGAGTCCGAGGCGTCGACGCCGACCAGCATGACGACGAACAGGAACAGCATGAGGATCGCGCCGGTGTAGACGATGATCTGCACGGCGAAGAGGAACGGCGCGTCCTGCACGAGGTACAGCAGCGCGAGGCCGATCATCACGACCGCGAGCAGCAGAGCGGCGTGCACGGCCTTGCGGACGAAGAGGATGCCGAGGGCCGCCAGCACCATGATCGGCGCCAGGATCCAGAAGGCGGTCACTGCTTTCCTCCCTCGGGGCTCTCGGTGCTCGAGCTCGTGCTTCCGGTGGTCGAGCCTGTCGAGGCCTTGAAGTTGCCGCGGTAGTAGTCGCCGTCGTCGTCGCCGATGAGCATCGGGTGCGGCGGCTGCTCCATGCCGGGCAGCAGCGGCGCGAGCAGGTCCTGCTTCTCGTAGATGAGGTCGGCCCGCGTGGCGTCGGCCAGCTCGTACTCGTTGGTCATCGTCAGCGCGCGGGTCGGGCAGGCCTCGATGCACAGCCCGCACAGGATGCAGCGCAGGTAGTTGATCTGGTAGACGCGGCCGTACCGCTCACCCGGTGAGAACCGCTCGTCGGGGGTGTTCGACGCACCCTCGACGTAGATCGCGTCGGCAGGGCAGGCCCACGCGCACAGCTCGCAGCCGATGCACTTCTCCAGCCCGTCGGGCCAGCGGTTGAGCTGGTGACGGCCGTGGAACCGCGGTGCCGTGGGCTTCTTGTCGAACGGGTACTGCTCGGTGACGACCTTGCGGAACATCGTCCGGAAGGTGACACCGAACCCCGCGATCGGGTCCCAGAGTTGCTGCTTGAGGGTGGGCATCACGGCTCCTGGCGCGTCGCGGACGGTGTCGTGGTCGTGGTCGGGGTCGTCGTCGTGCTCTGGCTGTTGGTGCGGACGGTCCGGGCGTCGCCGTTGCCGAGCGACTGCCCGGGCATCGGCGGCACCGGGTACCCGCCGCCGAAGGCGTCGAACTCCTTCTCCTCCTCGGCCGGCGACTCCTCGTCGTCGTCACCGCCGAGGAAGAAGAGCACGAGCATGATCACCGCGAAGACGCCGATGCCGAAGAGCAGGTAGCGCCGGTCGAGGCCGCCGTCCAGGGTGACCGCACGCACGGTGGCCACCGCGATGATCCAGGCGAGCGCGATCGGGATGAGCCGCTTCCAGCCGAACGCCATGAACTGGTCGTAGCGGAGCCGCGGCAGCGACCCGCGCAGCCAGATGAAGAAGAAGATGAATCCGAGGACCTTGCCGAAGAACCACAGGACCGGCCAGTAGCCCTCGTTCGCGCCGTCCCACATGCTGATCGGCCACGGGGCGTGCCAGCCACCGAGGAACAGCGTCGTGGCCAGCGCCGAGACCGTCGCCATGTTGACGTACTCGGCGAGGAAGAACAGCGCGAACTTCAGCGAGGAGTACTCGGTGTGGAAGCCACCGACGAGCTCCCCCTCTGCCTCCGGGAGGTCGAACGGAGCGCGGTTGGTCTCCCCCACCATCGAGATGACGTAGATGACGAACGAGGGCAGGAGGATGAACGCGTACCAGACCTTGTCCTGCGCCTCGACGATCTGCGACGTCGACATCGAGCCGGCGTAGAGGAACACCGCGACGAACGACAGCCCCATCGCGACCTCGTAGGAGATCATCTGCGCGGAGCTGCGCAACCCGCCGAGCAGGGAGTACGTCGACCCGGAGGACCAGCCGCCGAGGACGATGCCGTAGATGCCGATCGAGGCGATCGCCAGCACGAACAGGACCGCCACCGGCATGTCGGTGAGCTGCAGCGGGGTGACCGTGTCGGTGAACGGGATCCGCACCTCGGGGCCGAGCGGGATGACCGACCACGCGACGAACGCAGGGATCACCGCGATCACGGGGGCCAGCACGAAGACGACCTTGTCGGCGGCCTTCGGGGTGATGTCCTCCTTCAGCGCGAGCTTCACGCCGTCGGCGAGGGACTGGAGCAGGCCGAAGGGACCGTGGACGTTCGGGCCGATGCGGTGCTGCATGCGCGCAACCACGCGCCGCTCCCACCAGATGTTGAACAGCGTGAGCAGCACGAGCACGACGAAGATCAGCACGGCCTTGAGGATCACGACCCAGACGGCGTCGTTGCCGAAGGCGCTGAGGTCGTCCGCGGTTCCCGCCGCGTCGTTGAGGAAGGGGATGCTCATGACCGGGCTCCGTTCGCCGACGAGACCGTTTCCGGCACTGACTGCTGGGGCGCCAACGACACGGTCGAGCCGGCGAGCGCGCCGAGGTCCCGCGCGAGGTTGACCCCGCCGGACGCGGTGGGCGCCCAGACGACGTCGTCGGGCAGGTCGGCGACGCCGAGGGGCAGGATGACCGAGCCGGCGCCGGTCGACAGCTGCACCGGCTCACCGACCGCGAGGCCGAGCGCCGTGAGGGTGGCTTCGCTGACCAGCACCACGGGCGTCGGTCCGCTGGCGTGGTACGCCGGGTCGCCGTCCTGCATCGGGCCGTCGCTGATCATCGTCTTCCAGGTGGCCAGCCGGTACTCGGTCGTTGCCCCGGTCCCTGAGGAGGGAGCGGAGCGACCGTCTCGAAGGGTCGACTGTCCCGAGCCCTGCGCGTGCACGTCGGGGTCGGCGGCCCGGACACCGTCCCAGCCACGGAACTCGTCGAGCTCCGCAGCGGCCGCCTCGGGCGTCCGGAAGCCGAGCGGACGGCCGAGCTCCTCGGAGATGCCCGCGAGCACCCGCACGTCGGCGACGGCGTTGCTGCCCGTGATGACCTTGGGGAACGGCCGCACCCGGCCCTCCCAGCTGACGAAGCTGCCGGACTTCTCCGCCACCGGCGCGACGGGGAAGACCACGTCGGCGAGCTCGGTGACCGTGCTGGCGCGCAGCTCGAGGCTGACCACGAAGCGCGCCGCCTGCACCGCAACCCTGGCCGCAGCCGGGTTCGCGTAGTCGTCGAGCTCCACTCCCCCGATGACGAGTCCGCCGAGCCGGCCGTCTGCGGCCGCCGCGAGGATCGCGTCGCCGCTGCGGCCGATCGTCGAAGGCACCTCGGCACGCCAGACAGCGCCGACGTCGACGCGGGCGTCAGGGTCGGCCACGGCACGACCGCTTGGGAGAAGTCCGCCCAGGCAGCCGGCGTCCAGCGCCCCCCGGTCGCCCGCACGGCGCGGCACCCACGCGAGACGGGCGCCGGTCTGGGTGGCGAGCACAGCGGCAGCGGTGAGGGCGCCCGGCACGGTGGCCAGCCGCTCGCCGACCAGGATGACCCCGCCGCCGTCCAGCGCGAGCTGGCCGTCGTGGGCGAGTGCCTCGATGGCCGGGACCTCGTCGCCCGGGGCGGTGCGCACGACCGTGGCCTTCATCTTGCTGAGCCCACGGCTGGTGTACGGAGCCACCGCGAAGATCCTCGTCTTGCCGCGGGAGGCCTTGCGCAGCCTCAGGAACAGCGTGCCGTTCTCCTCCTCCGGCTCGAGGCCGAGGAGGACGACCGCGCTCGCGGTCTCCAGCGATTCGAACGTGACGCCGATGTCCCGCCCCGCGACGCGGGCACCCAGGAACTGCGCCTCCTCGTCGGAGTGCGGGCGCGACCTGAAGTCGATGTCGTTGGTGCCGAGGGCGACGCGCGCGAACTTCGCGTAGGCGTAGGCGTCCTCGCGCGTCAGCCGGCCGCCGGGCAGCACGCCGACGTGGCCGGCCGCCTGCAGACCGCGGGCGGCGACCGCAAAGGCCTCCGGCCACGAGGCCGCACGCAGCTCACCGGTGCTCTCGTCGCGCACCATCGGGTGGGTGAGCCGGTCGGACTGGTGGGCGTAGTGGAACGCGAACCGGTCCTTGTCGGAGATCCACTCCTCGTTGACCTGCGGGTCGTTGGCGGCCAGTCGACGCATCACCTTGCCGCGTCGGTGGTCCACGCGGATCGCGGAGGCCGACGAGTCGTGCTCGGCGACCGACGGGGTGCTGACCAGGTCGAACGGCCGGGCCCGGAAGCGGTACGCCGCCGACGTCAGGGCGCCGACCGGGCAGATCTGGATGGTGTTCCCGGAGAAGTTCGAGCGGAAGGGCTCCTGCTCGTAGATGCCGACCTGCTGCAGGGCACCGCGCTCGATCAGCGCGATGAACGGGTCGCCGGCGATCTGCTCGGAGAACCGCGTGCAGCGTGCGCACAGCACGCAGCGCTCGCGGTCGAGGAGCACCTGGGCGGAGATGTTGATCGGCTTGGGGAACGTGCGCTTGATCTCGAGGAACCGCGACTCACCGCGGCCGTTGGTCATCGCTTGGTTCTGCAGCGGGCACTCACCGCCCTTGTCGCACACCGGGCAGTCGAGCGGGTGGTTGATGAGCAGCTGCTCCATGACGCCCTGCTGTGCCTTGTCGGCGATCGGCGAGCTCAGGTGGGTGCTCACGACCATGCCGTCGGAGACGGCGAGCGTGCAGGAGGCCTGTGGCTTGACCCGTCCGGGCGGGCCCATCATCGGCTTCACGTTGCCCTCGCGGTCGGGCATCGCGACCTCGACGAGGCACTGACGGCACGCGCCGACCGGGGCGAGCAACGGGTGGTCGCAGAACCGCGGGATCTGCACGCCCACCTGCTCCGCCGCCCGGATCACCAACGTGCCCTTGGGCACGCTGGTCTCGATCCCGTCGATGGTCAGCGTCACCAGGTCCTGCGCCGCGGGGGCGTTGGACGGCTTGCTGCCGCCGGTGGTTGAGCTCGTCGAAACCGTCATGCGCTGGCTCCAGCCGTGGCGAAGAGGGTCGAGGCGACCGGGTCGAACGGGCACCCCTGCTGCTCCAGGTGGGCAAGGTACTCGTCCCGGAAGTACTCGATGGAGGAGGTGATCGGGCTGGTCGCACCGTCGCCGAGCGCGCAGAACGACCGTCCCAGGATGTTGTCGCACTGGTCGAGCAGGCTCTCGAGGTCGGCCTCGGTGCCCTCACCGTGCTCGAGGCGGTTGAGCACCTGGACCAGCCACCACGTGCCCTCGCGGCACGGGGTGCACTTGCCGCAGGACTCGTGCTTGTAGAACTCGGTCCAGCGCAGCACCGAGCGGACGACACAGGTCGTCTCGTCGAAGATCTGCAGCGCCTTGGTGCCGAGCATCGAGCCGGCCTCCCCGACACCCTCGTAGTCGAGAGGCACGTCGAGGTGCTCGGCGGTGAGGATCGGCGTCGACGAGCCACCGGGGGTCCAGAACTTCAGCTCGTGACCGGGCCGGACACCACCGGCGAGGTCGAGCAGCTGGCGCAGGGTGATGCCGAGCGGCGCCTCGTACTGCCCGGGCCGGACCACGTGGCCCGACAGCGAGTAGAGCGTCATGCCCTTGCTCTTCTCGGTGCCCATCGAGGAGAACCAGGTCGCGCCGTTCTTCACGATGGCCGGCACCGACGCGATCGACTCGACGTTGTTGATGACGGTCGGCGAGGCGTAGAGCCCGGCGACCGCGGGGAACGGCGGGCGCAGCCGCGGCTGGCCGCGACGTCCCTCGAGCGAGTCCAGCAGCGCCGTCTCCTCGCCGCAGATGTAGGCCCCTGCACCGGCGTGGACCACCACGTCCAGGTCGTAGCCCGACCCGTGGATGTTCTTGCCGAGGTGGCCGGCGGCGTACGCCTCGCGGACCGCGGACTGCAGCCGGCGTACGACGTGGAGGACCTCGCCACGCACGTAGATGAAGGCGACGTTCGCGCGGATCGCGAACGAGGAGATGATCACGCCCTCGACGAGCGTGTGCGGGCTGGCCATCATCAGCGGGATGTCCTTGCAGGTGCCCGGCTCCGACTCGTCGGCGTTGACGACGAGGTACTTCGGGTTCGGGTTGTCCTGCGGGATGAAGCCCCACTTCATGCCGGTCGGGAAGCCCGCGCCACCACGTCCGCGCAGCCCGGAGTCCTTGACGAGCTGGACGACGTCACCGGGCTCCATGCCGAGCGCGGTCCGAAGGGCGCTGTAGCCACCGGAGCGTTCGTACGACGCCCGCGTCCACGACCGGTCCGCGTCCCAGTTGTCCGAGAGGACGGGGGTCAGCATGTCCGTCACTGCTTGCCTCCTGCATCGTCCGACCCCGAGGCCGGCGCACGCCAGTTCTTCTCGCGAGCGATCTGGAGCCCCACGAGCGTCGCCGGTCCGGCAGCGGGGCCCTCGTCC